>JBILKP010000184.1:0-5715 GCA_044376625.1 Gemmatimonas sp. | reverse complement strand
TCGTCGGGCGCCATGGCGAGGGGGGTGACGTGGCGCGCCAGCTTCCAGAGGTGGGCGTCGGTGAAGCCGTCGAGGAAGGCCGTGCCGCGCAGGGCCTCGGCAATGGCAGCCGGAGTCGTCATGTCGTGGGTGGGGGAAGGGGTCCGCTCAGGGACAGATACTGGCGCCCGAAGGAAACAGGCGCCAGCCTACAGCAAGCCGACGCCCTGACCCGGCGGCCCCGTGCCGACGCGCCGGGCGCGCCGATCCGTCCCGATACCCTTTGTGCGCAGGAGCCGTTCCGTGTCCGTGACCCGCCGCGACTTCGTCGAGCGTGCCGCCCTGCTGGCGGCCGCCGGCTTCGTGCCGCGCCAGCCGCTGGCCGCCCTCCCGCCGGTCCCCCCGCCGGCGGGGTTCCGCGGGCGCCCCGTCGTGGTGGCCTCGGCCAACGGGCTGCGCGGGGTCAAGACCGCGTACGACCAGATCGTCGCGGGCACCGACCCGCTGGACGCGATCATTGCCGGCGTCAACATCCAGGAGCTCGACCCCACCGACCAGTCCGTCGGGCTGGGCGGGCTCCCCAACGAGGCGGGGGTGGTGCAGCTGGACGCCTCGTGCATGCACGGCCCCACCAAGCGCGCCGGCGCCGTGGCCGCCCTCGAGGACATCGCCACCCCCTCCCTCGTGGCCAAGGCGGTGATGGACTACACCGACCACGTGATGCTGGTGGGGGCGGGGGCCAAGCAGTTCGCGCGCGCCATGGGCTTCCGCGAGCAGAACCTGCTCACCGAGCAGTCGCGGCAGGACTGGATGCGCTGGAAGGCGCGCCTCAACCCGAACGACTTCTGGCTGGACCACGACGACGACCTGAAGATCAAGTTCACCACCGGGACGATCAACATGAACGCCGTCACCGCCGCGGGGGACCTGGCGTCGGTGACGACCACCAGCGGCATGGCCTACAAGCTTCCCGGGCGCATCGGCGACTCCCCCATCGTCGGGGCGGGGCAGTACTGCGACAACCTGGTGGGGGCGGCGGGGAGCACGGGGCGCGGGGAGGCCAACATCAAGGCGTGCGCCTCCTTCCTGGCGGTGGAGTTCATGCGGCAGGGGCTGGCGCCGCGCGACGCGCTGCTGCGCACGCTGGAGCGGGTGGTGGCGCTCACCGAGCCGCGGCTGCTGCGCCCCGACGGCCGCCCCCGGTTCGACCTGGAGTTCTACGCAGTGGCCAAGGACGGGCGGTACGCCGGCGCCACGCTGTACTCCGGCGGCCGGTTTGCCGTGTGCGACGAACGGGGGGCGCGGCTGGAGGAGGCGGCGTTCCTGTTCCGGCGGTGACGCGCGGCGACGGGGCCCCGGCCGGGCGGTGACCCCCCGCCCGGGGCCCGTTATCTTTGGGGGATGGCCTCCGAGACCCCCACCTTCCCCGACGCCGGCGCGCCCCTCGTGCCGGCCCCGTACGACCCGGCCGCCCTGGAACCCGCGGTGCAGCGGCAGTGGGCCGAGCAGGGGACCAACCACGCACGGCTGGACGACCCGGCGCGGAAGTTCTACGCGCTGATGATGTTCCCCTACCCCTCGGCCGAGGGGCTGCACGTGGGGAACCTCTTCGCCTTCACCGGCAGCGACATCTCGGCGCGCTACCACCGCCTGCTGGGGTACGACGTGTTCCAGCCGCTGGGGTACGACGCGTTCGGGATCCACTCGGAGAACTACGCGCTCAAGGTGGGGGCGCACCCGATGGCGCTCACGCCGCGCAACGTGGCCAACTTCCAGCGGCAGCTGGAGCGCGCCGGGCTGATGGTGGACTGGCGGCAGAAGGTGGACACCTCGAGCGCCGACTACTACCGGTGGACGCAATGGGTGTTCCTGCGGCTGCTGGAGAAGGGGCTGGCGTACAAGAAGCAGGCGGCGGTGAACTGGTGCCCGTCGTGCAAGACGGTGCTGGCCAACGAGCAGGTGCAGGACGGGGCGTGCGAGCGGTGCGGGGCCGCGGTGGCGCAGCGCGAGCTGGAGCAGTGGTTCTTCCGCATCTCGGCGTACGCGGAGCGGCTGCTGGCCAACCTCGACTGGCTGGACTGGTCGCCCATCACGAAGCAGGCGCAGCGCAACTGGATCGGGCGCTCGGAGGGAGCGCAGCTGCACTTCGCGGTGGACGGGCACGACGCGCCGGTGACGGTGTTCACCACGCGCCCCGACACGATCTTCGGCGCCACGTACCTGGTGCTGGCGCCGGAGCACCCGCTGGTGGGGGCCATCACGACGGCGGCGCAGCGGGAGGCGGTGCTGGCGTACCAGGAGCGGACGCGGCAGCAGGACCTGGTGTCGCGGAAGAGCACGCGCGAGAAGACGGGCGCCTTCACCGGGGCGCACGCGATCAACCCGGCCACCGGGGCGCCGATCCCGGTGTGGATCGCCGACTACGTGCTCATGGAATACGGCACCGGGGCGATCATGGCGGTGCCGGGGCACGACGCGCGCGACTTCGAGTTCGCGCAGGCGTTCGGGCTGCCGGTGGTGCGCGTGGTGGCGGGGCCCGGGGAGGAGGCGACGGCGCCGCTGACGGCGGCGCACGAGGACGACGCGGACGGGCGGCTGGTGCACTCGGGGCCCTTTGACGGGCTCCCCGTGGCGGAGGCCAAGGGGGCGGTGACGGCGTGGCTGGCGGAGAAGGGGGCCGGGCGCGCGGTGGTGAACTACCGGCTGCACGACTGGTGCATCTCGCGGCAGCGGTACTGGGGGCCGCCGATCCCGGTGGTGTACTGCGACGGCTGCGGGACGGTGCCGGTGCCCGAGGCGCAGCTGCCGGTGGCGCTCCCCTTCCTGGCCGACTTCAAGCCCGACGATTCCGGGGTGTCGCCGCTGGCGCGCGACGCGGCGTGGCACCGGGTGCCGTGCCCGCGGTGC
Organism: Gemmatimonas sp.; assembly: GCA_044376625.1. Lineage (GTDB taxonomy): Bacteria > Gemmatimonadota > Gemmatimonadetes > Gemmatimonadales > Gemmatimonadaceae > Gemmatimonas. The sequence continues at coordinate 2,829 of JBILKP010000184.1, read as the reverse complement.
GGGGCCGAGGCGCGGCGCGAGACCGACGTGTCGGACACCTTCCTGGACAGCGCGTGGTACTTCCTGCGCTACCCCAGCGCGACCGACGGCGGCGCCCCCTTCGACCCGGCGCGCACGCGCGCGTGGCTGCCGGTGGACTCGTACATCGGCGGCAACGAGCACGCGGTGCTGCACCTGCTGTATTCGCGGTTCATCACGATGGTGCTGCATGACATGGGGTACCTCCCCTTCGAGGAGCCGTTCACGCGCTTCCGCGCCCACGGGATGATCATCCGCGAGGGGGCGAAGATGTCGAAGTCCAAGGGGAACGTGATCAACCCCGACCAGCACATGGACCAGTGGGGGGTGGACGCGTTCCGGATGTACCTGATGTTCCTGGGGCCGTACGAGGAGGGGGGGGACTTCCGCGACCAGGGGATCAGCGGGGTGCGGCGCTTCCTGGAGCGCGTGTGGGCGTCGGTGCGCGACGCGTCGGCCGAGGGCGCCCCCATGACGGGGGTGCCCGACGCGGCGGTGGTGCGCAAGCTGCACCGCACGATCAAGAAGGTGGGGGAGGACACGGCCACGCTGGGGTACAACACCGCGATCGCGGCGATGATGGAGTACGTGAACGTGCTGCGCCGCGGGGAGCGGGTGCCGCACCGCGACGAGGTGCGGCCGCTGGTGCAGCTGGTGGCGCCCTACGCGCCGCACCTGGCGGAGGGGTGCTGGGCGCTGCTGGGGGAGGCGGGGTCGGTGTTCGACGGCGGGTGGCCCGCCTTCGACCCGGCGCTGCTGGTGGACGACGAGGTGGAGCTGGTGGTGCAGGTGAACGGCAAGGTGCGCGGGAAGCTGCGGGTGGCGGCGACGGTGACCGAGGGGGAGGCGCTGGCGCTGGCGCTGGCGGACCCGGGGGTGGCGAAGTTCGTGGAGGCCCCCCCCCGCAAGGTGATCTTCGTGCCGCGGCGGCTGCTCAACCTGGTGCCCTGAGGGACCGGGGATGCAACGGACGCCCCCCCTGGCGCGTTAGCTAGGGGCGGCGCCGGTCCGGTTGGTGCGCCGCCCTCCCGGGGCCTGACGCCGGGTCCCCTTGAATCCGGTCGCCCTCCGCATGCCCGCCTCCGTGCCGTCTTTCCTTCGCTGCTGGCCTTCCCCCTCCGCGCCGGCGGCCTGCGCCCTGCCGGCCGTGCTGCTCCTGCTGGCGGCTGGCTGCCAGGAGCCCCCTCGGCCGCCGCGGCCGGCCACGGTGGTGTCGGTGCGCCCCGCCGACCGGGGGCGCGTCCCCTACCTGGTGCGCGCCAACGGCGAGGTGGAGGCGGGGCGGACCGTGGCGGTGCAGTCGCTGGTGTCGGGGATGCTCACCGACGTCCGGTTCACCGAGGGGGACGAGGTGGCGGCGGGGCAGGTGCTGTTCCAGGTGGACGCGCGCCCCTTCCAGGCGGCGCTGGACCGCGCCAAGGGGGCGCTGGCGCGCGACGAGGCCGTGCTGGCACGCGCCCGCGCCGACTCGGCGCGCTTTGCCCAGCTGGCGCGTGACGGCTACGTGACGCCGCAGCAGCTGGACCAGGCCTTTGCCGAGGCGGGCGCGGCGGCCGCGACGGTGTCGGCCGACCGGGCCGCGGTGCAGGCGGCCACCATCGACCTGGAGAACACCACCATCCGCGCGCCCATCGCGGGGCGCACCGGCCAGCTGGCGCTCAAGGCCGGCAACCTGGTGCGGGCGCAGGCGGAGCCGGCGCTGGTCACCATCAATGCGCTGCGCCCCGTGTTCGTGCGCTTCAGCGTGCCCGAGCGGGACTTCGCCGAGCTGCGCGCGCGCGCCGGGCTGGGGCGGGCGCTCCAGGTGGCGGTGCGCAGCGGGGTGGGGGACAGCAGCCAGGCGGTGATGGGCACGCTGGCGTTCGTGGACAACATGGTGGACAAGGCCACCGGGTCGGTGCTGCTCAAGGCGCAGGTGGCCAATGCGGGGCGGGCGCTGTGGCCCGGGCAGTTCGTGACGGTGGCCATGGAGCTGGCGGTGGACACGGCGGCGGTGACGGTCCCGGCGGCGGCGGTGGTGACCTCGGCCAGCGGGGCGGCGGTGTTCGTGTTCGCGGACGGATCGGCGCGGCGCGTCCCCGTGACGGTGGGGCGGCAGGTGGGGGACGCGGTGGTGATCACCGCGGGGCTCTCCGGCGGGGAGTCGGTGATCGTGGAGGGGCAGACGCGCCTCGCCGACGGGGCCAAGGTGGAGCTGCGCGGCACCGGGGGCGGGCGGCCGGGGGGACCCGGCGGCCGAGGCACCGGCGGCGGTCCCGGCACCGGCACCGGCGGCAGGCGCCCGGGTGCCCGGGGGACGGCGCCATGAACATGAGCGCGATCTGGATCCGCCGCCCGGTGATGACCACGCTGGTCATGGCCGGGCTGCTGGTGTTCGGCGTGGTGGCGTACCGGGCGCTCCCGGTGAGCGACCTCCCCACCATCGACTACCCCACCATCACGGTGAACGCGTCGCTCCCCGGGGCCAGCCCCGAGGTGATGGCCACCTCGGTGGCCACGCCGCTGGAGCAGCAGTTCGCGACCATCGCGGGGATCGACAACATCACCTCCAGCAGCTCGCAGGGGAGCACCAACGTCACCCTGCAGTTCACGCTGGAGCGGGACATCGACAAGGCCGCGGCCGACGTGCAGTCGGCCATCTCCAAGACGCTGCGCCAGCTGCCGCAGGGGATCCAGCCGCCGTCCTACAACAAGGCCAACGCGGCCGACCAGCCGATCGCGATGTACAGCTTCAGCACCGACCAGATGAGCCGGACGGAGCTGAACGAGTACGTGGAGACGTTCGTGGGGCAGCGCCTCTCCACCGTGTCG
>JBILKP010000183.1:0-5757 GCA_044376625.1 Gemmatimonas sp. | reverse complement strand
CACTCCCCCGCCTCGACGCGCCACACGGGCGCGCAGGCTCCGTACCGCCATTTCCACTCGCGAGCATTCCCATGGCTGAAAAAGTGATCGGCATCGACCTCGGCACCACCAACTCGGTGGTCTCCGTGCTGGAGGGGGGCGATCCGGTGGTCATCCCCAACGCCGAGGGGGGGCGCACCACCCCGTCGGTGGTGGGCTTCACGAAGGACGGCGAGCGCCTGGTCGGGCAGATCGCCAAGCGCCAGGCCGTCACCAACCCCACCAACACCATCTTCTCCATCAAGCGCTTCATGGGGCGCAAGGCGGGGGAGGCGCGCGACGAGCAGGGGCGCGTCCCGTACAAGATCGTCCCGGGCCCCAACGACCTGGCCGCCGTGGAGGTGGCCGGCAAGCGCTACACGCCCCCCGAGATCTCGGCCATGGTCCTGCAGAAGATGAAGCAGACCGCCGAGGACTACCTGGGGCACCCCGTCACCAAGGCGGTCGTGACCGTCCCGGCCTACTTCAACGACGCGCAGCGCCAGGCCACCAAGGACGCCGGCAAGATCGCCGGCCTCGAGGTGCTCCGCATCATCAACGAGCCCACCGCGGCCGCGCTCGCCTACGGCCTGGACAAGAACAAGAAGACCGACGAGAAGGTCGCCGTGTTCGACCTGGGCGGCGGCACCTACGACATCTCCGTCCTGGAGCTGTACGAGGTGGACGGCACGCGCCAGTTCGAGGTCAAGTCCACCAACGGCGACACCCACCTGGGCGGCGACGACTTCGACCAGCGCGTCATGGACTGGCTCGTGGCGGAGTTCAAGCGCGACCAGGGGATCGACCTCTCCCGCGACCCCATGGCCATCCAGCGCCTCAAGGAGGCCGCGGAGAAGGCCAAGATGGAGCTGTCGGGGGCCAGCAGCACCGACATCAACCTCCCGTTCATCACCGCCGACCAGTCGGGGCCCAAGCACCTCAACTACGCGCTCACGCGGGCCAAGTTCGAGCAGCTGGTGGACGACCTCATCCAGCGCACCCTCGAGCCCATGAAGCAGGCGCTCAAGGACGCCGGCATGCAGCCGTCGGAGATCGACGAGGTCATCCTCGTCGGCGGCTCCACCCGCATCCCCAAGATCCAGCAGGTGGTCAAGGAGTTCTTCGGCAAGGAGCCCAACAAGGGCGTCAACCCCGACGAGGTCGTCGCCGTGGGCGCCGCCATCCAGGGCGCGGTGCTCACCGGCGAGCAGAAGGACGTCCTCCTCCTCGACGTCACCCCGCTGTCGCTCGGCATCGAGACGCTGGGCGGCGTGATGACGGTGCTCATCCCCCGCAACACCACGATCCCCACCAAGAAGGCCGAGACCTTCTCCACCGCCGACGACAACCAGACCACGGTGGAGATCCACGTCCTGCAGGGGGAGCGCGAGCTCGCCGTCTACAACCGCACCATCGGCAAGTTCCAGCTCACGGGGATCCCCCCCGCCCCGCGCGGCATGCCGCAGGTCGAGGTCACCTTCGACATCGACGCCAACGGCATCCTGCACGTGACGGCGCGCGACAAGGCCACCGGCAAGGAGCAGAAGATCCGCATCGAGGCCTCCAGCGGGCTCTCCGACAACGAGATCGACCGCATGGTGAAGGACGCGGAGAAGAACGCGACCGAGGACAAGCAGCGGCGCGAGGAGATCGACACGCGCAACCGGCTCGACTCGCAGACGTACGAGGTGGAGAAGAACGTGAAGGAGTGGGGCGACAAGGTGGCCGCCCCCCTCAAGGAGCGGATCGACGCCGCCATCGAGCGCGCCCGCAAGGCGCTCCGCGGCAGCGACCTGGGAGAGATCCGCAGCGCCCAGGAGGAGCTCACCAAGGCGTACAGCGAGGCCGGGCAGGCGTTCTACCAGGCGCAGGCCGCCGAGGGGGCCGCCGCCGGCGCCGCGCCCGCGGCCGAGGGCGCCCCGGCCGCCGACAAGGGCCCCGAGGTGGTCGAGGCCGACTACGAGATCGTCGACGACAAGAAGTAGCGGTCCCCGCCCCGCCACGGCGCCCCCGCCCGGAAACCCTGGGCGGGGGCGCGGTGTCTGAGACACCGGACCTTTTCACCCCATCAGACCCATGGCTTCCCCGTTCTCCCGATTCCGCTTCGCGACCGCCGCGGTCGTCAGCTTCGTGGCCGGGGTGTACTTCGCCTCGGCCATGGACTGGACCCGCCTCAGCTGGGCCCAGCCCCGCGCCGGCCAGCAGGCCACCCGTGGCGGCCCCGCGGCGCCCGCCGGCACCGGCTCCTTTGCCGACATCGCCGAGCGCGTCACCCCGGCCGTGGTGGCCGTCAACACCACCAGCAACCGGCGCGCCCGCGTCCAGATGCGCGGCCGCGTCCCCCAGGGGATGGAGGACTTCCTCGAGCAGTTCGGCCCGCCCGTGCCGCAGGGGCCGCAGCGCGGCGAGGGGTCCGGCTTCATCTACACGGCCGACGGCTACATCATCACCAACAACCACGTGGTGGCCGACGCCGACCAGGTGTCCATCACCCTCAGCGACGGGCGCACCTTCAAGGCCAAGGTGGTGGGGACCGACTCCACCACCGACGTGGCGGTGGTGAAGATCGACGCCAAGGGGCTCCCCACCATCCCCATCGGCAGCGACGAGGGGGCGCGCATCGGCGACTGGGTGCTGGCCGTGGGCAACCCGCTGGGGCTCGACTTCACCGTCACCGCCGGGATCATCTCCGCCAAGGGGCGCGGCGCCGAGATCCGCCTCCCCAACGCCGGCAGCTTCACCATCTCCGACTTCATCCAGACCGACGCGGCCATCAACCCCGGCAACTCCGGCGGCCCGCTGGTCAACCTGCGCGGCGAGGTGATCGGCCTCAACAGCGCGATCGCCAGCGCGACGGGGTACTACTCGGGGTACGGCTTCGCCATCCCGGTATCGCTGGTGCGCAGCGTCTCGGAAGACCTCATCCGCGACGGCCGCGTGCGCCTGCCGGTCATGGGCGTCTCGGTCACGCGCGTGGACCCCGAGGACGCCGGCATCAACGGGCTGGCCAAGGTGGCCGGCGTGAAGGTGGCCGGCTTCAACCCGCCCGATGGCGGCCCGGCCAAGGCCGCCGGCATCGAGGTGGGGGACATCATCGTCTCGGTGGACGGCCGGCCGGTGGACCGCGTGAGCAGCCTGCAGCGCGTGGTGCGGCTGCGCCGCGTGGGGGACGTGGTGCCGGTGGAGGTGCGCCGCTTCGGCACGAAGAAGGAGTTCCGCGTGAAGCTGGTGGAGGCGGAGGCGCTGGCGCGCGTCTCGGCCGCCCCGGAGGGCGCCGGGGACGACGCCCCCGCCTCCCGCGGCACCGGCAAGCTGGGGATCACCGTGGAGCCGCTGCCTGCGGAGCTGACCGACCGCCTCAAGATCACCGGGGGGCGCGGGGTCTTCGTGATCAAGGTGGACGAGGACGGCCCGGCGCGCGACAAGATCGCACCGGGCGGCGACATCGTGCTGGAGGTGCTGTATCCCACGCCCAAGCGCGCCGTGAAGTCGGTGGGCGACCTGCAGGCCGCCGTGGGGGCCCTCAAGGAGGGGGACTACGTGAGCCTGCTGGTGCAGTCGGTGGACCCGCGCATGGGGCAGCGCGTGGTGAACATCCGCATCGGCGGCTGAGCGGCTGGCAGCCCTCCCACGGTGGCGGTGAACGACGCGGGGCCCCGGACCAGTGGTCCGGGGCCCCGCGAGCATTCCGCCCTGGCACGCTGCGGCGCGTGGGCTACCGGCACCCCGGCAGGCGGAACGCCCCGATCCGCGTGCGGTACGCCGGGTCACCCGCCTGGAGGTAGTCCCCCACGTACCACAGAGTGCAGTCATCCCGCGGGTCCACCGCCGTCTGCGTGTAGTCCTGCCAGCGCAGCGTGGCGGTCTGCGCCCCCGCCCCCTCGGCCAGCACCACCTCACGCAGCCCCAGCTCCCCCGGTGGGTCTGTGGGGGTGCGCCCCGCAAAGCGCTGCCCGGGAAACGCCGAGGCACTGCCGAACGAGTAGCCAATCCCCAGGTTGCCGAAGCGGTCCAGTGCCGGGCTGGGTTGCCAGCGATAGCTGCCGTCGGTGGCGTGCGTCCCCTGCTGCGCCAGCGTCACGAGCCCGGCGCGGTCCACCTCCAGCAGGTACCAGCGCACGCCTCCGCCGGACGGGGTCTCCACGGAGTGCGCCGCCGCCAGCACCCCGCGTCCCCCCAGCTGCCGGTAGACGGTGCGCGCCATCAACTTGTCCCCCTGCGCGTCCAACCGCCGCGTCACGCCGGGCTGCGGCACGCACTCGGTGAGCTGCCCGCCGCACAGGTAACGATAGGGCGCCACGCGAATCGCCTCGGGGCCCGCCAGCTGCAGCCGCGGCGCCTCCCCCCACGTCACCGACGCGCGCCACAGCTGCAGCGAGTCGGCCTCCAGCACGCCGCGCAGCTGCGTGCCGCCGGCCGCCAGCACCAGGTTGGGGGCGCCCTTCGGCGGCAACCGCCGCCCGTCCAGGTCGGCGGTGTTGAGGAAGTTCACCCCCGGCACGATGGTGCACAGCTCGCGCGCGGGCGCCCCCCGCAGCATGGCCGCGCGCTCGGCCACGCACAGGTGCTTCTCGACCACGTCGTCCCCCGTGCTGGTGGGCACGTAGTAGCCGTCGGGCCACACCGCGGGGCGCGGATAGTCGGGGAACAGCGGCCGCGTGAATGCGTAGCGGTACCAGATGCCCAGCGGATCGTCGGTGGCGCTCACGGCGTAGCACATGGCGTACTGCCCCATGGGCGGCTCGGCACCGGGGCGTGGCGGCGGCGGGCGCAGCGCGGTGTCGCGGGTGGCCGGGGGGACGGGGAGGCGCGCGGCTCGCGGCCCCTCGGGGGCGCCGGTGGGGAGCGAGCGGCGGAACACCGGCAGCACCAGCAGCCACCGCCGCGCCAGCTGGTCGTAGCGCACCACGGCGTCGCCGCTCAGCAGCGTCTCGCACGGGCCGCCAAAGCCCTGGAACACCAGGTTGGTGGGAAGCGGGCCGTACAGCGGGCGCCCCGCACGGGTGAAGATGGCCAGCTGGCTGTTCACCGTCTGCACCACGTGCCGCGGCCCCACGGCCAGCGAGTTGTCGGACGGGTTGCGCAGCGCCACCCGTCCGTGCGGCCCCGTAAAGCCGTGTCCCAGCCCGTCAAACTGCGTCACCAGCCGGATGCCGTCGCGCGGGGCGGCGGGGCGCGCCCCGGCGTCCTGTGCAGCGAGTGGCGGCCGGGTACCCGCCAGCGCGACCAGCAGCACCATGGTCACGCGGTGCGTCACGCGGTGCGTCATGCGGTGCGTCATACGGTGCGTCGTGCGGTGCCCCAAGTGGAGCCTCATGTGGAGCCTCGTGCGAGTGGTCCTCTGGACGCGGGGGCCTGGCCGCGGCGCGGCGTGCAGCAGGACGTTAGCGCCCGGGACAGCCGTGGGGCCATGGCACGCGCGGGGGAGCTGTTAAGTTTCCCGCCAGAAGGGCGGACGTGGCGAAATTGGTAGACGCACCAGCCTTAGGAGCTGGCGGGGCAACCCATCCCGGTTCGAGTCCGGGCGTTCGCATTGCCGTGGGAGCTGGCGCCCCCCGCCTTACACCGGCGCGGTGGGTGCGCTATGGCTCGTCTGCCTGCTGGGTAACCGAGCCGCACCCCACCGCCATGGTGCCCGCGTCCGCGCCGTCGGCCAGCGCCCCGCCCTCCACGAGGCAGGCCACGCCGGGCACGAGGGCGTGCGCCCCGCGCAGGCGGTAGCTGACTGGTCCCGCCTGC
>JBILKP010000182.1:0-5761 GCA_044376625.1 Gemmatimonas sp. | reverse complement strand
CCCGCCAGCACCGTGGCCGGTAGCACCAGGTGCGCAAGGCGGTCGGCCACCCCGGTGCTGCCAAACGACTGCCGCCCCGAGCTGGGAAACCACCCCAGCTGCAGCGCAAACACCAGCTGCAGCACCAGTCCCAGCCAGAACACCGGGAGCGCCATCCCCACCGTGGCCGCCACCGTGGCCACACGGTCCGTGCCGCGGTGCACCGCGGACACGACACCCACCGGGAGCGCCACCAGCAGCGCCAGCAGCGTGGACGCCCCCACCAGCTCCAGCGTGGCCGGCACCCGCTCCAGCACCCGCTCCAGTACCGGGCGCCCGTCGGCGTAGCTGAATCCCCACTCCCCCCGCACGAACCCCGCCACCCACCGCCCGTACTGCACCGGCAGCGGCGCATCCAGCCCCAGCGCCACGCGCAGCCGCGCGATGTCCTCAGGGCGCACGTTCGGGTTCTCGAGGTACGCCGCCAGCGGTCCGCCCGGCACCGCGTGCAGCAGCGCAAAGGTCACCAGCGACACCACCGCCAGCAGCAGCGCCCCCTGCGCCAGCCGCCGCAGCAGCGCGCCCGCCGTCACGGCGCCTTCCCCTCCCGTTGCACCTCCCCTTGCACCTCCCCCTGCACCTCCCACGCGTGCACGTTCCAGAAGGGGCCCGCATTGGTGGGGTTGCCGGTGAACCCCCGCAGCGTGGCGGGCACGGCGTCCACCTTGGCGGTGTTGTACAACGGGATCTCCGGCGCCAGCTCGGCAATGCGCCGCTGCGCCTCCTTCAGGAGGGTGATGCGCCGGCCCTCGTCCACCGTGCGGTCGCTGGCATACAGCAGCGCGGTCAGCGCACTGTCGTTGACGTAGTTGAGGTTGCGCCCCGCCGGCGGGGTGCGGTCGCCCGCAAAGAACAGCGTCAGCTCGGGGTCGGCGGGCATCTGCCACCAGTGCAGCATGGCGTCGAAGTCGCCGGCAAACCACGTGCTGCTGATGGCGGTGCCGTCAATCAGCCGCAGCTGCATCTCCGCGCCCACGGCGCGGAACGCCTGCTGCAGCGCTTGCGCCACGCTCTCGCGGATCGCAAACCCCGCCTGCGTGATGAGCGTGAACGCCAGCGGCGCCCCGTCCTTGCGGCGCACCCCGTCGGCGCCGCGGCGCCACCCCGCCTCGTCCAGCAGCCGGTTGGCCTGGGCGGTGTCGTACGCCTGCCGCCGCACGGTGGGCTCGTACGCCGGCGACAGCGGCTGCACCGCCCCGTCCACCACGGACACCTGCCCGTCCAGGATGGTGCGCACCAGGAGCTCGCGGTCCACCGCGTGCGCCAGTGCGCGCCGCACCCGCACGTCGGCAAAGGCCGGCACCCGCCGCTGGTTCAGCGTCACGTGCTCGTAGCCGTTCCCCAGCACGCGGTTGAGGCGCACCCCGGGGACCTTCGCCACCTCGCGCACCTGGTCCCAGGGCAGCAGCGCCACCAGGTGCACCTCCCCCGCCTTGAGGAGGTTGATGCGGGTGGTGGTGTTGGCCACGAACCGGAACAGCAGCTGCCGGATCTTCGCGTCCCCCTGCCAGTACCCCGGCACCCGCTCCAGCAGGATGTGCTCGCCGGTCTTCCACTCCTTCACCCGGTACGGGCCCGTCCCCAGCGGGGCGCGGTTGTAGTCGGTGGCGGTGTTGAGGTCGCGCCCCTGCAGCAGGTGCCTCGGCAGCGTCCCCCGCACGAACTGCAGCAGGTACGGCGCGTACACCTCGCGGTAGTGCACCACCGCCGTCAGCGCATCCGGCGTGTCCACCCCGCTGATCCGGTCAAAGCCATCCACGCTCTCCGGCTTCCAGTCCCCCTTGGTGATGGCCGCCACGGTGAACTGCACATCGGCCGATGTGTGCGGGGTGCCGTCGTGCCACTTCACCCCGGGGCGCAACCGCCACGTCACGTCCATCCCGCCGTCCGGGCGCAGCACCACGCCGCCGTTGGCCACCGTGGGCAGCTCCGCCGCCAGCAGCGGCACCACGCGCATCCGCTCATCGTTGGTGACCAGCCCCTCCACCACGGCGCTCTCGATGTCCTCCAGGATGTGCGTGGCAAAGCGGTTCATCGTATCGGGCTCGCGGTCGTACCCGATGATGAGCAGGTCGTTGGATGGCCCGGCCGGGCGCCCGGCGCCGCCCCCGCACGCAGCCAGCCACACGGCCGACGCCACCGCGCACGCCGCCCTCCATGTCGTCCACCCCGTCAGCCCGCGGCGGCCCCTCATGCCCGTGCCTCCGGCAGGTGCGCCTCCAGCAGCCGAGCCGCCAGCGGCACCGGGATGGAGCCGCGCGACAGCAGCGCCGCATGAAACGCGCGCAGCGAGAAGCGCGCGCCCTGCCGCTCCCGCACCCGCTCGCGCAGCGCCAGGATCCCGTCCGTCCCCAGCCAGTACATCACCGCGGTGCCGGGAAACATCGACGCCTTGGCCACCTCCCCCTCCGCCGCCGCGCGCGGCATCCCCACCGCCTCCTCGAAGAAGGCCACCCCCTGCGCGTAGCTCATCACCCCGGTGTGCAGCGACAGGTCCACGATGGCCCGCCCCAGCTGCCGCACCCGCGCCTGCTGCTCCGAGGCCTGCTCCAGCGGCGTCAGGAACCCGCAGGCCTCCGCCAGGTCGGTGGCGTAGCATGCCCACCCCTCGGCCATCGACCCGCCCAGGAACAGCCCGATGCGGCTGGCGCAGTCCACCGCCGCAATGGTCCCCAGCCGCGACGTGCTGCGGTGCACCGCATGCCAGTTCTGCACGTGGTGCCCCAGCCCCCCGTGGTGCACCACATGGTTCAGGGTGATGGCGCTGCGATTCCACGCGCGCAGCCGCCGCTCGCGCTCGTCCGCGGGCACGTGCGCATCCACCGGCGGCACCAGGTACAGCTGCTCCTCACGCGGCTCCAGCGGCGCCGGCGACCGGTAGAACAGGAAGTACAGCTGCGGCGCCACCTCGGCGGCCCACGCGGGGATGGGCACGAAGCGCAGCGGCCAGTCGCCCCACTCCACCAGCCCCTGTTCCTCCGCCATCGCGCGGCACGCCTCCCACTGTTCCGCCAGCGCCGGCAGCAGCCCCTCCGCCGGGGGATGGTCGTCCGCCAGCGCCTCTGCCAATCCCGCCACGCCCCCGGCCACCTCGGTGGCCAGCGCCTCCAGCCGCGCGCGCGCCGGCGCAAACGCCCGCAGCGCCCGCTGCAGCAGCGCCTCCGGGGCCTCGTCGCTGAAGTGCCCGCGCGCCAGCAGCACCGCGTACCCCTCGGCCCCCAACGAGGTGGCGGCATCGTCCGGTGTCGGCTGCACCCGCAGCCACGCGGCCGCCTCCTCCAGCGCCCGCGCCCCGGTCTCCCCGGCCTCCAGCACCCACGCGCGCGACTCGGCATCAGCGCCGTGGTCGTCCAGCCACCGCGGCAGCCCGCTGCGGAACAGCGTCGCCCCGGCGGCGCACTCGCGCAGCGCCCGCGCCACCCACGGCTGCGGCAGCGGCTCGGTGAGGGTGGCCGGCAGGTCCCCCAGGAACCGCGGCAGCTCCAGCAGGCGCATGGCCACCGAGGCGAACGCGTCGCGGATGTTGGCCGGCGGGCGCAGCAGCAGCGCCACCACGCCGAACACCGCCTCCCCGGTCCACAGCGCGGGATTGCGGCGGTGGAAGTGCCCGCTCTCGTGCTCAAGCGTATGCACCGCCAGCGCGGCGCGCGCCAGCTCCGCGTCCAGCGCCGCCGGCACGCGCGCCAGCAGCCCCCAGTCCTCCGTGGCGGGATGCTCCTCCTCCAGCGCCATCAGCAGGGCGTCGCGCTCGTCCTGCGCATCCTCCAGCCCCTCGGGGGACCAGTCGGGGAGCTCGTGATCGTGCAGGCGCACCCCGGTGAAGGTGGCGTTCACCGGGTAGCGGAACACGTAATGGTCCAGGAACTGGTCCACGGCCGAGTTCATGACGCCTGATCCTCCGCCAGGGGGAGGCGCACCCAGCGCCGTTGCCGGAAGGAGCGCTCCACGGCGTTGATCAGCTCCTGCACGTGCGCGCCATCCTCGAAGTTCCCCTCGTTCCCGGCCACGTCGCCGCGGATCTCGGAGATGAAGGAGTGGGTGAGGTTGGCGTAGAACAGCGACCGCCACGACTCGCGCGGGCTCCCCCCCGGGGGGTAGAAGCGTGCCGGCACCTCCAGCGGCTTGAACTCCACGGCGTCGGCGGTGGCGCCGCGCAGCACCTCGGCCACCCCCTCCTCCTCCACCATGCGGCAGATGAGGGCGCCCTTGCTGCCGTACACGCGCGCCTCGATGCCAGGGTAGTTCCCCACCGTGACGAAGCTGGTCTGGATGGAGCCGATGCCGCCGTTGGCGAACTCGCCGATGAAGATGTCGCCGTCGTCGATGTTCATGCGCATCATCGTGCCGGTGGCGCGCACCATCCGCTCGGGGACGAAGTTCTTCATCGTCCCCACCACCTGCGCGAAGCGGCTCCCCATGCACAGGTGGCCGATGTCCATGATGGGGGCGCCGTACCCCTCCAGCGACGACACCTGGATCTCCGCCTGGTCGGCCGTGTGGTCCACCTGCCGCAGGGGCGTGCTGGGGTCCAGCCACTGCGAGTTCTGCTCGAAGCCGTTGAAGATGTACGGCTCGCCGATGTAGCCGTCATCGATGAGCGCCTTCATGTAGCGCATGGCGGGGCTGTACCGGAACGTGAACCCCAGCTTGGTCTTGAGCCCGCGAGACGCGGCCAGCGCGGCGGCGCGGCGCGTGTCCTGGTAGTCGTAGGCCACCGGCTTCTCGCACAGCACGTGGCGCCCCGCCTCCAGCGCCGCCCAGCTGAGGGCAAAGTGCGTGGCGCTGGGGGTGCACACGTCCACGGCGTCCAGGTCGGGGCGCGCCAGCAGCGCCTCGTGCGAGTCGTGCACGTGCGGGATGCCGAACTGCCGGGCCAGCGCCTCGGCGCGCTCCACCACCGGGTCGGCGATGGCCACCACCTTGCAGCGAGGGTCGCGGGCATAGCCCGGGAGGTGGGCGAACTGGGCCCAGGCGCCGGCGCCCAGGAGACCCACGCGAACCACGGAATCGGGATGGAGAGGGCGCATGGGGGGAAACGTGCGCCCCCGCGCGCGGCACGGCAATGCAGGCCGGCATCACCACGCCGGGGGCGCCCCCCGGGCGCTCATCCCCCCCAGATGGCCGTCAGCACCCGCCGGAAGTTCCCCCCCAGGATCCCCTCGATCTCCGCGTCGCTGTACTTCCGGCGGATCAGCCCCTCCGTCAGGTCGAACATCCGCTTGGGGTGGTCCAGCCCCTCGATGTCGATCTTCTCCCGGAAGCCGTAGCTCCCCTTGTACCCGGCGCGCAGCCGCGCGTTCTGGTCGGGGGGCATGTCGTCGTAGCCGTGCAGGTCGATGTCGCTTCCCACCCCCAGGTGCTCCGAGCCAATGAGGCGCCGCACGTGATCAAAGTGGTCCAGCGCGTGCTCGATGGTGGTGGGCTCGCGGTCCCGCACGAACATCCGCACCCCCGTGATCCCCATCACCCCGCCGCTCTTCTTCACCGCCAGGATGGCCTCGTCGGCCTTGTCGCGCGGGTGCCCGTTGGCCAGCACGCGGCAGTTGGAGTGCGTGATCAGCACCGGCTTCTTCGACAGCTCGAAGGCGTCCAGGGTGGTGCGGTCGCCGCAGTGCGACACGTCCACCGCCATCCCCACCGCGTTCATCCGCTCGATGATCGCCGCGCCGAAGTCGCTGATCCCCTCGTCCCGCCGCTCGGTGGAGCCGTTGCCGATGAGGTT
>JBILKP010000039.1:0-16881 GCA_044376625.1 Gemmatimonas sp. | reverse complement strand
GGGAGAGGAAGAACTGCGAGGCTCCCGGGTCGCCCTGCCGCCCCGAGCGCCCGCGCAGCTGCCGGTCGATGCGGCGCGACTCGTGGCGCTCGGAGCCGATGATGTGCAGCCCGCCCGTCTCGAGGAACTCCTCGGCCTTGCCGTCGGCCCCCGGGACGCTGGAGGGGCGCGACTCGGTGACCCCCGCGCCCAGCTTGATGTCGGTGCCGCGGCCGGCCATGTTGGTCGCGATGGTGATGGCCCCGGCCTGCCCGGCCAGCGCGACGATCTCGGCCTCGCGCTGGTGGTACTTGGCGTTCAGCACGTTGTGCCGGAGCCCGGCGCGCGTGAACAGCCGTGCCAGCGTCTCCGACGCCTCCACGCTGGCGGTCCCGACGAGCACGGGGAACCCCAGCCCGTGCAGCCGCCGCGTCTCCTCGACGATGGCGTTGTACTTCTCGCGCCGCGTCTTGTAGACGTAGTCCTGCCGGTCCTCGCGGGCGATGGGGCGGTTGGTGGGGATGACCGACACGGCCAGCCCGTAGATCTCGTGGAACTCGTTCTCCTCCGTCTCGGCCGTGCCGGTCATCCCGGCCAGCTTCTCGTACATCCGGAAGTAGTTCTGGATGGTGATGGTGGCGAGCGTCTGCGTCTCCCCCTTCACCTGCACCCGCTCCTTGGCCTCCACGGCCTGGTGGAGCCCCTCGCTCCACCGGCGCCCGGGCATGGTGCGCCCGGTGAACTCGTCCACGATGAGCACCTGCCCCTCCTGGACGACGTAGTTCACGTCGCGCTCGTACAGGGCGTGGGCGCGCAGCAGCTGGTGGATGATGTTGAGCATCTCGCTCTTGCGGGCGTACTCGCGCTCGAGCGCGGCGCGGCGCTCCAGCCGCTCCGCCGGCGCCAGCCCCCCCTCGCGCTCCAGCTGCCCCATCGCCACGGCGATGTCGGGGAGCACGAACGCCTCCGGCTGCCCGGGGGAGAGCCAGTCGAGCCCCTGCTCGGTGAGGTGCACCGTGTGGCCCCGCTCGTCGAGGACGAACAGCAGGTCGTCCTCGAGGTCGCGGAACTGCCGCTTCCCCATGGGGAGCTTGCGGTCGGCGATGACATCGAGCTCGGTGCGCTGCACCAGCTGCTTGACCCCCGGCTCCTGCAGGACCTTGAGGAGGCGCCGGTTCTTGGGCATCCCCATCTGCGCCTTGTAGAGCAGGACGCCGGCGGCGGGCTGGTCCCCCGCCTCGAGGGTGCGCTCCCCCTCGGCCACCAGCGCATTGACCAGGTCGGCCTGCCGGCGCACCAGCCGCTCCACGGCGCCGTTGTGCTCGGCGTACTGCGCGTCACTCTCGTTCCCCACCGGCCCCGAGATGATGAGCGGCGTGCGCGCCTCGTCCACCAGGATGGAGTCCACCTCGTCGATCAGCGCGAAGACGTGGCTGCGCTGGACGCGCTGCTCCAGGGCCACCACCATGTTGTCGCGGAGGTAGTCGAAGCCGAACTCGTTGTTCGTGCCGTAGGTGATGTCGCAGGCGTAGACGGCGCGCCGCTCGGGGGTGCCGGGCTCGGTGTCGTCGAGGCACCCCACCGTGAGCCCCAGCCACCCGAACAGGTGCCCCATCCACTGCGAGTCGCGGCGCGCGAGGTAGTTGTTCACCGTGATCAGCTGCGCCCCGCGCCCCGGGAGGGCGTTGAGGTAGAGCGGCAGCGTGGCCACCAGCGTCTTCCCCTCGCCCGTGGCCATCTCGGCGATGCGCCCCAGGTGCAGCTGGATCCCGCCGATCAGCTGCACGTCGTAGGGGACCATGTCCCAGGTGAGCGGCGTCCCGGTGACGACCACCGTGGTGCCGCGCAGGCGCCGGCAGGCCTCGCGCACGGTGGCGAACGCCTCGGGGAGGAACTCGTCCAGCGCGGCGGCGATCGCCTCGCGCAGCTCCCCCTCCGCCCCGCCCCGCCCGTCAAGCCCCTGCAGCTCCGCCTCGAGCCGCTCACGTGCCGCGGCGTCGGCGGTGGCATGCTTGGCCGCCTTGAGCTCGGCGATCCGCGCCTCGAGGGCCCCGGTCCGCTCGGCCAGCCGCTCGCGGAAGCGGACGGTCTGCGCCTGCACCTCGGTGTCGGCCCACCCGGCCATCCGCGCCTCGATCGCGTGGATCTCCTCGAGGATGGGCTGGACCCGCTTCCGTTCCCGCTCATGGCGCGTGCCGAACACGCGGCCAATCAACCCCTTCAGCATAACGACCCCTGGCGGCACCTCGCGGCGCCGGCGAAAAGGGCGCCAGCCCGGGGGGAACGGCGCGGCGGCTCAGTCGCGCGCGGCTCCCTCCCCGACCTGCGGCACCCGAGTGGCATCCCGGTAGAGCCCAAACCTCTCGATGTCAGCGGCCACGGCGTCCGGGACGAACCCGCGCAGCGACGCCCCGACCCGCACCCGCTCCCTGACCTCCGTGGAGGAGACCTCCACGCACCGCGTGGGGAGCGCCACGGCCCCCTGGGGCCCCGCGCCGCCTCCCCCTGCGGCGTCGCCTTGCCCCGGCCGCCGCAGCACCACCACCTGCACCATCGCCTCCAAGGCCTCCACCTGGTGCCACCGCGGCCATGACGGCAGCACATCGGCGCCCACCAAAAGGAACAGCTCCGCCCCAGGGTACCGGGCCTGGATGGCCCGCACGGTGTCAACCATGAAAGATAACCCGCCGCGCTCGATTTCCACCGGATCCACCTCGATCCGCGGGATTCCGGCAAAGGCGTCCCGGACCATGGCCAGCCGGTGCACCGGCGCGGCGCCATGCCCCTCCTTGAGCGGCTGGCGACCGGCCGGCACCACCACCAGCCGATCGAGCGCCAGCGCGTCCACGGCGTCCTGCGCCACCAGGAGGTGCCCCATATGTGGGGGGTCGAAGCTCCCGCCGAAGATCCCGAGGCGCCGCGGCGCGGGGGACATGAGACCGCCGCCGGGCTCGCCCGGGGCCCGGATCAGGCGCGGGGCGCCACGCCCGGACCGGGGCGCGCGCGCGTCTGCAGGGGGGCGGCCAGCGCCGAGGCCGGACCGGCCACGGTGTCGCGGGGGGGGGACGGCACGACGGCCGTGTCCGCCTTGGCCGCCTCCGCCGGCGCCGCACCGCAGTGCGCCGCCACCTCGGCGTCCCCCGGGTAGGCCTTCCACATCGCCTGACAGGTCTCGGACGCATCCTCCTTCCACCGGATGCGCGTGTACAGCTCGTGCAACCGCAGCCACGACAACCGGGCCGCCTTGGTGGACGGATAGGTGGTGACGACGTCCTTGAAATAGATGATCGCGGGGTCGACGGCCCGCCGGACCTTCACGTAATGGATGCCGGTGTCGTAGTCCTTGCGCGCAAACCACTCCTCGAGCTCCGCAATCCGGCGGCGCGCATCCTCCCCCTCCTTGGCCTCGGGATAGGAGGAGAGCAGCGCCCGCAGGATCGCCACCGCCTTCTGCCCCTGCTCGGGGTCGAGCGATGGGCGGCGCCAGAGGCTCTGGTAGCTGCGCCCGACCCCCAGCATGGCGGTGGGCGCCAGGGTGTCGTCGGGGAATCCGTCGGTGATCCGCTCGTAGGCCTGCGCTGCCAGCAGGTATTCGCGGCGCCGCTCATGCGTCATGGCCAGGTAGAAGGTGGCCGGCGCCATGAGGGGATCGCGCGCCGAGAGGTCGGCCGTGAGCCGCTCGAACCCCGCCTGCGCATTCTCCCACCGCTCCCCCTGGAACTCCGCCAGTGCCGCACGGAACAGCGCCTCGGGGGTGGCAAAGTCGCGCGGCTGGAAGCCGCGCCCGCACCCCGCCAGCGCCGCCGCCACCCCCAGCCACCACAGCACGCGCCACTCGCGGGCGCTCAACCGCCGGGACAGGGACGCGCTCATCCGGCCACCCGGGGCCGGCACCCGCGCACGGCGCAACCGGTCATGCCCCCGTCCCGCGCGACCGGTACGTGGCCGCGAGCGGCACCACGCGCGCCCGACCGGCGCCGAGCCCCGCTGTCACGTTGCGCGTATCCACCACCAACCCGGCCGCATCCACCACCTGCTGGTAGTCGACCCCCGCATGGTCGGTGACCACCACCACCGCGTCCTGCTCGGCCAGCAGCGCGGCCGTCAGCGACACGCCCGTGCGCCGGTGCCCGTTCTCCACGAACGTGGGCACATGCGGGTCGTGGTACTCCACCAGCGCGCCCCGCTCCTCGAGCAGGCGCATGACGTCCAGCGACGGGCTCTCACGCACGTCGTCGATGTCCCGCTTGTACGCCACCCCCAGCACCAGCACCCGGCTCCCGCGCACCGCCTTGCGGTCCTCATTGAGCGCGTCGGCCACCTTCTGCACCACCCACTCGGGCATGTGGGCGTTGATCTCGCTGGCCAGGTCGATGAAGCGGGTCTTGTAATTGAGCGTGCGCATCTTCCACGCCAGGTAGTGCGGGTCCAGCGGGATGCAGTGCCCGCCGATGCCGGGCCCCGGGGTGAACTTCATGAAGCCGAACGGCTTGGTGGCCGCCGCCTCGATCACCTCCCACACGTCCACGCCCAGCTTGTCGCAGACGATGGCGATCTCGTTGACCATGCCGATGTTGACCGCCCGGAAGGTGTTCTCCAGGAGCTTGACCAGCTCGGCCGCCTCGGGCGAGGACACCGGGACCACCCGCTCGATGCAGCTCTCATAGAGGGCGGCGGTGACCTCGACGCACGCCGGCGTGATCCCGCCCACCACCTTGGGGGTGTTGCGCGTGTTGTACACCGGGTTCCCCGGGTCCACGCGCTCGGGGGAGAAGGCCACGAACACGTCCACGCCGATGGTGAGCCCGGCCGCCTCGATGCGCGGCTGCAGCAGCTCGCGCGTGGTCCCCGGATAGGTGGTGCTTTCCAGCACCACCAGCAGCCCCGGGTGCGCCTGGCGCACGATGGCGTCCACCGCCGACATCACGTAGGACATGTCGGGGTCGCGCGTCTTGGACAGGGGCGTGGGGACGGCGATGGAGATGGCGTCGCACTCGGCCAGGCGCTCCTCGCTGGTGGTGGCCACCAGCTGCCCGGAGGCGACCAGCGCGGCGACCTCGGCCGCCGGGACGTCCTGGATGTGCGACTCGCCGCGCATGAGCAGGTCGACGACCCGCTGGCTGACGTCATACCCGATGACGCGGAACCCCGCCTTGGCGAACTCGACGGCGAGCGGCAGCCCGACGTAGCCGAGGCCGACCACCCCCAACACCGCCGAACGGTCCTGGATCCGCCAGAGGAGCTGGCGCTTGAGCATGCGGTGCGGCATGGGTTCCCTCAGGAGCGGAAGAAGGAGCGGACGGCGTCGATCACCTCGTCCCGCTGCGCCCCGGTGAGCTCGGGGAACACCGGCAGCGAGAGCACCTCCCCCGCCGCCCGCTCCGACTCGGGGCAGCTCCCGGGCTGGTAGCCGAGGTAGGCGAAGCAGGGCTGCAGATGCAGCGGCAGCGGATAATACACCGCCGTCCCGATGCCGCGCTCGGCGAGGTGCGCCTTGAGCGCGTCACGGCGCGTGGTGCGGAGGGTGTACTGGTTGTAGATGCTGGTATTGGCGGGATCGATGTGCGGCGTGACGACCTCGGGGAGGTCGGCGAACGCCGCGTCGTAGGCGGCCGCGTTGGCGCGGCGCGCCGCGCTCCACCCCGCCAGGTGCGGCAGCTTGGCACCCAGCACCGCGGCCTGCAGCGCGTCCAGGCGGCTGTTGTACCCCACCACCTCGTGGTAGTAGGTGCGGCGGCTGCCGTGGGTGCGGAGCTTCATCAGCGCCTCGTACAGCGCCTCGTCCTGCGTGACGGCCATGCCACCGTCGCCGTACCCCCCGAGGTTCTTGGAGGGGAAGAAGCTGAAGGTGCCGATGGCCGCCGCCTCGCCGGCCATGACCGTCCGCCCGTCGATGACGCGGCTGGCGCCGATGGATTGGGCGGCATCCTCGATGACCGGGAGCCCCCCCGCCGCCGCCACGACCTGCTCGATGGGCGCCATCTGCCCGAAGAGGTCGACGGCGATGACCGCCTTGGTCCGGGGGCCCACGGCCGCGGCCACGGCGGCGGGGGCGACGTTGAAGGTGCGCGGGTCGATGTCCACGAACACCGGGCGGGCGCCCACGTTGTGGATGGCCCCGGCGGTGGCGAAGAAGGTGAACGGCGGCGCGATCACCTCGTCGCCGGGGCCCACCCCGAGCGCCCGCAGCGCCAGCAGGATGGCGTCGGTGCCGTTGGCGCACCCCACGGCGAAGCGCACCTGCGACAGCCCGGCCACCTTGCACTCCAGCTGCCCCACCGGGTCCCCCAGGATGAACGCCTGATCGTCCACCACGCGCATCATCGCGGCCACCACCTCGTCGCGGATGGTGGCGTGCTGGGCCTTCAGGTCGAGGATCGGGACGGGCATGGGCGGGGGAAGGTCAGAGGTTCACGCGGAGCGGGAGCGGCACGTCGCGGCCGGTCTTCGCCGATTCGTAGATGCCGAGGATGAGCTCGAGCGACTTGCGGCCGGCGCGGCCGTCGGTGTCGGGGCGCGCGGCGCCGCGCAGCACCGCCACCACGTTGCGGTAGTACCCCTCGTGGCCGAAGCCGTACACGCTGGCGGGATTGGTGGCCGACTGCTCCACCAGCTTGTCGTCGTCGTCGTAGTCGGCGAAGGCCCAGTGCTCGACCTTGTTCACCGCCATCCCGCCCACCTTCACCGACCCCTTCTCCCCGAGGATGGTGATGGACCCCTCGAGGTTGCGCGGGTAGGTGAGCATGGTGACCTCGATGGTCCCGATGGCCCCCGACCGGAAGCGCAGGATGGCCACGCCGCTGTCCTCGGCCTCGATGCGGCGCGCGAGGGTGGCGGTCTTGGCCATGACGCTCTCGACGGGCCCCACGAGCCACTGGATGAGGTCGACGTAGTGCGAGGCCTGGTTCATGAAGGCGCCGCCGTCGAACTCCCAGGTGCCGCGCCACGGCGCCTGGTCGTAGTACTCCTGCGGGCGGGTCCAGCGGACGGTGCAGTTGGCCATGTAGATCCGCCCGAAGCGCCCGCGGTCCACCGCCCGCTTGAGCAGCGCGATGGGGGGGTTGAGGCGGTTCTGCTTGACCACGAACAGCTGCACGCGGTGCTCGTCGCACGCCTGCACCAGGGCGTCGGCGGCGGCGAGGGAGATGGCCATGGGCTTCTCCGAGATGACATGCCGCCCGGCGCGCGCCGCGGCGATCCCGTGCGCTGGGTGCATCCCGGAGGGGGTGCAGAGCACCACGGCGTCGCTCGGGACGGTGGCGAGCAGCTGCTCGTAGTCGGTGAACCACGGGACCCCCTGCTCCTCGCCGGCCGCGCGGGCCCGCTCGGGGACCACGTCGCACACCGCGACCAGCTCCAGCTCCGGCAGCCTGGCGATCGACTCGAAGTGGTTGCGGCTGATGCGGCCGCACCCCACGAGCGCCAGGCGGATGCGCCGGTCCCCCGGCACCATGCGTTCAATCGTCATGCCGCCTCCTCGGGTTGGACCACGTCCCCGCGGCGCCGGTAGCGCGCCCCGGTCCCCGGGCACCGCAGCCATTCCACCGCCGGGTCCGCCGGGTCGGTGCCCGTCGGCTCGAGGCGGTGCCCCGCCTCGGACATCCACCCGATGCGCCGCGCCGGCACCCCCGCCACCAGCGCGTAGGCCGGGATGTCGCGGGTGACCACCGCCCCCGCCCCCACGAAGGCGTAGGCGCCGATGGTGACGCCGCAGACGATGGTGGCGTTGGCGCCGATGCTCGCGCCGCGGCGCACCAGCGTGCGCCGGTACTCGTGCTTGCGCGTGACCGCGCTGCGCGGGTTGTGGACGTTGGTGAACACCATCGACGGCCCGCAGAAGACGTCGTCCTCCAGCTCGACCCCCTCGTACAGGGAGACGTTGTTCTGCACCTTGACGTTGTCCCCGAGGCGCACGGCGTTCATGACGACGACGTTCTGCCCCAGCGAGCAGCGCGCGCCGATCACCGCGCCCCCCAGCACGTGGCAGAAGTGCCAGACGCGCGTGCCGGCGCCGAGCACCGCGCCGGCATCCACATAGGCCGACTCGTGGACGAGGGCCCCCGCCCCGAGGACGGCGCCCGGGGCGACGTGCGCCTCCCCCGGCGCCGCCACCATCCCCGGGGGGACGCTCACGCGCCCCCCGCCGCGGCGGCCGCGCAGATGGCGTGCCACTCCTGCAGCGTGCGCACCTCCGGCTCGCGCGACTGCCGGGCCGCCAGGGCGTCCACCGCCGCGCTCGCCGCCGACAGCGTCGTGGTGTACGGCACGCGGCTGGCAATGGCCGCCTGCCGCAGCCGCTCGTCATCCAGCTGGGCGTGCTTCCCCAGCGGCGTGTTGACCAACAGCTGGACCGTGCCGTCGAGGAGCAGGTCCACGCCGTGCGGGCGCCCTTCGCTGACCTTGGCCACGGCGGCCACCGGCACCCCCTGCGCCTCCAGGAACCGCGCGGTCCCGGCGGTGGCATACAGCGTGAAGCCCAGCGCCGTCAGCCGCCGGGCCAGCGGCACGGCGGCGGGCTTGTCGGCGTCGTTGACCGTCAGGAACACGGCCCCGCCGCGCGGCAGGGCGTTGTCCGCCGCGGCCTGCGCCTTGAGGAACGCGGTGCCGAAGTCCTCGGCCATCCCCATCACCTCGCCCGTCGACCGCATCTCCGGCCCCAGCACGGGGTCGAACTCCCGGAACTTGTTGAAGGGGAACACCGCCTCCTTCACGCTGAAGAACGGCGGGACCACCTCGCGGGGGTAGCCGGCGTCGGCCAGCGACTCGCCCAGCATGAGGCGCGCCGCCACCGAGGCGAGCGGCACCCCCACGGCCTTGGAGACGAACGGCACGGTGCGCGAGGCGCGCGGGTTCACCTCGATCACGTACACCACGCCGTCCTTGTAGGCGTACTGCACGTTGATGAGCCCCACCACGCCGAGCGCCCGGGCGAAGGCCACCGTGTGGGCGCGCATCTGGGCGGCGGCCTCCGGCGGCAGCAGGTACGGGGGGAGCACGCACGCCGAGTCGCCGGAGTGGATGCCGGCGCTCTCGATGTGCTCCATCACGCCGGCGATGACCACGTCGCGCCCGTCGCTGAGCGCGTCCACGTCGGCCTCGAAGGCGTCCTCCAGGAACCGGTCGACCAGCACGGGGCGATCCTCGCTCACCCGGACGGCCCGCTCGAAGTAGTCGCGCAGCGACCCCTCGTCGTGGACGATCTCCATGGCGCGCCCCCCCAGCACGTACGACGGCCGCACCAGCACCGGGTAGCCGATGCGCCCGGCGATGGCCACCGCCTCGTCCACGCTGGTGGCGGTGCCGTTGGGGGGCTGGGCCACCCCCAGCTCACGGGCGATCGCCTCGAAGCGCCGGCGGTCCTCCGCCGCGTCGATGGCGTCGGGGGAGGTGCCGAGGATGCGCACCCCCGCGGCCTCCAGCGGCCGCGTGAGCTTGAGCGGGGTCTGCCCGCCGAGCTGGACGATGACGCCCAGCGGGTCCTCCCGGTGCACGATCTCCAGCACGTCCTCGAACGACAGCGGCTCGAAATAGAGCTTGTCGGCCACGTCGAAGTCGGTGGACACCGTCTCCGGGTTGGAGTTGACCATGATGGTCTCGTAGCCGCGCGCCTTGAGGGCGAGGACGGCCCGGACGCAGCAATAGTCGAACTCCACCCCCTGTCCGATGCGGTTGGGCCCCGACCCCAGGATGACCACCTTGGGGCGCCCCGCCGTGGCGGCCTCGCTCTCCTCGTCATAGCAGCCGTACAGGTACGGCGTGCTGGAGGGGAACTCGCCGGCGCAGGTGTCGATCATCTTGTACGACGGGCGCACGTCCAGCGCCCACCGGCGCGCGCGCGCGGCCGTCTCGTCCTCCCCGCGCAGCGCCCCCAGCTGGCGGTCGGAGAAGCCGAACCGCTTCATCCGCCGCATCGCCCCGGCGTCGACCGCCGGGAGCGCGGCGTACCACCGCTCCGCCTCCACCAGCTCGGCCAGCTGGTCGAGGAACCAGGGGTCGATGTGGGAGGCCGCGTGCAGCTCCGCCAGCGGGATCCCCATGGTCATGGCGCGCTTGAGCTGGAAGGGGCGCTCGGGGGTGGGGCGCCGCAGCGCCGCCAGCAGCTCCGCCCGCGTCCCCTCCACCAGCCGGTCGTCCGCCAGTCGCTCCCCCGCCACCCACCCGGCGCGCCCGGTCTCCAGCGCGCGCAGCGCCTTCTGGAACGCCTCCTTGAAGGTGCGCCCGATGGCCATCGACTCGCCCACCGACTTCATCTGCGTGGTGAGTCCCGGGTCGGCCGCGGCGAACTTCTCGAACGCGAAGCGCGGGCACTTCACGATGACGTAGTCCAGCACCGGCTCGAAGCTGGCCGGCGTGGTCTTCGTGATGTCGTTGGGCACCTCGTCCAGCGTGTACCCCACCGCCAGCTTGGCGCCGATGCGCGCGATCGGGAACCCCGTGGCCTTGGAGGCCAGCGCCGAGGAGCGGGACACGCGCGGGTTCATCTCGATGACCACCAGCTCGCCGTCGCGCGGGTTCACGGCGAACTGGATGTTGCAGCCGCCGGCGTCCACGCCGATCTCCCGGATGATGGCGACGGCCGCGTCGCGCATCACCTGGTACTCCCGGTCGGTGAGCGTCATGGCGGGGGCCACCGTGATGGAATCCCCGGTGTGGACCCCCATCGGGTCGAAGTTCTCGATGGAGCAGACGATGACGACGTTGTCGGCGCAGTCGCGCATGACCTCCAGCTCGAACTCCTTCCACCCCACCAGCGACCGCTCGACGAGCACCGAGTGGACCGGCGAGAGGTCGAGTCCGCGCAGCACCATGGCGTCGAACTCCGCCGGGTCCTGCGCGATGCCGCCGCCGGTGCCCCCCAGCGTGAACGAGGGGCGGATGATCGCCGGGAACCCGGTGCCGGCCACCGCCTCGCGCGCCTCCGCGAGCGACGTCACGGTGCGCCCCTCGGGGCAGCGCAGCCCGATCTTCCGCATGGCGTCGGCGAACAGCTTGCGGTCCTCCGCCACGCGGATGGCGCGCGCGTTGGCCCCGATGAGCTCGACGCCGTACTGCGCCAGCACGCCGCGCTCGTGCAGCGCCAGCGCCACGTTGAGCGCGGTCTGCCCCCCCATGGTGGGGAGCACCGCGTCGGGGCGCTCGCGCGCGATGACCTTCTCGACGAACTCCGGCGTCACCGGCTCCACATAGGTGCGGTCGGCGAACTCCGGGTCGGTCATGATGGTGGCCGGGTTGGAGTTCACGAGGATCACCTCGTAGCCCTCCTCGCGCAGCGCCTTGGTGGCCTGCGTCCCGGAATAGTCGAACTCGGCGGCCTGCCCGATCACGATCGGCCCGGAGCCGATGACGAGGATGCGGTGCAGGTCAGTGCGCTTCGGCATGAAGGAGGTCGTCGATGATGTCGTCGAGGGAGCGCCGGGGGCGCCAGCCGGTGGCGGCGCACAGCTTGTCGGGCGCGCCCACCAGCCAGGGGATGTCGACCGGCCGCACGAGCGCCGGGTCCTCAGTGGGGATCGCGCGGACGCCGGCGCGGGCCAGCACGCGCGCCACGACCTCCTCGACCGCCCACCCCGTCCCGCTCGCCACGTTGTACGCCTCGCCCGGCACCCCGTCCCGCGCGAGGGAAATATAAGCGGCCACGACATCGCCCACATGGAGGAAGTCGCGCACCGGGGTGCGGTTGCCGAGGGGGAGCGGGGTGCCGGCCGGCGCGTCACGGAGCGCCAGGGCGCGGCGCACCAGCGCGGGGAGCAAGAAGCGCGGGTCCTGCCCGGGGCCGCTGTGGTTGAAGCTGCGGGCGATGACCACCGGCACGCCCCCGGCGCGCCACGCCTGCAGGGCGCACACCTCCTGCGCCACCTTGGTGGCCGCATAGACCGTGCGCGGCGCCTGGGGGGCGTCCTCCCGCAGCGGCCCGGCGCCGGGCTCGTGGCGGCCGTACTGCTCGCCGCTGCCGATGATCAGGACCCGCGGGAGCGGGTGCCCTGCGCTCCCCAGGCGCCCCAGGTGGTGGAGCAGGCGCGCCGTGGCGGTGACGTTCAGGTCCCAGGCAGCGGCGGGGTCCGCCGCGGCGGTGGGGAGGTGCGAGACGGCGGCGAGGTGGATGACCGTGTCGGCCTGCGCCGCCGCCAGGGTGGCCGCGACGTAGGCGTCGTCGCGCAGGTCCCCCGCGGCCCAGGTGATCCCGGCCTCGGCGGCGGCCGGCCGATGCGGCGCCAGCGCGACGACCTCGCACCCCTCGGCGCGGAGCGCGCGCAGCAACCAACCGCCCACGAAGCCGGAGGCCCCGGTGACCAGCACGCGGCGCATGTCACGCCCCTCCGGACAGCGGGCGCTCCCGCGCGGGGCGCCCTGGCGCGGGGCTCACGCGCCGCGCGGGTACCGGGCCAGGTCGGCCTCCACCATCATCTGCACCAGCCCCTCGAAGGAGACGCGGGGCGTCCAGCCCAGGCGCTCGCGCGCCTTGGCGGGGTCGGCGACCAGCAGGTCGACCTCGGCGGGGCGGAAGAAGCGCTCGTCCTGGACCACGTGCTCGCGGTAATCCAGCCCGACGCACCCGAAGGCGGCCTCGCAGAACTGGCGCACGGACCAGGTCTGGCCGGTGCCGATGACGAAGTCGTCGGGGGCGTCCTGCTGCAGCATGCGCCACATCGCCTCGACGTAGTCGCCGGCGAAGCCCCAGTCGCGGCGCGCCTCGAGGTTGCCCAGGCGCAGCTCGTGCTGGAGCCCGCGGGCGATGCGGGCCACGCCGTCGGTGATCTTGCGGGTGACGAACTCGAGGCCGCGGCGGGGGGACTCGTGGTTGAAGAGGATCCCGGAGACGGCGAAGAGGTTGAAGCTCTCGCGGTAGTTGACGGTGATCCAGTGCCCGTAGACCTTGGCGACGCCGTAGGGGGATCGCGGGTAGAAGGGGGTGGATTCGCGCTGCGGGGTCTCGACGACGAGGCCGAACTGCTCGCTGGAGGAGGCCTGGTAGAAGCGGGCGTCGGGGGCGGCCTTGCGGACGGCCTCGAGCATGCGGGTGACGCCGAGGGCGGTGAACTCGCCGGTGAGGACGGGCTGGGTCCAGGAGGTCTGGACGAAGCTCTGGGCGGCGAGGTTGTAGATCTCGTCGGGGCGGGTGGCCTGGACGACGTCGGTGAGCGACGTCTGGTCGAGGAGGTCGGCGGAGACGAGCTCGACCTGGTCGACGAGATGGGCGATCCGCTCGTAGGGGGTGGTGGAGGAGCGCCGGACGACACCGACGACGCGGTAGCCCTTGGCGAGGAGGAGCTCGGCGAGGTAGGAGCCGTCCTGGCCGGTGATGCCGGTGATGAGCGCCGTCTTCACGGGAGTGGGGGTTCGGGTCCGGGGTCGGGGCGGTGGAGGTGGTCGCGCGCCGCGGGGGTCAGGAGCGGATAGCACGAGGCGGGGAGCCCGGTGGTGCCAAGCTCCCCGCCCGGGCCGACCCGCGTGGGGTCAGGCGACGGCGACCTGTCCGCGGGGCGCGCGCTGGATCTTGCCGGCGGCGAGGCAGCGGGTGCAGGCCTTGACCTTGATGGTCTTGCCCTCGCGGAGGACGCGCACGACCTGGAGGTTGGGCTTCCAGGTGCGGCGGGTCTTGTTGTTGGCGTGCGACACGTTGTTGCCGAAGGCAACGCCCTTGTCGCACACGTAGCAGCGGTTGCGGGTGATGGCCATGGGTGCTCCGGTCAGCCGAGGATCAGTTCGATGCGCGCCATTTCCGCGCCGTCGCCCTTGCGATGGCCGGTCTTGAGGATGCGCGTGTAGCCGCCGGGGCGGGTGGCGAAGGCGGGGCCGAGCTCCTGGAAGAGCTTGTCGGCGGCCTCGCGCTTCTGCACGTGGCGTCCGGCGAGCCGGCGGGCGTGCAGGGTGCCGGTGCGGGCCTTGGTGATGAGCTTCTCCACGAAGGGGCGGAGCTCCTTGGCCTTGGCCTCGGTGGTCTCGATCGCCCCCTGCTCGATGAGCGAGGTGGCGAGGTTGCGGAGCAGGGCGAGCCGCTGCTCGCTGGTCCGCCGGAGTTGGCGGTTGGCCTTGCGATGGCGCATGGGGATTAATCCTCGTCGTCGTCGTCGGGGGCGTTCTCGGCGGCGCGGCTGGGGGGGGTGCCGTGGTCCAGGATGCGGACCCCTTCCACCCCTTCCTCGAAGCGCATGCCGAAGTTGAGCCCTTCCTTCTCCAACAGGGCGGCGATCTCCTGGAGCGACTTCTTGCCGAAGTTCTTCACCTGGAGGATCTGGGCCTCGGTCTGGCGGACCAGGTCGCCGAGGGTGCGGATGTTGGAGTTCTTGAGGGAATTGACCGACCGGACGGAGAGCTCGAGGTCGTCGATCGGGGTGCGGAAGAGGTCCGCGAGGCGGAGCGCGTCGGCGCTGGCGGCGTCACCGGAGACGCCCGGCTGGGCGCTGGCGGAGGAGCCGAAGCCGACGAAGTACTGGAAGTGCGTCTGCGCGAGGGCGGCGGCGTAGCTGACCGCCTCCTCGGGGGACATGGTGCCGTTGGTCTCGACCGTGAGGGAGAGGCGGTCGTAGTCGGTGCGCTGGCCGACGCGGGTTTCCGCGACGGTGAAGTTGGCGCGCCGGACCGGGTTGTAGACGGCGTCGATGCGGACGACGTCGACCGACAGGTGCTTCTCCATCGGGTGCTGGTCGCTCTCGACGTAGCCGCGCCCCTTGTTCACGTACAGCTCGATCGCGAGGTCGCGGTCGCTGCTGAGGGTGAGCAGGTGGTGGGCCGGATCGACGATGCGCACGCCGCCGGCGGCCTGGATGTCGGCCGCGGTGACGGCGCCCGGGCCGGACTTCTGGACGCGCAGGACGGCCTGCTCGACCTCGTCGGGGAGGGCGAGGGTGAGCGTCTTGAGGTTGCCGATGATCTGGTGGACATCCTCGACGACGCCCGGGATGGTCTGGTGCTCGTGCACCACGCCGTCGATGCGGAACGCCCACACGGCGGAGCCGCGCAGCGACGACAGGAGCAGGCGGCGCATGGCGTTGCCCAGCGTGTGGCCGAAGCCGCGCTCCAGGGGCTGGAGGCGGAACTCGGCGACGTTGGGCGCGTCCTCGCGCCGGGTTGCCTCAACGAGTTGCGGGCGAACGAGCCCGGAGAGATCGATGGTGGCCATGGGATGGCGGACTGGAATGGGTCACACCGCAGCCGGATGGCCGCGGTGACGCGCTGCCCCGCCCCGAACGCGCGGCAGCCTCGCAAGGGAGCTCGGGTCCCGACCGGAACCCCGCTCGGCCCCGTGCCCCCCGGGAGGGGCGGCACGGGGCGCGGCGGTCACTTCGAGTACAGCTCGACGACCAGCTGTTCCTGCGCCGCCAGCGGAATCGCCTGGCGCTGCGGCTTCTCCAGCACCCGCCCGCTGAACGACTCCCGGTCGACCGCGATCCACGACGGCGTGGTGCCGCGCGCCGCCTGCTCGAGCGCGCCCATCACCAGCCCCAGCTCGCGCGAGCCCTGCTTGACCCGCACCTCCTCCCCGGGGCGCACCTGGTACGACGGCACGTCCACCAGCCCGCCGCGCACCTCGATGTGCCGGTGCCGGATCAGCTGCCGCGCGGCCTTCCGGCTGGGGGCGAACCCCATCCGGTACACCACGTTGTCCAGCCGGGTCTCCAGCGCCGCGAGCAGGTTGTGGCCGGTGATCCCCGGCGTCGACGACACCTTCTCGAACGTGTTGCGGAACTGCTTCTCGCTCACCCCGTAGATGCGCTTGATCTTCTGCTTCTCGCGCAGCTGCTTGGCGAATTCCGACATCTTCTTGCGCCGCGCCGTCGCCTGGCCGTGCTGGCCGGGGGCGTACGGCCGCCGCTCCACGGGGCACTTCTCCGTGAAGCACTTGGTGCCCTTGAGGAACAGCTTCGTCCCCTCGCGGCGGCACTGGCGGCAGCTCGGACCGGTGTAGCGTGCCATGACTCAGACCCTCCGCCGCTTGGGGGGACGGCAGCCGTTGTGCGGGATCGGCGTCACGTCCCGGATGGACTTGACCTGCAGCCCCGCGGCCGCCAGCGCCTGGATCGCGGACTCGCGCCCGCTCCCAGGCCCCTGCACCCGCACGTGCACCCGGCGCACGCCCAGCGTGAGCGCCTCGCGCGCGCACTGCTCAGACGCCACCGTGGCCGCGAACGGCGTGCTCTTCTTGGACCCCTTGAACCCGGCCTTCCCGGCCGAGCCCCACGCCACCGCGTTCCCGTGCGGGTCGGTGATCGTGATGGTCGTGTTGTTGAACGTGGCGCTGACGTGGGCGATCCCCTCCGCCTCCACGACGCGCTTGGTCTTCTTCGCGGTTGCCATGGCTTACTTGGTCACCTTCTTCTTGCCCGCGATGGCGCGGCGCGGCCCCTTCTTGGTGCGCGCGTTCGTGTGCGTGCGCTGCCCGCGCACGGGGAGGCCGCGGCGGTGCCGCGTGCCCCGGTAGGAGCCGATGTCCATCAGGCGCTTGATGTTCATCGCCACCTCGGTGCGCAGGGCGCCCTCGACGCGATGATTGCGCTCGATCTCCTGACGGAGCCGGTTGAGGTCGGCGTCGTTCAGGTCGCGCACGCGCTGCGCCGGGGACACCCCCGTCGCCGCCAGGATGCGCTGGGCCGTCTTGCGGCCGATGCCGAAAATGTACGTCAGGCCGATCTCAACCTTCTTCTCGCGCGGGAGATCGACGCCAGCGATGCGGGCCATGGTTGATCGCTCCTCAGCCCTGACGCTGCTTGTGCTTGGGATTGCGCTTGCAGATGATGCGCGTCACGCCCTGTCGCTTCACGACCTTGCAGTGCTCGCAAATCGGCTTCACGCTGCTGCGGACTTTCACGGGTCACCCCGGCGCCCTGGCGCCGACGGGGCCTCCCGCACCGGATTCCCGGCCGGCTGGGCCCCTCGCAACGGTTCTTCGTCCGCCCCATCCGC
>JBILKP010000181.1:0-5788 GCA_044376625.1 Gemmatimonas sp. | reverse complement strand
GGCACCACGCCGGGGGGCACCGCCGCGGCTCGAGCGCCGTCAGGAGGCGCGTCGAATGCCCCGCCTGGCGCCGCGTCCACCGTCATGCGTCCACCGTCATGCGTCCACCGTCATGCGTCGGCCCGCCGCGCCTGCCCCCACGCCACGAACGCCGTCACCGGCAGCGCCTTCGCGTACAGCCACCCCTGCCCCACGTCGCACCGCAGCGCCTGTAGCCGTCCCTCCGCCTCTGCCGTCTCCACCCCCTCGGCCACCACCGCCATCCCCAGGTCGTGCGCCAACGCAATGGTGGAATCCACGATGGCCTGCACGCGCGGCTGGTCGGCCAGCGCCAGGATGAACGCCTTGTCAATCTTGAGCGACTGCGCCGGGAGCAGCCGCAGGTAGCTGAGCGACGAATAGCCCGTGCCGTAGTCGTCGATGGACAGGTGCACGCCCAGCGCCACCAGGCGCTGCATCATCGCCAGCGCCGCGGTGGGGCTGCGCATCAGCGCCGTCTCCGTCACCTCCACGTGCACCAGCCCGGGGCCGATGCCGGCCTCGGTGATGGCCACCTCCAGCGCGTCGATCACCGCCGGCTCCACCAGCGCCCCCGCCGAGAGGTTCACCGACACCGCCACTCCCGGCAGCGCCCCCTGCCACGCGGCGCAGTCACGCACCGCGCGCCGGATGGTGAAGCGCGTGAAGGGAAGCAGCAGCCCGGTGCGCTCGAGGATGGGGATGAACTGGTCCGGCGGCACCGGCCCCTCGGTGGCGTCCACCCACCGCGCCAGCGCCTCCGCCCCCACCACCGCGCCCGTGCGCAAGTGCACCAGCGGCTGGTAGTGCAGCTGCAGCACGTCGTCGCGCTGCAGCGCCACGCGCAGCTTCTCATAGCGGGTGTGATAGCGCACGGACGCCTCGTCCAGCGCCCGGTCGTAGGCCTGCACCCGCTCGCCGTGGCGCACCGCGTGGCGCAGCGCCTGCTCCGCCTGCCGCAGCAGCGCCGCCGCCTCGTCACGTGACGAGGCCATCTCGCCCGCGGCATACCCGACCGCGTATTCGTTGCCGATGGAGTAGCCGCCGGCGTCGGCGGCGGGCTCCCCGGCATCCAGCACCGCCAGCAGCACCCGCACCAGCGTGTCAGCGGGTGCCACAGGTACCACGTGCGCGTCGGCGGGGGCGCCTGGGGTATGGCGCAGCGCCACCGCCAGCTCGTCGGGGCCCAGTCGGGCCACCAGCACCCCCGCGGGACAGCGGCGGTCCAGCCGCTCCCCCAGCGTGCGCAACGCCCCGTCCACCGTGGCCATCCCCACGATGTTGGCCAGCTCGACGATGCGATCGAAGTGGATGCAGGCCACCGTCACGCCCCCGGGGACCGAGGGAAGCGCCGCCAGCAGTCCCTCGCGGTTCAGCAGCCCGCTGGGGACGTCGTGCACCGCATTGAACTGCAGCGTGCCCAGGTGGCGGCGCGCCTCCGCGGTGTTGAGGTCCACCAGCGCCTGCAGCCGGGCCTTGAAGTTGCTGCGCAGCAGGTTGAAGGAAGCGGCTGCGAGCACGTTGAACAGGTACGCCATCCCGTACCACACCACGCGGGTGGGCGCGTACGCCCAGAAGCCCGGCAGCCGCGACGTGACCAGCAGCAGGGCGGGCACCCCGACGGCATACGCCAGGTTCACCACCCACCCCGTGCGCTGTCCCAGCAACAGGAACACCAGGAACGGCAGCGGAAACGTCCAGAACACGGCGTCGCCGGTAAAGCCGCCCAGCAGAGCCAGCGTCAGGCAGATGGTCACCCCGCCCAGCACGACCACCCATTCCAGCAGGCGGGAAGGGATGCCGGGGCGCGCCGCCAGGAGCGCCACCAGCACCAGCAGCACGAGCGCCTCGGCCACCTGCACCAGCCCCTGCCGCTGCAATCGCGGGGTCCCCCCCAGCAGGAAGGCCACGCCGTACGCCAACAACATGATCCCCATGACGGCGCTGTACACGCGGGCCGATTGGCGGCGCTCGTCCTCGGAATCCTGCAGGAACTCCCCGACGCCGATCAACTGCAGCAAGGTCAGCATTCTTCCCCCATGATATAGGGTCCCCCCCAGGGGTTGGCAACGGGCAGGGGCGCCTGGGGCGCCGGCCTCCACGCACCGGACCATGAGAGGAGCAATGCGGGAGGCCATCATCATCGGGAGTGGCTTCGGGGGCGCCGTGACCTGCTGCCGCCTGGCGCAGCGCTGGGGCGCCGCGGTGCTGCTGCTGGAGCGGGGACGACGCTACCCGCGCGGCAGCTTCCCGCGCACGCCGCATGCGCTGGCGCGCAGCCTCTGGGACCCCGTGCGGGGACCTGGGGGGCGGGGCGTGTTCGACGTGCGCAATTTCCGCCGCATGGACGCCGTGGTGGCCGCGGGGCTGGGCGGCGGCTCGCTGCTGTATGCAAACGTGTTCCTCCCCGCCCCCGACTGGGTGCTGGCCCGCTGGCCGGCCGCGGTGCAGGCGAGCACGCTGGCCCCGTACTACCGGGTGGCGCGCGAGGTGCTGGGGGCCCGCCCACTCCCGCCGCACGGGGGGGACGCGCGTCGCCGGGTGCTGCGGCAGGAGCTGTTTGCCCGCTTCGCCGCCAGCCGCCAGCTCCCCACCGTGCCCGCCGACGTGGCGGTGTTCTTCGGCGCGCGCTACGGCGCCGACGGGGTGTCGGCGCCGCTCCCGCCGGGCGCACAGGAGCACAACCGCTACGGCGCGCCCCAGACCTCGTGCACCTACTGCGGGGAGTGCGACGTGGGCTGCAATGTGCATGCGAAGAACACGCTGGACCTCAACTACCTGTGGGCCGCGGAACAGGTGCATGGCGCGCAGGTGGAGACCGAGGCGGAGGCCACCGCCATCGAGCCGCTGGGAGCGGACGGCCGCCCGGACCACGCCGCCGACGGCCGGTGCGGCTTCCGGGTGCATTGGCGCGACGGCGACGGGATCGCGCGGCATGCCGATGCGCACCGCGTGGTGGTGGCGGCCGGCACGCTGGGCACCACCGACCTGCTGCTGCGCGGACGCCAGTCGGGAGCGCTGCGCCACCTCAGCCCCCGGCTGGGGCATGGCTTCTCGGGGAACGGCGACTTCATTGCCGCCGCCATCAACGGCACGGAACCGGTGGACCCCAACCACGGGCCGGTGATCACGCAGGTGGTGGACCACCACCTGCTGGCACGGACGGCGCCCCCCGACGGCATGCCGGCGTTCCTGCTGCAGGACGCGGCCTATCCGAACTTCCTGCGGTGGTACGTGGAGGGGCTCAGGTGGAACCCGCTGACGATGTGGCGGCGCCTGGGGGCCACCCTGGCGGCGGTGCTCCGCACGTGTGGCCGCTGGTGGCGCAGCCGCCGGGGGGACGGCCGGTACGCGGGAGAACTGGGGGAGGTGCTGCATCACGCGCTGGAGGGCGACCATGCGCACCGCAGCAACATGCTGCTGACCATGGGGGTGGACACCGCCGATGGCGTGGTCTCGCTGGCGGGGCAGGCGCTGCGCGTGGAGTGGCCGCAGCGCACCAGCGGGGCGCTGTACGACGCGATGCAGCAGCTGGGGCGCGACTTCACGCGCTTCATCCAGGGGGCGCGGTACGTCCCCAGCCCCACCTGGGCGCGGCTGTACCGCAACAACGTGTCGGTGCATCCGCTGGGCGGGTGCGCGCTGGCGGATACCCCGGCGGCTGGGGTGGTGGATGTGGCCTCGGACCGTCGCGGCCAGTGCTTTGGCTACACGGGGCTGTACGTGGCCGACGGGAGCCTGTGCCCCACCGCGGTGGGCGCCAACCCCAGCGCCACCATTGCCGCGTTGGCGGAGTGGATCGCCGAGGGGATCACGGGCGCCCCCCCGGATGCGACGCTGGGGGTGCCCGCGCCCCGGGCGCCCCGCGCGGGCGGTGTCGCATGAGCGCCCTGCACTTCACCGAGGTGATGCGCGGCATGCTGGCCCCGCGGGCCACCAGCTTCGCGCGCGGCCGGGAGACGGGCACGATCCCCCTCACGCTGGCGCTCACCGTGCGCATCGCCGACCTCGACCGCTTCCTGGCCGACCCCGAGCATCGCGCCGACCCGCAGGGGTACGTGGACTGTCCGCTGGTGGGAGGACGGCGGGCGGTGCTGGCGGGAGAGGTGCGGCTGCTGGCCCCCACGGGGGACCGGGACCGCCGCGTGATGGCGTACCGGCTGGTGGTGGAGGACCCCGCACGCCGCCGGTGGACGGTGAGCGGGGTGAAGGAGGTGCAGGACCGCCTGGGACTCGACCTGTGGCGGGACACCACCACGCTGGAG
This sequence comes from Gemmatimonas sp., assembly GCA_044376625.1. Taxonomy (GTDB): domain Bacteria; phylum Gemmatimonadota; class Gemmatimonadetes; order Gemmatimonadales; family Gemmatimonadaceae; genus Gemmatimonas. Next base: position 1,505 of record JBILKP010000181.1, on the reverse strand, counting down.
ACCAACCTCTTCCGCGGCGCGGTGACCGCGACGCAGGAGGCGCGGGCGCCGTTGGTGGCGACCGGGGTGGTGCGGCTGTCGCTGGGCGCGCTGCTGCGGCAGCTCACCACCTTTCGCACCGACGCCCCCTCGACGGTGCGCGGGGCGGGGACCGTGCTGCGCTTCCTGGGCTTCTTCCTGGGGACGCTGGCCGGGGTGCACCTGCTGTGGCGCCGGCGGGGCCCGCTCCAGCACCCGGCGCGCACCATCCCGCTCCACGCCGTGTCGGGGGTGCCGGGGGTGGTGCCGGAGACGCACTACGCCGAGACGGCGGACGGGCTCACCCTCACGCTGCTGCGCTTCCGCGCGCCGGGGGCGGGGGAGGCGCCCGTGACGGACGTCGTCCTGTGCCTCCCGGGACTCACCGCCTCCAGCGACATGTACATCATGCCGGAGCACCACAACCTGGTGCGCACACTGCACGCGGCGGGATTCGGCGACGTGTTCCTGCTGGACGGACGCATCAGCGCGCGCCACGTGCACAACCTGCACCGCCACGACTGGAGCGTGGACGACGTGGCCCTGTGCGACAACCCGGCGGCGCTGGCGGCGGTGCGGCGCGCCGTGGGGCCGGAGGCGCGGGTTCACGTGGTGGCGCACTGCCTGGGGGCGCTGGGCTTTGCCATGAGCCTGGCCGCGGGGGTGGTCCCCGGGGTGCGCAGCGCGATCCTCAACGGCGTCGCGCTGACACCGCGCGTGAGCCGGTTGGCGGGGTGGATGCTGCGGCTGGCCCCCCGGGTGGCCGATGCCCTGCTGGGGGTGGACTACATCAACCCGCGCTGGGGGGAGGCGCGTGCGGGGGGGGTGCCACGGCTGGTGGCGCGCCTCGTGGCCTGGTTCCACCCGGAGTGCCGCGTGCCGGCGTGCCACCTGACCAGCTTCCTGTGGGGATTCGACCGCCCCGTGCTGTTCCGGCACGACACCCTCGACCCCGTGACGCACGCCCGCATCGGCGACCTGTTCGGCGGCAGCAGCCTGGGGTACCACCGGCACATCGACCAGATGGTGCGCGGGGGAGAGCGGGCGCAGAAGCGCCGTCCGCACCACCCCCGGCATGCCCCCCTCCCTGACGATTACCTGGCGGCGGCGGGAGACATCACCACGCCGCTGCTCCTGGTGACGGGGCAACGGAACGCGCTCTTCCTGGATGCTAACGTGCGGGGGTTCGAGGCGCTGGAGGCCGTGGCCCCGGGGCGGCACCGGCTGCGGGTGATCCCCGGTTACGGGCACGCCGACGTGTTCATCGGGCGGGACGTGGCGCGGGACACCCTCCCGCCCATGGTGCGGTTCCTCCGCCGCCATGCCCGCCCCGCGGGGGCGTCCCCCTGATCCGCTCAGTCCGCCACGCCGAACAGCGCCTTGGCGTCGCGGTGCATGAGCACCCACAGGGAGTAGCCGCCCACCGCCGTCCCCCAGGGCCACTTGAAGAGGCGGAACACCGACATCAGCAGCAGCCAGGTGCGCGC
>JBILKP010000180.1:0-5794 GCA_044376625.1 Gemmatimonas sp. | reverse complement strand
CCGGACACGTCGGCCTACATGTGGGCCGGCTACGCCATCACGGCGCTGTGCTACGGCGGGTATGTGTGGCTGCTGCTCCGGCGGATGGCGCGGGAGCGCGCGTTCCTGCGCCGCTAGCCCCCGGCGCTGCACCGGGCGCCGCGCCGCTGCGCGGGGTGCGGGTGGCCGTCACCCGCGCCGTGGGGCGGGGGGCGGTGCTGGAGGAGGCGCTGCGGGCGGCCGGGGCCACCATCCACACGGTCCCCCTCACCCGCACCGTCTCGCTGGACCCGGCGCCGCTGGTGGCCGCCGCCGCCCGCCTGGCCAGCTTTGACTGGGTGCTGCTCACCAGCGTGAACGCCGTGGCGCCGCTGGCCCAGGCGGTGGCGGCGGCGGGGACCGCGGCCGCCATGGCCACGCGGCGGCTGGCGGTGGTGGGGGAGGCCACCGCGGCGGCGGCCGCCGCGCAGGGGTGGCCCCAGCCGACGCTGCGCCCCGAGCGCGCCCACGCCGAGGGGATGGTGGACGCCTTGGCGGCGCGCACCGACGTGGAGGGCACCCGCATGCTGTACCCGGCGGCCGCCGGGGCCCGCGACGTGCTCCCCGCCGGCGCGCGCGCGCTGGGGGCGACGGTGGAGATCGTCCCCACGTACGTCACCGAGACCGACCCGGCCGGGCAGGCGCAGCTGGCGGCGCTGGTGGCAGACGGGGCGCTGGACCTGGTGCTGGTGGCCGCGCCCAGCGCGGTGGACGCGCTGCAGGCGGCGCTGCCGGCGGAGTGGGCGGCGCGCGTGCCGGTGGGGTGCATCGGCCCGGTCACGGCGCGAGCGGCCCGTCTGGCGGGGTTTCCGGTGCGGGTGGAGGCCCCCGACCCGGCCCCGGGCGCGTGGGTGGCGGCCATCGCGCGGGCCATCGGGGGCGGCGGGACCACGTCGGGCCCGGGCCCCATCACGCCCTAAGCGTCACGGCGGCTTTACGGACCGGCGGTCTGGACCGTATGCTTGGGGCATGTCCCCACTCGTGGTCCGCATCGGCACGCGCTCCAGCGCCCTGGCGCTGTATCAGGCCCAGCAGGTGGCCGCCGCGCTGGAAGCGCTGGGTGTCCCCAGCGAACTGGTCACCTACACCACCATCGGTGACCGCATCCTCGACAAGCCCCTGGCCGCCATCGGCGAGAAGGGGCTGTTCACGGCGGAGCTGGAGGCCGACCTGCTGGCCGGGCGCACTGATTGCGCGGTGCACTCCCTCAAGGACCTCCCCACCGCCGACCCCGACGGGCTCACGCTGGTGGCGCTCCTGCCGCGGGAGGACCCGCGCGATGCGCTGGTGACCGCCCCCGGGGTCACCGCGCGCTCGCTGGCCGAGCTGCCGCTGGGGGCGCGCGTGGGCACCTCGTCGCTGCGGCGCCGCGCGCAGCTGGCGGCGGCGCGCCCCGACCTGGTGCTGTGCGAGCTGCGCGGCAACGTGGGGACGCGGCTGCGCAAGATTGACGAGGGGCAGGTGGACGCCGCGCTGCTGGCCGCCGCCGGGCTCAAGCGGCTGGGGCTGGGGGAGCGCATCGTGGCGCTGTTGGACGCCCCGGGGTGGCTGGCGGCGCCGGGGCAGGGGGCCATTGCCGTGCAGGCGCGCGCGCACGACGACCGGCTGCGCGAGGTGCTGGCGCGGCTGGACCATGCGCCCACGCGCTGTGCGGTCACCGCCGAGCGCGCGCTGCTGGCGTCGCTGGAGGGGGGGTGCCAGGTCCCCATCGGGGCGGCCGCCGTGGGGACGGTGCACCAGATGACGTTGCACGCGACCATTGCGGCGCTGGACGGCACCCGCGTGGTGCGCGGCTCCATCGCCGTGGACCCGGCCGCCCCGGCCGCCTCGGGGACCGCGCTGGCGGCGCAGCTGCGCGCCAACGGGGGCGCCGAGATCCTGGCCACGTTGCGTCCGCGCACCGCGTTGAGCGAGGCGGAGGTCAACGCGGCCGCGTCGGCGGAGGCCGCCTCAGCGGAGGCCGCGTCGTGAGCGCCGCGGCTGGGCATCCCCCGGTGCCGCCGCTCCCGGGGGACGCAGTGGTGGTCCCGCCGCTGGTGCGCCCCCGGCGGCTGCGCCGCACCGAGGCGCTGCGCCGCGTGGTGCGCGAGACGCGCCTCGATCCCGCGCAGTTCCTCTGGCCGCTGTTCGTGCGGGGGGGCACCGGCATCCGCACCCCCATCGGCTCCATGCCCGGGGTGGAGCAGACCTCGGTGGACGAGCTGCTGCGCGACGCCGAGCGGGCGGTGGCGCATGGCGTGGGGGGGATCCTGCTGTTCGGCATCCCCGCCGAGAAGGACGCCATCGGGTCGTCGGCGTGGGACCCGCACGGCCCCGTGCCGGCGGCGGTGCGCGCGGTGAAGCGCGAGTTCCCCGGGCTGCTGGTGGTCACCGACGTGTGCCTGTGCGAGTACACCGCGCACGGGCACTGCGGGGTGCTCACGGAGGACGGGGTGGTGCACAACGACGCCACGCTCACGCTGCTGGCGCGCGAGGCGGTGGCGCATGCGGAGGCGGGGGCCGACATCGTGGCCCCCAGCGACATGATGGACGGGCGCGTGGGGCACCTGCGCCGCGCGCTGGACGCGGCCGGCCATGCCGACACCCCCATCATGAGCTACGCGGTCAAGTACGCGTCGGCGTTCTACGGCCCCTTCCGCGAGGCCGCGGAGTCCACGCCGGCGTTTGGCGACCGGCGCAGCTACCAGATGGACCCGGCCAACGGGCGCGAGGGGATGCGCGAGGCGCGGCTGGACGTGGCCGAGGGCGCCGACTTCCTGATGGTGAAGCCCGCGGGCGCGTACCTGGACATCATTGCCGCGGTGAAGGCCGACACCGGGATGCCGCTGGCGGCCTACCAGGTGAGCGGCGAGTACTCGATGATCAAGGCGGCGGCGGAGCGCGGGTGGATCGATGGCGAGCGCGCCATGATGGAGTCGCTGGTGGCGATCGCACGCGCCGGCGCGGACCTGATCATCACCTACTTCGCCATCGAGGCGGCGGCGCGGCTGCGGCAGGGGTAGCGCGTGACGGGCGGGGGCGTGGCCGGCTGGCAGCTGGGGGCGCGCTTCTGGTTCGGGCCGGCAGTGGCCGGGGCGTCGGCAGAGGTGCAGCGGCTACTCCCCGATGCGCTGGATGCGATCCAGCCGCTGATGCCAGTAGAAATCGTGATTGGCCGGCGCGATCAGCGTACGACGGTGCGCAAGTACCGCAATGAGGCCAGTGCGCTGAAGGTGTGGGCCGATCCTGCAACGGAATTACTGGCCTTCACTAGCGAAACCTCCAAGGTTATTGACATCCATCTCAGGGATTACGCCGAATTGGCGTTCGCGCGACCCAAGCGTTCCGGGGATGAACTCCGGGAGGCATCAGTGCTGCGAGCCATCCCCAACTTGACCGCACAGGCCGAAGGCTTTGTGGATCGGATGGCAGGGCTCTTTTCAAGGAGTCCCGGCGCGCGTTACGGATTCCTCCACGCTGCCAGCAACTTCGACTATCTCCAGATCGAGACGCGGTTGCGTCCTAGCATCCCCATGATCCCAGAGACCATCGAGCATACAATTGATCGTCTCACACTCGTCGATCCCCACCGTGACCTGCTCGGCGAAAAGATCATGGGCGCCCACTGGGGCGTCTTCCTGGGGGCAACGCTGGTGGAGCAGTTGGGGGGGCGGGAGCGCATCACCCGCGAGGCGCCGGTGCACCGGGTGCGCGTGTTGGACCACGGGGCGGTGCTGCTGCAGCTCACCCCCACGCCGGCACCGCTCTTTGCCCCCGACATGCTGGCCGCACTCCCGGCCTTCGAGGCGTACCTGGAGCCCATCAGCATCCCCATCGGGCCCTACTTCCGGCGGAAGATCCCGGCGATGACCGATGGCGGCACCCTGCTGGGGTAGGGGGCCGACGCCCAGCCTGGAACCGGCTGCCTGCGCGATAAGGGGGCGTTGGCGCGCGTAGGCCCACCTTCACGGCGTGACCACGAGGCTCCGCTCCGCCTGCGCCGTGCGGCCGGTTGCCCGGTCTTCCACCACCAGCACGATCCGGTAGCGCCCGGGCGAGGTGCGCCCCAAGTCGAGGCTGACCGCCTCCGCCACCGCGGGCACGGCGGGGAGACGGCGCATATACGCCAACGTCAGGGTGTTGCGGTCGCGCGTCGTGATGCCCACCGCACTGGCCGCCAGCCCCAGCACGCGTGCCGCCACGGCACCCGCGCCCGTCCCGTCCTCGCGCCGCACCGTGATCGAGAGGCGGACCTCGCTCCCTTCAGGCTGGCCGGACAGGCCGTACGTCTCCCACAGCAGGCTGACCGGGCGCCCCCGTGCGAAAGCCCCCGTGGCAGCCCCGCGGATGGCAAAATCCCGCCAACGCGGGGCGGTCGCCGTCGTGTTGCGCAGCTCCACCTCCTCGGCAATCACCAGGTCGCTCACGGCAAACCCCGCCGGCAACACCGAGGGCACGTCCGCCATCCACCGGGCGGACCGGCGTTCCGCCGCGCGCAGGACGTCAAGCCGTACCCCGGTGCCCCCCGCACCCGCGCGCAGGTGCACGGTCACCGTGTCGTGGCCACCGTCCTCCCCCTCGGCCGCGCGCACTACGGGCGGGCTGGACACCAGCACGCGCCCCGTCGCACTCAGGATCGCACCACCAAACGAGGCGGTGTCGCGCACGGACGGACGCGCGCGCTTCCGGGCCACCTCCCGCACTTCGGCAAAGAGCACCACGTCGGTGGAGTCGGCAGTGGCACGAAAGCGGGCCGCCTGTGCCAGCACCGTGTCCCGGCCCCGCACCACGCCGGGGATCGTCCCGAAATGCGCAGCGTTGCTGAATACCACCGGCTCGAAGGCCTCGGTCCGGTAGGTCTGGTTCATGTACGCCGTGCCGTACAGCGGCGCCTGCTGGAAGAACAGGTGCACCTTGAGCGGTGGCCATCCCCACACGACGTTGGCCAGCGTCTCCGGAAGGAACTTGAAGCTGGCCCGGACGGCGGGCGGTCCCAGGCGCACCAGCGCGTCGCCTCGGTCGCTATCTGCCCCTCGCACGCCGTGCTCCTCGTTCGTCCACCGCAGGTCTGCGTACACCACCCGTGCGAGGAACTCATTCCGGAACACGTTGCCGGGCAGCAGCAGCGAGGGATCGCCTACGCTCCAGAACAGGGAGTCAAAGTGGGCGCGCGCGCTGTCCGACAGCGCGGCGTACCGTGGTGCCTCGGAGACCGGAAGAATGCGCCGCAGGTCCAGCAGCGACCGGCGCTGGGCGTCGGGGAGACGCGATAGCCCGCGGTCGAACGCCTCAGCCGCGTGCGCCGAGCGCCCGCGCCGATGGTGCGCGAGTCCCAGCGCCAGCCACCCCCACGCCGCGTCCGGCGCATCCCGCAGCTGCGCCTCGGCCACGGTGGCCAGCGCCGTCGAGTCCGGATCATCAAGATACGCCATCAGTTCGTGGCGTTGCACCACCTCGCGCGACGGGTCGGCACGGCGTGCCGTCCGGAAATGTTCGCGCGCCGTGAGCAGGTCGCTGCTGCCAAGCGGTGGCCGATAGGGCTGGGTGTACAGCTCCAGCCACTTCCAGAACTCCGTGGGCCCCGTCAGGAACAGCCCGAACCGCGGTTCAATCGTGTGGCCACGCCGGTCCTCCAGCGTTTCGTACCGTCTCCACGCCATGATGCCCAGTTGGTTCGCCGCCACCGATACGCTGGCGCGGTGGTCCCCCTGGCGCGCCCTCTCGAGCGCGTCACCAAGGATCTGCTCAGCCCGCGAGATGTTATTGGGGCTCATGCCAAAGAGGTGCGCGGCCAGGT
>JBILKP010000046.1:0-15481 GCA_044376625.1 Gemmatimonas sp. | reverse complement strand
TGGACGCGGCCATCCGCAAGGCGCTCAAGTAGGACCACCGCGGGCGCCCGTGCACGGGACGCCCGCGCCAGGTGGCGCCTGCGTTCAGTCGCCCACCGCCGCCCGGCGCCCGCCGGTCCACGGCACCACGCGCCCGCGGTGCGGGTCCCACCGCCAGTGCCGCTCGGTGGTGCAGTGCACCGCGCCAATCCACCGGTCCAGCCCGTTGGCGGCCACCGCGTCGCCCCGCCCAGACAGCACCCGCGCCCCAAAGGGCGTCAGCTGCACCCGCTGCTCCCAGAAGGCGCGCCCGTCGGTGTCCGGCAGCGGGGCAATCACCCGCGTGCCGTTCCCGCGCGACACCAGCGGCTCTGCCCCCGCCGACAGCCGCTCCAGGTACCACGCAAAGCTCCAATCCCCCAGCCACCGCCAGCTCTCGGCCAGCTGGCACCCCTCAAACAGGTGCGCCGGCGTGGTGGCCCCGCCGGCCAGCACCTCGCACAGCTGCCGTTCGGTGCGCGAGAGTCCGTCCTCCTCCCCGGGGTACTCCTCCAGCAGCCGCCGCAGCGCCGCCGCCAGGTGCGGCAACCGCACCATGGTGTCGCCGCTGTAGGTGCGCGCCACCACCTCCTCATCCAGCCGGTCGGCCATGGCGGCCAGCGCATCGGGGGTGGAGGCGGTGAACGCCCCCCACGCCGACAACCCCTGGTCCAGGTCGCGGCGCGTCAGCGAACGCCGCGCCGTGTGCAGCATGCTCACCCGGTTGGGGAGCACCTCGCCCAGGAAGCAGTCGGCGGGGACGATGGACACCGCGGGGCGCGCCAGCAGCGGACGCCGCGCGATGCGCGCCAGCAGCTGCGCCAGCTGCAGCTGGTCGTACAGGTCGGGCTCGAACCAGAGCACCACCTCGTCGGTCCCGGTGGTCGCCGCCAGCCGCTGGTCGCGGTGCGCCATGGATGCGGCCGCCGCCGTCACGCTGGTCCATCCGCGGCTGGCCAGGAACTCGGCCCGGGTGTCGCGGAACCCCCGCTCGTCCTCGTCGGGGGGGACGGGGCCGTCGTGCAGCACATCCCGCCACGGCACCACGTCGCCGGACAGCTCCGCCGCCCGGAGTCGAGCGGCGGCCGCGTCGCCGTTGGTCAGGTGCAAGGTAGGCATGATGGGGATTGGGTAGTCCGGTATTGTGGTCCGAACCACACGATTCCGCTAGGGTACGGTGGTTCCCGTCTGGTGAACGGCCCGTGCCCAGCCCTAGAATTCGCGCATGCCCTCCCCCGTCCCCCCCGCTCCCGCCACCGCCCCCGGGGCGGACGTCGGCACGGCCTCGCGGAGCGCCACCCTGGACGCGCCGCGCCCCGACCCGCAGCGCGACACCGACACCACCCTCTGGGCCGTCGTCTTTGCCGGGGGGATCGGCACCCGCTTCTGGCCGCTGGCCACCCCCCGGCGCCCCAAGCAGGTGCTCCCGCTGGTCAATGAGCGCCCCCTCATCGCCGACACCATCGCCCGGCTGGCCCCCGCGGTCCCCGCCGACCGCGTCCTGGTGGTCACCAGCGCCGACATCGCCGACGCCATCCGCCAGGCGATCCCCGAGGTCCCCGCCGCCAACCACCTGGTCGAGCCCCGCCCGCTGGGGACCGCGGCCGCCCTGGCCTGGGGCGCCACCGAGGTGGCCCGCCGCGCTGGCCCCGATGCGGTGTTCGTCGCCCTCCACGCCGACCTGGCGGTGGCCTTCCCCGACAGCTTCCGCCAGACGCTGCACCGGGGAGCGGCGCTGGCCGCCCGCCACCCCATCCTGGTGGCCATCGGCGCCCGTCCCACCCGCAGCGAGACCGCCTTCGGCTACCTCCTCCCCGGCGCCCCGCTGGACCCCGACGAGGGGATCGCCGACGGGGGCCCCTGCCGGGTGGACCACATGGTGGAGAAGCCCCGCATCGCCCTGGCCGACACCCTCATCGATCAGGGCGCCCTCTGGTACACCGGGATGTGCTGCCTGCGGGCCCGCGTGGCGCTGGACGAGCTGGCGGCCAACACCCCCGAGCTGCGCCAGGCGCTCCCGGCGCTCCAGGCGGGGGACGTGGTCCGCTACGCCGACCTGGGGACCACGGTGTCCATCGAGCGCGGGCTGCTGGAGCGCACCGAGCAGCTGGTGGTGCTCCCCGGCGACTTCGGGTGGGACGACGTGGGCACCTGGGCCGCCCTCCGCCGCATCCGCGACCTGGACGACACCGGCAACGGCGTCATGGGGCCGGTCCACTGCGTGGACGCCTCGGGGAACGTGGTCCACGCCGACGGCGGGCAGGTGGTGGTGTATGGCATCACCGGCATGCTGGTGGTGGCCATGCCCGGACTCACCTTTGTCACCTCGCTGGACAAGGCCACCGAGCTGGGGCCACTCCTCAACCGGCTCCCGGGGTCGCTGCGCTTCAACCCGGGGCAGGGGTAGGGCGCCGCCCCGGGTGACGCGAAGTCAGGGCGCTGGTCAGCGCGCCATAATGGGGGCTATCGACGAAGGCTGGCTGCGTGCACGGGACTGGGCGCCGTACCGGTCGCGCAGGTAATACCCCACCACGGTCACCAGCCATAGCAGGACCAAAGCGGCAGGGATCGACAGCAGCGGCCGGCGCACCAAGGGGAATCGCTGGGGCATTGGCGTCTCCAAGCACGAATGGGAGTGAGGTACGCGCCCGCACATGGGGTGTGACTCGCGTGCCGTACGGTGCGTGGTCCCGGAGGTTTCGCGGCCTCGCCCCCCGGGCGGGCGCTACCGCCCCGCGCACGCCGACGGGTTGGTCGATCGCAGCCGGAACGTACGCGTATAGGGCGCCCCGTCCCCTGACGCCGTGGCCGTCCCGCGCCACCCGTCGCCATCGCGGATCAGGGTCACGGTGATGTCCAGCCGGTCGTCGTCCGATCCGGCCAGGGAATCGGGGCGCGGCTGCCGCAACGTGAACCCCAGCCGCCGCCCGCTGCCGGGCGGCGAGTCCACCCACGCCAGCGCCACGGGGGCGGTGGTGGACAGCGGCTCCATCAGCTGCATCATCGCGGGGAGCGCGATCCCCGCGTCCTCGGGCGCCTCCACCACGTAGCACAGGCCGGGCGCGGCACTGGCCATCTCGCGCGCCATGGACGCGCGCGGGGCAACCATCGCCATCGCCGCGCGCGGCGCGGGGGCAGGTGCCGGTGCCAGCTCCGCCACCGCGGGGGGAGGCGGCGGCGCCGGCGGCGAGAACTTCGGTGAAGGCAAAGGCGATAGCGACGGCGAAAGCGGCGGAGCTGAAGGGCGAGCCCGGGCCAACGGGCGAGGCGCCGCCACGGCAGCCCCCTTCCCGTAGAAGTCCGCTTCAGCAGAGGCCACGCCCGACGCCGCCTCCGATGCTCCCTGGGACACCACCGGTGCCGAGTCGGTGGCGGGGAGCGAGGCAAACGGTGCCGCCGCCGGCTGGCCGCCCTCCCGCCACACCGTGCGCACCCCCACCGCCAGCAGCAGCATCGCGGCCATCGACAACACGGCCGGGCGCCGGTACCACGCACGCGGCGGCGTCCGGGGGGCGCTTCCACCGCCCCCCACCACGCGCGGGCGTGCAGGCGCTGCATCCAGCAACCCCACAATGCGCACGGACGCGGCAATCACCCCGCGCACCTCCGCCGCCAACGCCCCGCACGCCGCGCACGACGCCACATGCGCCGACACCGCGTCGGCCTCGGCGCCCGCCAACGCGCCGTCCAGCCATGCGTGCACCGTGGGCTCGGTCACGTGCCCGTCGGGGGTCCACTCGGCCATGGGCCGCGCGTCGGTCATCGGCACCTCGGCCTGCTCGTTCGGTTCGTCGCTGGTCACCGCCCCTCCTCGCGCACCGGGCGCGTGCGCTGCCGGCCACCCGGCGGTCCACTCGCGATCGCCCCCGGCTGTGCCTCGTACGCCTCCAGCAGCCGGCGCCGCGCGCGCGACAGCGTGGTCCCCACCGACCCCACCGCGATCCCCAGCGCCGCGGCGATCTCGGGGTACCCCATCCCCTCCTGCTGCAGCAGCAACGCATCACGGTCACGGTCGGACAGTGCCGCCAGCGCCGCGCGCGCCGCCGCCGCCCCCTCGGCCCGCTCCATCGACGTGGGAGCAGGCTCGGCGGCCTGCGGCTGCTCCGCGCCATACCGCTCCAGGCGGCGGCGCGCCCGCCCGTCCCGGCGCGCCTCGTCACGCACCAGGTTGGCCGCCACCGCAAACAGCCACGACCGCTCGCTGCGCAGCTCCCCCTGCTGCGACGCCCGCACGAACGTCTCCTGCGCCAGCTCCTCCGCCACGTCCCGGTCCCCCAGCGCGCGCTGCAGGTAGCGCACCAGGGAGCCGTGGTACGTGCGGAACAGCCGCTCGAGCGTCTCGGTCACGGGGGAAAGGTACAGCGTCGTCATGCGGGGGGAGACGCCGGCCACCCGGAAACCTGCACACGGCACGGGAGCGTCAGTGCCAACTCCAACGGCAACGGCAACCAGCACCTCCGCCGTGGCTGACCCCTGCCCGCTGGCCTAGGTCCTGGCCACCACCAAGAGGCCAGTTGCAGTTGCCGTTGAAGTTGCAGGTGCCGTTGAAGTTGCAGGTGCCGTTGAAGCTGCTGGTGCCACCGCTTCCCTCCCCCCTGTGCAAGTCCCGCCGAGTGCGGCGTCTCCATGGCATCAGCGTTCCGCCACCTCAGCCGGGAGACCGCATGCCGCGCCCTCGTGTCCTCATCCTCTCGCTGGTCCTCCTCGCCACGGCCTGCCGCACCGCGTCGCGGCCGGCCACCCCCACCGACTCCGTCGCCCTCACCCCGGTGGCCCCCGGGCTGCTCACCAGCGTGAGCCCGCCAGCGCCCGAACAGGATTTCCACGGCAAGGGCATCGCCGGCGGCCGCGCCATGCCGGCCGTGGGCGCTCGCCGCATGGCCGCGCCCCCCGTGCCCATGGCGGCGCCCGCGCCCCTCGTCAATCGCGAGCAGTACACACGCATCAGCGAGAACCCCTTCGTGCGCGTGGGCACCGAGCCGCGCGCCACCTTCTCCACCGATGTCGATCGCGCCTCGTACGGCAACGTGCGCCGCTTCCTGGCGCAGGGGGTGCGCCCCCCGGCCGACGCGGTGCGCATCGAGGAGCTGGTCAACTACTTCCCGTATGACCTGCCGGCGCCGCGCGGCGACGCACCCTTGGCCATCGCCACCGAGGTGATGCCCGCGCCCTGGGAGCCGCGCCACCGGCTGGTGCGCGTCGCGCTGCAGGCGCGCCGCATCGCGGTGGATGCGCTGCCGCCGGCCAACCTGGTGTTCCTGGTGGACGTGTCGGGGTCGATGGACGATCCGCAGAAGCTGCCGCTGGTGCAGCAGGCGCTGCGGCTGCTGGTGCAGCAGCTGCGTCCGCAGGACCATGTGGCGCTGGTCACCTACGCCAGCGGCACCGCCCTGCGGCTGGAGAGCACCCCGGGCACCCAGAAGGCGCGCATCATGGCCGCCATCGACGAGCTGCAGGCCGGGGGTGGCACCGCCGGCGAGGCGGGGCTGGAGCTGGCGTACCGCGTGGCGCGCACGCACTTCGCGCGCGGCGGCAACAACCGCGTCATCCTGGCCACTGACGGCGACTTCAACCTGGGCCCCAGCAGCGACGCCGAGATGGAGCGGCTGGTGGAGCGCCGCCGCGCGGAGGGGACCTATCTCACCGTGCTGGGGGTGGGGAGCGGCAACTACCAGGACGCCAAGATGAAGGCGATGGCCAAGGCGGGGAACGGCAACTACGCGTACATCGATGACGTGGCCGAGGCGCGCAAGCAGCTGGTGGAGGAGCTGGGGGGGACGTTGGTGACCGTGGCCAATGACGCCAAGCTGCAGCTGGAGTTCAACCCGGCCGTGGTGCAGGCGTACCGGCTGCTGGGGTACGAGGGGCGCCTGCTGCGCGAGCAGGAGTTTGCGGACGACCGCAAGGACGCCGGCGACATCGGCGCCGGGCACACCGTGACCGCGCTGGTGGAGGTGGTCCCCGTGGGGGTGACGGGCACCGTGGACGCGGGAGCGCGTGAGCCGCTGCGCTACCAGGCGCCGCCGGTGACGCAGAGCGCAACGGGGCGCGCAGCGGAGGAGCTGGCCTTCGTCCGGCTGCGCTACAAGGTGCCCGGCGACTCGGTCAGCCGGCTGCTGGAGCACCCCGTCCGCCACGCCACCGCGGCACCCAGCGCCGACATGCGCTTTGCCGCCGCCGTGGCCGCGTGGGGGATGCTGCTGCGCGAGTCCCCGCACCGCGGCAGCGCCTCACCCGCGCTGGTGCAGGCCCTCGCGCGCGAGGGGCTGGGTGCCGACCCGGGCGGCTACCGCCGGGAGTTCCTGCAGCTGATGGCGCAGTGGCAGGAGGTGGAGCGGGTGGCGGGCGCGAGTGGGCAGCCGGGGAGATAGGGCAGAGCAGTCGTGAGGAACGCTCGGACCTGGGACGTCGTACCTATCCCTCGTCACTATTGCGGCTGTGGGCACCTGGCAGCGGGAGGAAGAGCCAGGTGCCCACAGTTTGGATAGTGACGAGGACTAGGTCCGACGTGCGAGCGTCGAGCCAACGTCCCGCCGTCACCTCCTGAAGCCGTCTCCTGGCGTACGAACGGTGTCCCGCGGGGCAAAGCAATCCCCAATCTCCCAGGACCACTCACTCATCGACCGGATGGCCTCCCCCCGGAAATGGACCCGATACACTGTCTCATGGGAACCACACCCGCGATGCGGGTGAACTGCAGCACCAATCCGCATCGGTCTCCAACCCTTGGCGTACTCGGTGAACCGCATCACCAGGCAGGTGGGGCGCCCCCCCGTGTTGCACTCCGGCATCCGCTCCGCCGTGCCAAATCGCACATCGCCAAGCACCCCGCGCCGCACGGCATCAAACTCGGCCGCGGTGAGGGGCACCGTGGCGCGCAACGCAGCGCTGTCGACGACAAGAATGGTGCCATGCGCGTCGTGGACCACGTAGTCGATCATGCGCAGCACCGCGTTCACCGTCCGTGAGGACACCGACGGCGGCGCCTGTGCTGAAGCCGGCGCCGTCACGGTGGCAAAGAGGAGCAGCGGAAGCAGCACAGCAGGCAGGCCATTACGCATCGCCAGGGTCCCCACGAAAGAGCTGTCGAGGCCAACGAACGCTGGCGGTCACTCGCCCCTCGAACGTCGGACCTATCCCTCATCACTATCCAACCTGAGGGCACCTCGCCCCTCCCCCCCTCACGCCCCCCGGAACACCGGCGCCCGCTTCTCGGTGAACGCCGCCATCGCCTCGCGTACGTCCGCGCTCGCAAAGCACTGCGCGATCTGCTGCAGCTCGTCGCGCAGCTGCGCGTCCAGCGACGCCTCCCAGCTGGCCAGCAGGAGCCGCTTGCTGCGGGTGAGCGCCAGCGGCGCCCCCGCAGCCAGCTGCGCCGCGTACGCCGCCACCCCCGCGGCAAACTGCTCCGCGGGGTACGCCGCCGTCACCAGCCCCATCGTCAGCGCCTCGCCGGGGCTCACGTCGCGCCCCGTCAGCACCAGGTCCATCGCCCGCCCGTGCCCCACCAGGTGCGGCAGGAACCACGACACCCCCGCGTCGGGGGACAGCCCGCGCCGCACGTACCCCGTGGTCAGCGTGGCCGCCGACGACACCAGCCGCAGGTCGCACGCCAGCGCCACCCCCAGCCCCGCCCCTGCCGCGGCCCCGTTGATCGCCGCAATCACCGGCTTGTCGCACCGCACCACCGCGTGCACCCAGTGCCCCACCCACCGGTACGGGTCCTGTCGCTCGGCGCGCGTGTGCTGCACCAGCCCCGCCGGCTCCGCCAGGTCCAACCCCGCGCAGAAGCCGCGCCCCGCCCCGGTGATCACCACCACGCGCACCGCGTCGTCGGCGCTCGCCGCCGCCAGCGCCGCCGGCAGCGCCTCGGCCAGCGCGGGGTTCACCGCGTTCAGCCGCGCCGGACGGTTCAGCCGGATCGTGCGCACCCCCGCAGGGGTGTCGTCCACCAGCAGCACCGGCTCCGGCGCCGCCTCCCCCTCCGCCATCGTCACTTCCCCCGCGCCTTCGCCTTGGCCACGATCGCCTTGATCTCCCGCACCAGCTGCGGGCCGCTGTACGGGATCCCGTCCTTGACCACCCACTCGGGTCCCAGCGTGCGCATTTCCTTGCCATCGCGCAGCGCCGCCATCCCGCCGGCATACAGCACCTTGAGGTCCTCCAGCGGGTTCCCATCCACCACGATCAGGTCCGCCAGGTACCCCGCGCGGATCCGCCCCAGCTCCCCCTCCCGCTGCAGGATCTTCGCGTTGTTCCCCGTGCAGTGCTCGATCACCTTGAGCGGGTGGAACCCCGCCTCCTGGTGCAGCTCCATCTCGCGCACCAGCCCGAAGCCATACAGCTGGTAGATGAACCCCGCGTCGTCACCGCACCCGATCACGCCGCCCTTGCGCTCGAAGTCGCGCAGCGCCGCCATCCAGATCCGGTAGTTCTCCTTCCAGTACACCTCGTCGGTGCTGCTCCAGCCGATGAAGTACGACCCGTGCTTGGCCGGGTCGGGCTTGAAGTAGTTGGCCAGCGACGGGTGCAGGAACTCGGCAAACCAGGGCTGCGTCTGCGCCCGCTGCAGGTCGCGGCTGGCCTCGTAGATGTCCAGCGTGGGCACCCAGGTGATCTGCTTGGCCACCATGCTGTTCAGCAGCGAGTCCAGCAGCCGGGGGTGCGCCTCGCGCCACAGCCGCCCCGCCCAGCGGAAGCGGTCCGTCTCGTCCGAGTAGTTGTAGTCGCTGGGGAAGTGCTGCCGCTTGTCCTCGATGGCGCCGTCGGGGACCCCGTACCAGTGCTCGATGGAGGCCTTCATGGGCGTGCCGAACGCCACCTCGTCCCACGCCGACGTCTCCTCCACGCCGATGTGGTGCGCCGTGGGGAGCCCCAGCTTCCGCGCCTCGTCGTACGCCGCCGCCATGAGGTCGCGGTCGATGCCGCCAAACTTCACCCCGTCGGCCCCCAGCGCCTTGAGGCGCCGCATGTGCGCCCGCGCGTCCTCCGGGGTCTTCACCTGGCGCCCCTCCTCGCTCCAGAACTGCGGGTACACCAGGATGCGCGGCGCCACGATCTCCCCCTTGGCCGACTGCTCGCGCAGCGCGATGCTCCCCGCGTTCTTCTCCGCCCCCACCTCGCGCAGCGTGGTGATGCCGTTGGCCAGCTGCAGCTTCATGAAGTACTCGAAGCCGTCCATCGACTCGCCGGCGCGGTTGGACTGCATGTGCGCATGGGCGTTGATCAGCCCCGGCAACACGAACTTCCCGGTGGCGTCGATCACCGTGGGGGCGGTGGGGCGGTTGCGCCCGTTGAACAGCGTGGCCACCGGGTCCAGCTGCACCACCTGCACGATCCGGTTCCCTTCGATCACGATATCCACCGGGCCGCGCGCCGGCGTGCCGTTGCCGTCCACCATGGTGGCATTGCGGATCACCATCCGGGCGGGGCGCGTGCCGTGGGTGACCCCGGTGGTCTGGGCCGACAGCGCCGGCGCCGTGGCCGTGGCAAGGGCAAGGGCCAGCGCCGGCAGGGCGCCGCTGGCGGACGGGGAAAGGCGCGGGACCATCGGCATCCTCGACGGGGCGGGGCGGGAAGGGACAGGGGTCTCCGGTTAGCCTAGGGCGCCATCCCGGCCCCCGCAAGGCGCGCCCCCCACTACCATTCGCGCGGTCAAGTGGGCACGATGAAGGCATGTCGCCCAACACCCCGCCCGCGCCCTCCGACGACGGCAGCGCCGACCTGTCCCCGCTTGGTGCCGCCGAGGCGCTGGCCCGCACCGCCCAGGAGGCGTGCCGCCAGCACGAGCGCCTGGGCCGCCTGGTGGAGGTGGGCGCCCACCCCGAGGAGCTGGCTGCCGCCCACGCCATGGTGGACACCATCGACCTGGCGCTCGCCGAGGCGGTGCGCACCTTCGAGTCCAGCTGCCGCACCGGCGGCACCATCTCCGGACAGGCCGAGGAGCGGCAGGCCGCGAACGCCCTCTGGCTGGCCGCCCGCGAGTACCTGCGCCGCCACAGCATCGCCGAAAAGGCGTCGCGGCAGCTGGGGGCCCACGGCGCCGACACGCTGGGCGACCTGCACACCGAGTACGAGCTGGAGGCCTCGGCGCTGCTGGGGCTGCGCCATGCCACCACCGCGCTGGCCAAGCTGCGCCCCCACGCCCGCGCCTGAGCCGCCACCGCCGGCCGCGCGCCGGCGCTACCGTCAGCCGGCCAGCGGCAGTTCGAACAGCAGCCGAGACGGCTGCGGGTCGCGCGTCTGGTACAGCTGCAGCCGCGCGATCTCCACCGGCGCCTCCACCCGCACCGCCAGCAGCGCGCGCTCGGTGGCGGGGGTGAGGGTGGGGTAGAAGCTCAGCGTGCAGTGCGGCGAGAAGAGGAACCGCGAGCGCTTGAAGGGGAGCCCGCTGCGGGCGATCCGTTCGTGCAGCGTGCGCAACGGGCCGTTTGGGTCCAGCGGGAGCGAGATGATCTCGGTCTGCATGAACCGCTTGGGGGCGCCAAACCGCAGGACCAGTGGCGGCGTCTCGGCGGCAATGGGCTCCAGGAGCGCACGGATGTGCGCCACCGGGGTGTCGGTGGGGATCGCCCCCACCCCCGAGGACCCGATGATGGTGACATGCGGGGGGGTCAGGCGGGCCAGCTTGGGATCAAATCGCTCCTGCAGCACCTTGACCTCCCGGGCGGCGTCACCCGTGAGCTCGGCGAGGATGAAGATTCCAAACGAAAGCGCCATGCGCATAACCTAGCCCCGGCGACAACCGACCCCGTGTCGCGCCACCGGGGCACGCCCCCCTCTGCCAGTACCTTTCGACCGCCACGCATGCCCATCCACCCCGCCACCCCCGACGCCATTCGCGACGCCGCCGCTGCCCTGCGTCGCGGCGAGCTGGTGGCCTTCCCCACCGAGACGGTGTACGGAGTGGGGGCGAACGCGCTGGACGCCGAGGCGGTGGGGCGTGTGTACGCCGCCAAGGGGCGTCCGGCGTGGAACCCGCTCATTGTCCATGTGGCCAGCGTGGCGGCCGCCCGCGCGCTGGCGCGCCATTGGCCCCCCGCCGCCCAGCGGCTGGCCGAGGCGTGCTGGCCGGGGCCGCTCACCCTGGTGGTCCCCAAGGCGCCCACCGTGCCCGACGCGGCCACCGCGGGGCGCGACGCCGTGGGGATCCGCATCCCCGACCACCCGGTGGCGCTGGCGCTGCTGCGTGCGGCAGGGGTCCCCGTGGTGGCCCCCTCTGCCAACCGCTTCACGCAGGTGAGCCCCACCACGGCTGCCCACGTGCAGGAGGCCCTGGGCGACCGGGTGGCGCACATCCTGGACGGCGGCCCCTGCCAGGTGGGGATCGAAAGCACGGTGCTGGATCTCACGCAGGACCCCCCCGCCATCCTGCGCCCCGGGATGCTGACGGCCCAGGCGCTGTCGGAGCTTCTTGATGCGCCAATCGCCGAATCTACTACGCCATCATTGATACATGATAGCGCCGTAAAAACGGCACCGCTGGCCCCAGGGCAGGCCGACAAGCACTATGCCCCCCGTGCCGACGTCTGGCTCATCGAGCCGGGAACTGAGGCGGAGGGGGTCGCGGCGCTCCCGCGCCAACTGGCCAGCGCCGGACGGGTGACCGCCCTGCTGCGCACGCTGCCCGCCCACCGGTTCCCCGAGGGAACCCGGGTGGAGCGGCTCCCCGATGATCCCGCCGGCTATGCCCGGGCGTTGTACGCCGCCCTGCACGCCGCCGACGCCGCCGGCAGCGCCATCATTCTCATCGAGCGTCCTCCCGACACGCCGGGGTGGCGGGGCGTCCGTGACCGTCTCACCCGCGCGGCGCGGTAGGGGCGTCGGCGCTAGGCGGGCCCCCCAACCGCGTTACCTTTCCCCCATGCTTCCTATCGATCTCTCCGGAAAGCGGGCGCTCGTCGCCGGCGTGGCGGACGACGGCGGCTTCGGCTTCGCCATCGCCAAGGCCTTCGCCGAGGCGGGTGCCTCCGTCTGCGTGGCCACCTGGCCCCCCGCCCTCAACATCTTCCTCAACCTGCTCGAGCGCGGGAAGCTGGACGAGTCGCGCACCCTCCGGGACGGCTCGAAGTTCAGCTTCGAGAAGATCTACCCCCTCGACGCCGTCTTCGACCGGCTGGAGGACGCCCCCGAGGAGCTCCGCACCTCCAAGCGCTACAAGGACGTCGGCGACTTCTCCATCGGCGGGCTGGCCGCGCAGCTGGTGGCCGACTTCGGCGAGCAGCCGCTGGACATCGTCTTTCACTCCCTCGCCAACGGCCCCGAGGTCAAGAAGCCCCTCCTCGAGGTCAGCCGCGCCGGCTACCTGGCGGCCAGCAGCGCCAGCGCCTACTCCATGGTGTCCATGGTGCAGCAGCTGGGCCCCCTCATGCGCCCCGGCGGATCGTTCTGCTCGCTCACGTACATGGCCAGCGAGCGCGTGATCCCGGGGTACGGCGGCGGCATGTCATCGGCCAAGGCCGCGCTGGAAAGCGATACCCGCACCCTGGCCTTCGAGGCCGGCCGCGCCTTCGGCGCGCGCGTCAACACCATCTCGGCGGGCCCCTACGCCTCCCGCGCCGCCAGCGCCATCGGCATCATCGACCGCATGGTGCAGTACTGCAAGCTCAACACCCCGCTCCCCGAGGAGCTCTCGGCCACCGAGGTGGGGCACACCGCAGCCTTCCTGGCCTCGCCGCTGGCCAGCGGCATCACCGGAAGCACGGTGTACGTGGACAAGGGCTACCACGCCATGGGCATGGCCGTGGAAATGCCCGGGTAGCCGTCCCCCCCATCTGCAACTCCATCACCAACTCCAACTGACCCCTCAAGCAGTGGCTGGCACCTGGCCGTTTGGACTACAACGGCCGAGGTGGCAGTTGCAGTTGGAGTTGCAGATGGAACAAGCCATCCCCCCCGTCCGCAACTCCATCATCAACTCCAACTGACCCCTCAAGCAGTGGCTGGCATCTGGTAGCCGACACGGCAGTCCGGGACGGCACCCGGTGAGGTGGCAGTTGCAGTTGCAGTTGCAGTTGGAGTTGGAACAAGCCGTCCCCCCGTCTGCAACTCCATCACCAACTCCAACTGACCCCTCAAGCAGTGGCCGGCACCTGGTAGCCGACACGGCAGTCCGGGACGGCACCCGGTGAGGTGGCAGTTGCAGTTGCAGTTGCAGTCCCTACGCAGTCCCTATGCAGTTCCTACGCAGTTTCCCTAGCGCCGATTACGCGCGGGGCTCGGGCGGTGCCCGCCACACGCCATTCGGCGACCCCGGAAGCCGCTCCACCTGGTACCCCAGCGCCGCCAGCTCCGGCGGCGCCTCGCCGGCGCCCTCCATCACCACCACCGGACGGCACCGCGCCAGCAGCCCGCGCATCCCGGCCAGCACCGACGCCTCGTGCCCCTCGGCGTCGATCTTCACCAGCCGCACCGGCCCCGGCAGCGCCAGGGCATCGATCGGCAGCGCCAGCGCCTCCGCCCGGGCCAGCCCCGCCGTGGGGGCGGCCGTCACCGTGGCCCGGTAGTAGTTCACCAGCCCCGTCTCGAAGTGGGGTAGCTCCATCGATACCGGACGCGTGGCGTCGGAGGCAGCGGCATTCACCACCGTGACGTTCTGGTGCGGCAGCCCCGCCACCAGGCTGGCCAGCATCGCACAGGTGCCCGGCACCGGTTCAAAGGCAATCACCCGCCCCGTGGCCCCCACCAGCGCCGACAAGCGGTGCGTGTAGTGCCCCACGTTGGCCCCCACGTCAATCGCCCAGTCCCCGGGTCCCACCAGCGCTGCCAACTGGTCCCACTCCGGCTCTTCCGAGCGGAACCGCCCCGCGGCAACCTGGCGCGCCAGCTGCCAGCGGCGCAGCTCCCATTGCAGGGCGGCGGGAAGGCGCGCAATCAGCTGTTTGGGGAGGGTACGCACCATCGGAACACGGGTCGGGGGAGGAAAGACGGGCGGTGACACGGCACCTGCCCAAGGACGAACGGGCGGGGCTGGCGTCAGCCCCCGCCGGCAGGGGGCTGCACCAGCCGGCGCACGCTGGCAATCCCCAGTACCGGCCCCACCGCCAGCACCGGGAATACCCACGCCCACCCCACCCACCGGGCCAGCGGCGGGATCAGCTGGATCGTGGCCATCGTGAGCAGGAAGCCCAGGGAGAGTTGCAAGGTCAATGCCGTCCCCACCGCGTGCGGCGGCACGCTCTCCGTCACCAGCACGCTGAATTGCGCGCTGTCGGCAATCACGAAGAACCCCCAGGCCAGCGCCAGTGGCGCCATGAGCCACCAACTGCGCCCGAACGCGGCGCCAATGAGCAGCGCGCAGCTCCCGCTGATCGCCATCGCCCACGTCACCAGCGGCACGCGCCCCACCCGGTCGGCCACCAGCCCGCCCCACACGCACCCCAGCCCCCCCACCGCGATCACCCCCACCCCCGTGAGCGCCGCCAGGGTGGCATGCGGCGCCTCCCCCAGCCGCGCGGCGCGCGCCGCCTCATGCGCCGTCAGGAACGCCGGAATCCACGTCCAGAAGGCGTACAGCTCCGCCATGTGCCCCAGGTAGCCCCCCGTGGCCAGCCGCCAGCGGCGCGAGCGCACCACCTCCCCCACCCGCCCCCACGCAAAGGGGCGCGAGGGGAAGGCGTGGGGGCCATCACGGTAGCCCACCCCCACCACCAGCGCTGCCAGCAGCGCGCTGGCCGACGCCAGCTGCACCACCGTGGCCACCGGCAGCTGCGGGAGCGCCTGCGCCGCATACGGCAGCGCCTTCCCCACCGTCAGCGCCCCCACGATCGTCCCCACCGCCACCCCGCGGCGCGAGGCAAACCAGGTCGCCGCCATCTTCAGTGCCGGCGGATACACCCCCGCCAGGCACACCCCTGACAGCAGGCGCGACAGCAGCGCCACGTCGTACCGATCCGTCACGGCCAGCAGCGCATTGGCCCCCGCCCCCGCCACCGCGGACAGGGCAAACAGCCGGCGCGACGGCACCGTGTCCGCCAGGTTGAGCAGCGCACTCGCCGCCGTCCCCAGCACGAACCCCAGTTGCACCGCCGTCGTCAGCCACCCCACCTGGGGCGACGTGAGCCCCCACGCGCGCGTCAACGCCGGCCCCACCGCACTGCCGGTGAACCAGAGCGCCATCCCCAGCAGCTCGGCCGCCGCCAGCAGCGCCAGCATGCGCCAAGCCCTCACCACGTCACCCCCGCGCCACCAGCGAGCCCGCGAACACCCGCTCGCACGAGCGCGGTGGCGGAAGGGGACCCGCAGCGCGCCTCTCCGCGCGGGACAAGCCCGCGAACACCCGCTCGCACGAGCGCGGTGGCGGGAGGGGACCCGCAGCGCGCCTCTCCGCGCGGGACGAGCCCGCGAACACCCGCTCGCACGAGCGCGGTGGCGGGAGGGGACCCGCAGCGCGCCTCTCCGCGCGGGACGAGCCCGCGAACACCCGCTCGCACGAGCGCGGTGGCGGGAGGGGACCCGCAGCGCG
>JBILKP010000178.1:0-5808 GCA_044376625.1 Gemmatimonas sp. | reverse complement strand
GACGGCGCCCTCTTCGTTTCCACCACCGGTGGCACCGCCTCCTTCCAGAAGTTCGCCCACGCCTCCGACCCCCGCTTCGGCGTCGGCTCGGTCTGGGCCCGCGAACCGCAGCCCAACTTCCTGGTCCGCATGGCCATCCGCGGGCAGCCTGTCAGCACCGCCACCCGCTCCATCGGCGTGGCGGTGGTGGCCTCCCGCTCCATGATCCCCGTGCCCCTCCCCAACGGGGACATCGACTGGACCGCCGACCTCGACTACACGGGGCGCTTCGCCCTGGTCCTGGCCCGCACCGGCACGCTCCACGTGATCGACATGACCACGCGGCAGGTCACCGGCTCCCTCCCCGCCCTGGTGCCGCCGATGCCCACCAGCGGCGCCATCCTCACCCCCTTCTTCGCCTTCGCCGAGGGGCTTGCCTACATGACCAGCCCCGGCCAGGGGCGCGTCTACGAGCTCGCCATCAGCGCCACGGGGGTGCCCACCATCGCCCGCACCATGAACGTGGGTGGAACCCCCGAGCGCATCGTCGTCCTCGGGGTGCGCGAAAACCGCTCCCTGCAGCGGTGACCCCTCGCCCCACGCGCCGCGCGTGGGTGCTGGTCATGGCGGCGGTGTCGGGGGCGGTGCGCCCCGGCACCACTGCCATGGCGCAACAGCGACCCCCCGCCGACTCGGCCAAGGGCGCTGCCTCCCACGCTGCCTCCCACGCTGCCTCCCGCGCCGACTCCCTGCACCGCCCCCCCCGCGCCCAGGAACTGGGCACCGTGCGGGTCACCGCCGTCCAGGGGAGCGGCCCGGCGCTGGCCCGCCCCGCCACGGTCCTGGACGGACGCGCCCTCGACCGGCGCCTGGCCCCCTCCATCGCCGCCACCATCGCCGGGGAGCCGGGGGTCACCGCCCGCAGCAACGGGCCCATGGCCACCCAGCCGGTCATCCGCGGCCTCGCCGGCGACCGGGTGCTCGTCCTGGAGGACGGCCAGCGCACCGGGGACATCGCCACCACCGCCGCCGACCATGCCGTGACCATCGACCCCATGACCGCCCGCCGGATCGAGGTGATCCGCGGCCCCGCCGGGCTCCTCTTCGGCAGCAACAGCTTGGGGGGTGTGGTCAACGTGGTCCGTGGCGATGTCCCCACCGAACGCGCCCAGCGCCGGGTGGCCGGCACCCTCGGCGTCCATGGCGAGTCGGTCAACGATGGCGGCGCGGCGGTGGCCACGGCGCAGGGGGGCATCGGGGCGCTGGCCTGGCGCGCCGGCGGCTCCTGGCGCACTGCGGGAGACACGAAGGCCCCGGGCGGCGCCCTCCCCTTCTCCGACCTGCGCAGCTACGACGTGGGGGCCGGGATCGCGCTCGTCGAACTTCCCACCGCCCACGGCACCTGGCGCGTGGGGGGCGCGGCGCGCGCGGTGGCCAGCACCTACGGCGTCCCCGCCAGCTTTGCCGGCGTGGTCCTGCCGGGGGCGCACGAGGGCGGCGTGTACGTGGACCTCACCCGCCGCACCGGCCGCGTGGACGCTGGCTGGCGCGCCCCCGCCAGCGATGCCACGCCGCGCTGGTGGCCGCGCCTCGCCGAGGCCAGCCTCTCGGGACAGTTCGTGCGCTTCGAGCAGTCGGAGCTGGAGCGCGGCGGCTTCGTCGGTACCCGCTTCGGCCAGCTCATGGCCAACGGGGACGCGCTGGTGCAATACACGCGGCAGGCCGGCGTCCCGGTGCGCGGGAGCGCGGGCGCGTGGCTGCAGTGGCGCGACTTCCGCGCCGAAGGGAGCTTCACCGGGACCCGCCCGGCGGTGGCGCGTGGCGCGGCGGCCTTCGTCATGGAGGAGTGGCAGCTGGCGTCGCTCTTCGCCGGGCGCGATGTGCGCCTGCAATGGGGGGTCCGCTGGGACGCCACCCGCATCGTCCCGCTGGACAGCACGGAGACGGCGCTGGTGCGCGACGTCCGCACCCGCGCCTTCGGGGTCCCCACCGCCAGCGCGGGGATCACCGCCGAGGTGGCCCCAGGTGTCGCGCTGGGGATGAGCGTGGCGCGCGCCTTCCGCGCCCCCGCCATCGAGGAGCTCTACTCGGCGGGGCCGCACCTGGCCACCTACGCGTACGAGGTGGGGAACCCGCGGCTCCGCGCCGAACGGGGGGCGGGCGCCGACCTCTTTGCCCGCTGGTCCCGCGGGGGGGTGCGCGGCGACGTGGCCCTGTTCACGATGCGGGTGGACGACTTCATCTACCAGCGCCCGCTGGTGGACCGCGTGACCGGGGAGCCGGTCCGCGACCGGCGGCTGCGCCGCTACAACGTGTACCAGGCCGACCAGGCCGACGCCCGCCTCCACGGCGCCGAAGGGCGGGTGGAATGGAGCCCGTCACGGTGGCGCGAGGTGGCGCTGGACGCCACGGTGTCGTGGGTGCGGGGCATGCAGCGCGACCCGGCCGGGGGCGGATGGGCGCCGCTCCCGGCCATGCCGCCGGTGCGCCTGCGCACGCAGCTGCGGCGCGAGGGACGCCGCTGGAGCGTGTCGGCGGGCGTGGAGGGAGCGCTGGCGCAGCAACGGGTGCCCGTGCCGCCCGACACCCGCGGCACCACCACCTGCACGCTCGCCGCGTCGCGCGCCGTGCGCGGCCCCGAGGCGCCGGCGCTGCTCCCCGCGGAGTTCTGCGCCACGCCGGGGTGGCTCCTGGCCAGCGCCAGCCTGGCCCGCCGCTGGTTCGTGGGCGGACGCCTGCACGAGGTCACCGCCGCCGTGGACAACCTATTCGACGCCGAGTGGCGCGACCACCTCTGGCGCGCCAAGCAGGTGGCCCCGCAACCCGGGCGCAACCTGCGGCTCCTCTACCGGTGGAGCTGGTGAGGCGCGCGCGCACCGCAGGGCTGGGGCTGCTGGCGCTGCTGGCGACGGTGGGGGGGGCCGCCTGCGAGCATCCGATCGCCGTCGTCACGCCGCACGCCGAAGTGGCCGACCTCGTGCTCCTCGACTCCGCCACCCGCGCCATCGTGGCGCGCACGACCGACAACCGCGCGTGGAGCGGGGGGCCCGTTTCCCTCTGCGCCGAGGAGGCGCGCACGCTGGTGCCGCAGGTGCTGGACTTCCGCGGCGAACCGGTGGACCTCGTCGCTCGGCGCGACCTGGAGCTCCGCGGCGAGAGCGCGGCGGCCAACGTGTCGTGGGAGCCGCTGCGCGGCCGGGGCCGGCTGCTGGGGCTGGCCCCGGGAGCCACACGTGTGCGCTTCCTCGTCTGGCACCTCACCCACGCCGACCTCGTGTCGCCGTGGCTCGATGTCATCGTGTACCCGCGGTCGGCGTGCCCCGTCGGCCGGAACCCGTAGAGGCCCCATGCCCGATCCCATCCCCGATTTCATCCCCGATCCCATGACGCACCCGGCCGCGCCCGCAGCGCGGCGCACCCCGTGGCGGCGGTGGATCCCCGGCGCCGCGCTCCTCCTGGTGACGGCGTGCGGCGGGGGAGGCGATGTGACAGCGCCCCCCGCTGGCGCCCCGCGGCTGGTCATCGCCAGCGTGGTGCTCGAGGACCCGGCGTCGGGGACCGTCTTCTTCTCCCACGACGACCACTGGCATGGCTTCCCCGTGGTCCCGGTGGGCGGGCAACGCCCGCTGCGCGTGCACTTCGTGAAGCAGGGGCGCGCCCCCGACGACCACGACCTCCCGCCACAGGTGGAGTGGTTCACGCTGCAGGCCTATCCGGATCACACGCTTCCGGTGGTCATCGAGGACCCCAGCCGCGCGCGGTGGAACGGGGACCGGTTGGGGGGCGCCATCATCGGCGAGGCGGCGGGGGCCTCGCGCATGTCGCTGCGGGTCCTCCGGGGGACCACGACCGTCTGGGAGGCCCCCCCGCTCAACCTGGTGGTGCGCTGAGAACGGCGCCCTGCCCCCTCACCACCGGCGCCCCACCTCCACGATGATCCCGTCGGTGACGGTCCCGGGCTTGTTGCTGAACTTGTAGCCCCCCACCAGCACCCAGCGGCCGGCGTGCACGTTGAAGCCGGGGACGAAGTCGCCGAACTCGTGCCGCCCGGCCCACCATTCCCCCAGCAGCGCCAGGTGCTTCCCCAGCGGCTGCTCGTACGAGCCGATGAAGTGCGCGGAGCGCTTGCCGAACACCTGCGGGGTGCCGTGGCTCACCCCCGCCATCAGGCGGGTCCCCAGCCGGGGGACCCGCACCGCCCCCTGCGCGTAGCTCCACACGTCGGCGCCACGCCCGCGCAGCGACCAGTGGAGCATCTGCCCCACCCCCACCTGCGGCTGCCAGTGTGCCAGCGGCCGCCACCGGACCGGCATTGCGGTCTTGTACCCCACGCTCCCCGCCGCGTAGCGGCTCGCCGGGGCGCCCAGGTTGTAGACCGTGGCAGCCACCTCCACGCGGTCCGTGAGGCCGTAAGTGAGGAAGTTGGTAGTGTACCAGTACGAGCGCCCGCCCCAGTCGCGAATCTGCGATTCGTGCAGCGCGAAGTGCGTGCCACGGGGGGTCTGGTCGAGCGACGGGACGTTGATGATGGTCTGCTGAGCCTCCGCCCCCCCGGCGCACAGCACCAGGAGGGACACCCAGCGGCACAGGCACACACGCACGGCGTTGACGCCTCGGAATGTCAGACGGGATGGACAGGTCGGCGGCGCGGACGGCGCGCCACCAGTGCGCGGGAGAACCCCACTCGGCGCGTCGAGTTCCACGGGAGGGAACTCCGGAACCGAACCCGAGTAGAAGACTCCCCAAGGGGACCGCGCGGCTCCGTTGGCGGGTCCCTCGCCCCAGTCCGCGCACCCCCCACGCCCGTGGGGACCCGGGCGCAGACGGCCACCGCGAAGGCGCGCCCTTCGCCTCCGGACGCTTCCATGCCCTCCACGCGCATCCCCCGCGCCTCCCGCGGCACCGCCCTCCTCCTGGCGGCCTGCGCCCTCCCCCCCCTCACCGGCTGCGCCACCATCCGGCAGGACGAGATCGGGGTCAAGACCCGCTTCGGCCGCATCGCCTCCGGCCCCCTCCAGCCCGGGGCGCAGTTCGTCGTCCCCGGGGTCAACTCGGTCCTGCGCGTGCCCGCCCGCGTGGTCAACCGCGAGGTGCGCCTCGAGATGCCCTCCAAGGAGGGGCTCAACGTCGCCGCCGAGGTCTCCATCCTCTACCGCGCGCGCACCGACAACATCCGGCAGATCCTCGAGACCAGCGGCATCCGCTACGAGGACGACGTCATCATCCCCGTCTTCCGCTCCGCCGCCGCCGACGTGTCGGCCCGCTACATGGCCAAGGACATGCACTCGGGGGTTCGCACCGGGATCGAGCAGGCCATCAAGGCGCAGATGATGGAGACGCTGGGCCCCCGCGGCTTCGAAGTGGAGAACGTCCTCCTCAAGAGCATCCGCCTCCCGGCCGACCTGGCCCGCGCCATCGAGGAGAAGCTGGAGGCCGAGCAGCGATCGGAGCAGATGCGCTTCGTGCTGGACCGCGAGCGGCAGGAGGCCGACCGGCGGCGCATCGAGGCGCAGGGGATCCGCGAGGCATGGGACATCATCGCGCAGGGGCTCACGCCGCAGATCATCTCCTACCAGTCCATCGAGGCGTTCCGCGAGCTGGCGCGCAGCCCCAACGCCAAGGTCATCGTGACCGATGGCAAGGCGCCCATGCTGCTCACCAACGAGCTGGGGAGCGACGCCCCCGGGACCGGCATGGTGCCAGCCGCCGAACCGGCGCGGCGCATCGTGCGCCCCACCGTCCCCGCGCCGCCCGCGCCGCCCGCCGTCCGGCGGCCGTGATGCGCCGCGCGACAGCGCGCCCGGCGCGCCACCGCGCGCTGTCGCTGGG
>JBILKP010000179.1:0-5808 GCA_044376625.1 Gemmatimonas sp. | reverse complement strand
GTGACACCCCCAGGTTGAGATCCTGCCCCGTCCAGTCCGCCACCAACCCCGCCCAGTCGCTCGCGCGCAGCCCGACCGACGCGAACACGTTGGCCACGCAGTCGGCCAACCCGTAGGTGGTGGTGCCGCCCGTGCGGATCGCCTGCTCCGCGCAGAAGCGGCCGTTGCCCACCCCCACATTCACCGTCGCCGAGCTGAACGGCTGCCGCGGATCGCCGCTGCCACGCAACACCGCCACCTTGGACACCGCCGCGTACACCGACTCGGTGGTCTCGAAATTGGTGCCGGTGACCTTGATCCCCTCCACGCCCACCGCCACCGCGGCGTTCCACGGCAGCCGACGGTGCACCTTGAGCGCGGCCGCCGTGCGGTCGAACAGCCCCGAGCGCACGGTGGAGAGCGAGGTGAGCACCACCTCCAGCGCCACCAGCCGCTGGGCGTTCCCCACCCCGAACCCCCCGGATGCGGCCCCATCCACCCCGCCGCCGTAGCGGGTGGTGGCCTGCACCCCCACGCCGAAGAACGCGTCGCGGTAGCTGGGCCCGAAGGCCAACGGCGAACTGGCGCTCACGCCCGGCGACGCCGTGCCGAACCGGCCGCCCAGTGCAGAGGGGCGCTGGGGCACCGGGAGCAGCAGCGCCTCGCGGGACTGCGCCTCGCGCGACTGCGCGCCCACCTCCGGCGCGAGCCCCCCCAGCGCACTCCCCAATACCGCCACCAGCGCTACTCCCCAACCGCGACGGCGCACCATGCTCCCCACTCCCTGGGTGTAAAAGGGCGGCCCACTCCCGAACCCTGACAAACTCCGGACCCTCCCCACAGAAGTCAAGGGAACCGCGGAGTCGTGACGCCGGGGGCGCCCCGCGCCTACGCCGCCATCAGCGCCATGGTCTCCCGCACCTCGGCGGCCAGCCCTTCGCGCACCGACGCCAGCGTGCCCTCCGACAGCCGCAGCAGCGCCAGCACCTCGGGATCAGGCTCCGCGTGCTCCACGGTGCGCGACAGCCCGATCCCCGCCTGCGCCGCCAGCACGTCCGCCACATGCACCAGCGCCGGCAGCAGCTGCTCCTCCTCCGGCAGCGCCAACGGGTCGTGGTGATGCAGGCACACGTTCACCAGCTGCGGCGGGAAGTTCCACGCCTCGCACAGCGCCGCCCCCAGCTGCTGGTGGTCCACCGTCATCACCTCCCGTTCCACTTCCCGGAAGGCCCGCAACGGCTCCGCCACCGCCTGCTCGATCACCTTGCGGAAGTGCAGAAAATCCCCCTGCAGCGCCACCACGATCCCCAGGTCGTGCAGCACCCCCGCCAGCTGCGCCTCGTCGGGCGTGGTCACCTGCGTCCGCAGCGCCAGCGTCCGCGCCGCCACCCCCACCGCCACGGCGTGGTCCCACAACCCGTCAATCTCCTTGAGCCGCCCGGTCTGTGGTCCCCGGAACAGGCGCGTGAGGCTGGCCGCCACCGCAATGCTCCGCACCGACGACACCCCCAGCACATGGATGGCCGTCAGCGTCGAGGCGATCGCCTGCGACCGCCGGTAGAACGCCGAGTTCACCACCTTGAGCACCCGGGCCGCCAGCACGGGGTCCTCGTTCAGCACCCCGTGCAGCCGCGCGATGCTGGCATTCGGGTCGTCCGCCACCTTCATGATCTTGGCGGCCACCGTCGGCAGCGTCGCCAGCGCCTGCACGCGCTGGACGATGGTGGTGACCCGGTTGGTCATGCGCAGAGCATTCCGCGCCCGGGCCGTCCCTGCCACCAGGCCTGCAGCCCCGCCCCGGGCATCGGGCGCGCCATCAGGTACCCCTGCCCCGACGGGCACCCCAGCGACTGCAGCAGCGTCAGCTGCTCGTCGGTCTCGATCCCCTCCGCCACCGCGTGCAGCCCGAGGTTGTCCGCCATCGTCAGCACGGCGTGCAGCATCGCCGCGTACGCCATCCGGTCCCCCGCCCCGGCCACCAGCACCCGGTCGATCTTGAACGTCGAGAGCGGATACGCCTGCAGCGACGCCAGCGACGACCCGATCGAGCCGAAGTTGTCCAGCGCCAGCCGCACCCCCGCCTCCCGCAGCGTCACCAGCCGGTCCGACACACCGTGCGTGTTGGCCAGCAGGTGCGACTCCGTCACCTCCAGCTGCAGCTGGTCGGGGCGCATCCCGCTCTCACGCACGATGCGCAGTATCCGGGACACCAGCATCGGGTCGGCGATCTGCACCCGCGACAGGTTGATGCTCAGGTACTGCGGCGCCCGGTGCGGGTCGTCCTGCTGCCACGCCATGAAGTCGGCACACCCACGCCGCAGCAGCTCCTCCCCCAGCCCCAGCATCAGCCGCGCCTCCTCGGCCACCCGGATGAAGTCCGCCGGCGCCAGCAGCCCCCGCTCGGGGTGCTGCCACCGCGCGAACGCCTCCACCCCCTCCAGGCGGTTGTCATGCAGCGACACGATGGGCTGGTACACCAGGAACAGCTGCCCCGTCCCCACCGATTCCCGCAGCGCGGCCTCGGTGGACACCCGCAGCGTCAGCGCCTCGCCCATGTGCGGCTCGAACGCCACCACGCACGCCTTCCCGCGCGCCTTGGCCTCATACATGGCAATGTCCGCGTCCCGCAGCATCGCGTCGGCCTGCGCGTACCCCACCCGGCTGTGCACCACCCCCAGGCTGGCGCTCATGTGCAGCGTGTGCTCCGCCACCCGGTACGGCTCGGAGAGCCCCTTGAGGAGGCGCTCGGCCGTGGCCACCGCGCGCGCGGCGTCCACCACGCCGTCGAGCATCACCACGAACTCGTCCCCGCCCAGCCGGGAGATGGTGTCGCCCCGCCCGTCGGGGGCGGCCGCGTCGGGGCCGCGCAGCATCTGCCGCAGCCGGTCGGCGACCTCCACGAGCATCAGGTCCCCCACCTCGTGCCCTAGCGTGTCGTTGACCGCCTTGAACCGGTCGAAGTCGATGAACACCAGGGCAAACCCATACGCCGGGTCACGGTCCAGCCGCGCCACGGACTCGTCCAGCCGCGCGTTCAGGAACGACCGGTTGCCCAGCCCCGTGAGCGGGTCCACCAGCGCCGCGCGGGCCAGCGATTCCAGCGCGTTGTGCCGTACCCGCGCCATGTCCATCCGCAGCCGCAGCGCGCCCGGCTCCGCCGGCGCGCACACCACCTCGGCCGCCCCCAGCGCCACCGCCTGCACCGCCAGCTGCCGCTCCCCCTCGGGAAGCACGGCCACCACCGGCACCGCCGCCAACGCCGGCTCGTCACGCAGCTGCTGCAGCAGGGGGCGACCGGGGGCGGGGAGCCCGGGCTCCACCAGAATCAGGTCCGGGAGTTCGATGCGCGCGCACGCCAGCCCGGGGCGCGCCTCCGACACCACCGTCAGCACCACCTGCGGACCGACGGCCTCGCGCAGCCCGGTCACAATGGAAGGATGGGCGGCGATCGCCAGCACCCGCAGGGGGGCCGTACCGTCGCGATGCGGCACGCGCCGCTCGGATGGGCGATCGGGCGGGAAATCGGAATCGAGAGGAGAGGCCGACGGAGGCATACCCTTTGGACGATGGAATGCCGAGGGTGTAACGCCCAAAAAGGGCCGGCGGCGTGATGATTGGGCCGGCAACGTGATGGTCGGACGCCAGTCCGTGGCGTACCTGGCGCGTCCGCTGGCCCCGGCTCCCGGGACGGATATGTTCCACCGTATGGACGATCGCGACCCGTGGGACGACACCGAGCCGGACGACCGCTCGGACGAGATGCGGCAGGAGGACGATCCGGGGGACGACCTCGAGGACGACCTCGAGGACGACCTCGAGGACGACCCCGAGGACGACCCCGAGGACGACCCCGAGAACGACCTCGACGCCGATCCCGGCGCCACCTGGGTGCACTGCCCCTACTGCGGCGAGGCCGTGGAGCTCCTCCTCGACCCCGCGGGCGGCGACCTGCAGGAGTACGTGGAGGACTGCGAGGTGTGCTGCCGCCCCTGGCGCGTGGAGGTCACCTATGACGAGACCGGCGCCCCGTCGGTGGAGCTGTTCACCGATGACGAGTGAGCCGGCGCTGGCCGCGGCGGCGCTCCCCCCGGACGTGGACGCGGCGCTGGTCGCCATGCCCAAGGTGGAGCTCCACGTCCACGTGGAGGGGGCGCAGCACCCCGACACCGTCTGGGCGATGGCGCAGCGCAACGGGGTGACGCTCCCCGCCGCCACGCTGGACGAGTGGCGCGGATTCTACCGCTACCGCGACTTCGCCCACTTCATCCAGGTCTACATCGCCGCCAGCCGCGCCATCCGCACCCCCCGCGACTTCACCGACCTGCTGGTGGCGTTCCACGCCGACCAGGCGGCCCAGCACATCCTGTACACCGAGGCCTTCCTCAGCGCGTCGCTGTATGTGACCGGTTTTGACCAGGCGGCGGTGATCGACGCGATCGCCGAGGGGCTGGCAGAGGGGCGCGCCCGATCGGGGGTCGAGGTACGGCTCATTCCGGACATCGCCCGGCAGGTGCCGGACACGCAGCGCGCGGTGCTGGACTTCACCCTCGCCGGGCAGAAGGCCGGGGTGTTCATCGGCCTGGGGCTGGGCGGGCTGGAAGCCGGCTTCCCGCCGGCGCTGTTCACCGAGGTGTTCGCCGAGGCGCGCCGCAACGGCCTGCGCGTGGTGGCGCACGCCGGCGAGGGGGCGGGCGCCGACAGCGTGCGCGACGCCGTCGAACTGCTGCACGCCGAGCGCATCGGGCACGGCATCCGCTGCCTGGAGGACCCCACCGTGGTGGCGCTGCTGCGCGACCGGCAGCTCCCCCTCGAGGTGTGCCCCGTGAGCAACTACCGCACGGGCGTGGTGGCCGCGGGCGCGCCGCACCCGGTGTTTGCCATGCTGGATGCCGGGCTCAACGTCACGGTGCACTCCGACGATCCGCCCATGTTCGCCACCACGCTCACCGACGAGTTCCGCTTCCTCGCGCGCGGTGGCGTGCCGCTGGCACGGCTCCGGTCGCTGACGGTGGCCGCGGCCGAGGCCAGCTTTCTCCCCGAGGAGGCACGGCGGGCGCTGGTCGCGCGCGTGGCGCCCTGACCGCGCCCCCCCCGGGTTTCCTCCGCCGTCACTCCAGCAGGTCGCGCGTGGCCTCGGCCACGTCGGTGACACCGGCTAGCGCAAAGGCCAGGTCGACCTCCTCCCGGAACAGCTGCAGCACGCGCGCCACCCCGGCCTCCCCCCCCGCCGCCAGGCCCCACAGGACGGGGCGCCCCAGCAGCACCCCCTGCGCTCCCAGCGCCAGCGCCACCAGCACGTCGCTGCCGCGCCGGATCCCGCCGTCCACCAGCAGGGTACCGCGCCCAGCCATCGCCTCGGCCACCTCGGGGAGCGCCCGGGCCGTGGGAATGGCGGCATCCAGCTGGCGCCCCCCGTGGTTGGACACGATCACGCCGGCGGCGCCGTACTCCAGCGCGCGCACGGCGTCGCCCCCCCGCACCACGCCCTTCACCAGGATGGGGAGCCGCGTGAGCCCCCGCAGCCACGCCACGTCGTCCCAGGTGATGCTGCTGTCGAGGTGCTGCCCGAAGGTGGCAGCCAGCGCCGACCCCCCTGCCGCCCCCTCGGCCAACGTCTCCCGGGTGCCGTCCCCCAGGTGGGGCACCGGCAGCTCGGCGGGCACATGGAACGTGTTGCGGAGGTCCCGCTCCCGCCGCCCCAACAGCGGGGTGTCCACCGTGAGCACCAACGCGCCGCACCCCGCCGCCTCGGCGCGGCGCACCAGCGCCTCCGACCGGCCGCGGTCCCGATCGAGGTACAGCTGGAACCAGAGCGGCGCGGTCATGGCG
>JBILKP010000038.1:0-16979 GCA_044376625.1 Gemmatimonas sp. | reverse complement strand
CTTCGGAGAGCAGGGTGAGGGGCGGGCGGGGGGTGTCGAGGGAGGCCATGGGGCGGTGCGGGAAAATGGGGGACGGCGCGATTTTCCTAATCTCGAGACCGGATCGCCGCGGGGCCAGCGGGGGGGCGGGACGCGCGCGCCGGGTGCGCTGGGGCGCTACGGCGCGAACACCTCAAGGGCCAGCTCGATGCGTCCGAAGGGCGCGCTCACCTGCACCCCCTGCACCGCGCCGCGCACCCGCGCCAGCATCTCCCGCGCGATGGCGATCCCTTCGGCCACGGCGTGTTCCTTCCCCTGGTCGCTGGCGCGCCGCATCCGCTCCAGCACCTCCCGGGGTACGGTCACCCCCGGCACCTCGTTGGCCAGGAACTCGGCGTTGCGTGCGGACACCAGCGGCCAGATGCCGGCCACCACCGGGATGCGGGTGTCCTCGATGGACGCCAGGAACGTCTCCAGCTGCGCCGGGTCGAACACCGGCTGCGTGATGGCGTACTCCGCCCCCGCCTCCACCTTCCACGCGAAGCGCCGCCGCTCGTGCGCCGGGTCGATGGCGGCGGGGTTCACCCCCACCCCGATGGCGAACGCCGTGGGGGCCCCGATGGGGTTGCCGCCGGGGTCCAGCCCGCGGTTGAGCTGCCGCACCAGGTTGGTGAGCCCGATGGCATCGATGTCGAACACCGCCGTGGCGTCGGGGTAGGGGCCCATCTTGGGCGGGTCGCCGGTGATGAGCAGCAGGTTGCGCAGCCCCAGCGCCGAGGCGCCGAGCAGGTCGCTGAGCATCCCCAGCAGGTTGCGGTCGCGGCAGCAGTAGTGCGTGACCGCCTCGATGCCGTGGCGCTCGATGATGAGGCTGGTGGCGATGGCCCCCATGCGGCTCTGGGCGCGCGGGCCGTCGGGGACGTTGATGGCGTCCACCCCGGCCCTGGCCAGCGCCTGCGCATCCTGCGCCAGGCGCGTGGTGTCCACGCCGCGCGGCGGGACGATTTCCACCGACGTGACGAACTGCCCCGCCGCCAGCTTGGCCCCCAACCGTGAGCGCTGGGCCAGCGGCACCGGCTCCACGCCGGCCGCCGCCGGGGTGGACGAGGGGGCCGTGGCGGGTTCGCTCACCACCACCGTGCGCGGCGCCAGCGGGCGGATCCCCTCGGCCATGGCGCGGGTGTGCTCCGGCGTGGTGCCGCAGCACCCCCCCACCAGCTTGGCCCCCCCCTGCACCAGGTGCCGGGCATAGGTGGCCATGTACTCCGGGCTGGCCATGTACATCGACCGCCCCCCCACCTCGCGCGGCATCCCGGCGTTGGGCTGCGCCGCCAGCTTGCGCGTGGTCACCGCCGCCATCCGCTCGATCGCCTCCAGGATGGTCTGCGGCCCCACCGAGCAGTTGAGCCCGATGACATCGGCCCCCCACTTGTCCAGCGCGCGGGCGATGTCCTCGGGGGCGGCCCCGTAGGCGGTGCGCAGGTCGGGCCCCACGGTGGCCTGCGCGATCACCGGCATGCCGGGGTCCACGTCGCGCGCCGCCAGGATGGCCTGCTCCAGCTCCTCCAGGTCGGCAAAGGTCTCCAGCAGGAAGCAGTCGGCGCCGCCGGCCCGGAGGGCGGCCATCTGCTCGCGGAAGGCGTCACGGGCCTCGTCGCGGGAGGTGGGGCCGTACGGCTCCAGCCGCACCCCCAGCGGCCCCACCGCGCCGGCCACCAGCCGCCGCTCCCCCGCCGCCTCGCGCGCCAGCTCCGCGGCGCGGCGGTTGATCGCCACCACCTGCGGGTCCAGCCCGTAGGGCGCCAGCCTGACCCGGTTGGCGCCAAAGGTGTTGGTCTCCAGCAGCTCCGCCCCGGCCCGCACGTACTCCGCGTGGATCTCGCGCACCAGGTCGGGGGCGCGCAGCACCAGCTCGTCGTAGCACTGGTTGATGAACACCCCGCGGGCATACAGCATGGTCCCCATGGCGCCGTCGGCGAGCACGACCTGGGTGGGGTCGACCAGCCGGGCGAGGAGCGCCGCCCGCGGGTGGGGGGCGGTGCCGGGGGGGGCATCGGTTGGGAGGGGGGCGGTGGGCGGCATAGATTCCCCAAACATATGTCCACCCCACCCGTTGACGTGAGCGCCCGGGCCCGCCGGCTGGCGCGACTCCCCGCCCTGCTGGCCGAGCGCATCCTGGTGCTGGACGGTGCCATGGGCACCATGCTCCAGCGCCACCGGCTGGGGGAGGCCGACTACCGCGGCACCCGCTTTGCCGACTGGCCGCGCGACCTCAAGGGGAACAACGACCTGCTGGGGATCACCCAGCCGGCGCTGGTGGCCGACGTGCACCGCCAGTACCTGGCGGCGGGCGCCGACCTGCTGGAGACCAACACCTTCAACGCCACCGCCATCGCCATGGCCGACTACGGCATGGAGGCGCTGGCCTACGAGCTCAACGTGGCCGGGGCCGCGCTGGCGCGGCAGGTCGCCGACGAGTTCGAGGGGGCCGACCCG
Source organism: Gemmatimonas sp. (assembly GCA_044376625.1). Taxonomy (GTDB): domain Bacteria; phylum Gemmatimonadota; class Gemmatimonadetes; order Gemmatimonadales; family Gemmatimonadaceae; genus Gemmatimonas. The sequence continues at coordinate 14,504 of JBILKP010000038.1, read as the reverse complement.
TCGCGCCCGCGCTACGTGGCCGGCGTGCTGGGCCCCACCAACCGGACCGCGTCCATCTCCCCCGAGGTGGAGAACCCCGGCGCGCGCAACGTGACGTGGGCGGAGCTGGTGGACGCCTACACCGACGCCGTGCGCGGGCTGGTGGACGGCGGCGCCGACCTGCTGCTGGTGGAGACGGTCTTCGACACCCTTAACGCGAAGGCGGCGCTGTTCGCCATCGACGCCGAGGCCGAGCGCACGGGGGTGCGGCTGCCGGTGCTGATCTCGGGGACCATCACCGACGCCAGCGGGCGCACGCTGTCGGGGCAGACGGCGGAGGCCTTCTGGGTGTCGGTGGCGCACGCGCGCCCGCTGGCCATCGGGCTCAACTGCGCGCTGGGGGCGCAGCAGCTGCGGGCGCACGTGGCGGAGCTGGCGCGGCAGGCCGACACGCACGTGAGCGCCCACCCCAACGCGGGGCTCCCCAACGCCTTCGGCGGCTACGACGAGTCGCCTGCGGACATGGCGGCGCACATCGCCGAGTGGGCGCGCAGCGGGCTGCTGAACATCGTGGGGGGCTGCTGCGGCACCACGCCGGCGCACATTGCGGCCATTGCCGAGGCGGTGCGCGGCGTGGCGCCGCGCGCGGTGCCGGCGCCCGTGCCGCAGCTGCGTCTCTCGGGGCTGGAGCCCATGACCATCGGCCCCACCACGAACTTCGTCAACATCGGCGAGCGCACCAACGTCACCGGCTCGGCGCGCTTCGCCACGCTCATCCGCGAGGGGCGCTACCCCGAGGCGCTGGCGGTGGCGCGCCAGCAGGTGGAGAGCGGCGCGCAGCTGATCGACGTGAACATGGACGAGGGGCTGCTGGACGCCGAGGCGGCCATGGTGACGTTCCTCAACCTGGTGGCGTCGGAGCCGGACATCGCGCGGGTGCCGGTGGTGGTGGACTCCAGCAAGTGGAGCGTGCTGGAGCGGGGGCTGCAGTGCCTGCAGGGGAAGGGGATCGTCAACTCCCTGTCCCTCAAGGAGGGGGAGGCGGAGTTCCTGCGGCAGGCGCGGCTGGTGCGCCGCTACGGCGCGGCGATGATCGTGATGGCGTTCGACGAGCAGGGGCAGGCCGACACCGCCGAGCGGAAGGTGGCCATCTGCACGCGCGCCTACCGCCTGCTGGTGGCCGAGGGGGTGCCGCCGGAGGATATCATCTTCGACCCCAACATCTTCGCCATCGGCACCGGCATCGAGGAGCACGCCCCCTACGCGGTGGACTACTTCCAGGCCACGCAGGCGATCAAGGCCGCGCTCCCGCACGCCCGGGTGTCGGGGGGGGTGAGCAACGTCTCCTTCGCCTTCCGCGGCAACAATCCGCTGCGCGAGGCGATCCACGCGGTGTTCCTGTACCACGCCGTGCGTGCGGGCATGGACATGGGGATCGTGAACGCCGGGCAGCTGGTGCCGTACGAGGAGATCCCCGCCGAGCTGCGCGAGCGGGTGGAGGACCTGGTGCTCAACCGGCGCCCCGACGCCACCGAGCGGCTGATGGCGGTGGCCGACCGGGCCAAGGGGCGCGAGCGCGCGGAGGCCGACCTGGCGTGGCGGCAGGCGCCGGTGGCCGAGCGGCTGGCGCACGCGCTGGTGCACGGGATCGACCAGTGGGTGGTGGAGGACACCGAGGCCGCGCGCCTGGAGGCGGCGCGACCCATCGACGTGATCGAGGGGCCGCTGATGGCGGGGATGAACACCGTGGGCGACCTCTTCGCCGCCGGGAAGCTGTTCCTGCCGCAGGTGGTCAAGAGCGCCCGCGTCATGAAGAAGGCGGTGGCCCATCTGGTGCCGTACATCGAGGCCCAGAAGGCGGCGGGCGCGCGCTCGGCCGGCCGCGTATTGCTGGCCACCGTCAAGGGCGACGTGCACGACATCGGCAAGAACATCGTTGGCGTGGTGCTGCAGTGCAACGGCTACGAGGTGGTGGACCTGGGGGTGATGGTGCCGTGCGCCACCATCCTGCAGCGGGCGCGCGAGGTGGGGGCCGACGCCATCGGGCTGTCGGGGCTCATCACGCCGTCGCTGGAGGAGATGACCTTCGTGGCGGCGGAGATGGCGCGCGAGGGGTTCACCATCCCGCTGCTCATCGGCGGGGCCACCACCAGCCGGGCGCACACGGCGCTCAAGATCGAGCCCGCCTATCCGGGGCCGGTGGTGCATGTGCTGGACGCCTCGCGGGCGGTGGGGGTGACCAGCGCGCTGCTGAGCCCGGAGCGGGGGGCGGCGTACGCGGCCGAGGTGCGCGCCGACTACGCGGCGCTGCGCGAGGCGCGCGCCGGCCGTGACGGCGAGGCGCGGCTGGTGCCGCTGGCGGCGGCGCGCGCCAACCCGGTGCCGGTGGACTTCGGGCGCGCGGTGCCGGTGCCGACGTTCACCGGGGCGCGCACGTTCGCCCCGGTGCCGCTGGCGGCGCTGCTGCCGTACATCGACTGGACGCCGTTCTTCCAGGCGTGGGAGCTGGCGGGGCGGTACCCCGCCATCCTGGAGGACCCGGTGGTGGGCGCGTCGGCGCGCGCGCTGTGGGCCGATGCGCAGGCGATGCTGGAACGGCTTGTGCACGAGGGGCGGCTGGAGGCGCGCGCGGCGGTGGGGTTCTGGCCCGCGCAGGCCGACGGCGACGACATCGTGCTGTACGCCGATGCCACGGGGTCCACCGAGGTGACGCGACTGGTGATGGAACGGCAGCAGCTGGACAAGAAGGGGGACGGGCGCCCGAACTACTGCCTGGCCGACTACGTGGCCCCCGTGGGGGGCGGCGTGATGGATTACGTGGGGGCGTTTGCGGTGACGGCGGGGCACGGCGTGGACGCGCTGGCGGCGGAGTACGAGGCGGCGCACGACGACTACAGCGCCATCCTGGTGAAGGCGCTGGCCGACCGGCTGGCCGAGGCGGCGGCCGAGTGGATGCACGCCGAGGTGCGCCGCACCCACTGGGGGTACGCCCCGGACGAGGCGCTGGATAACGACGGGCTCATTGCCGAGCGGTACCAGGGGATCCGTCCCGCGCCGGGGTACCCCGCGTGCCCCACGCACGAGGAGAAGGGGGTGCTGTTTGCGCTGCTGGACGCCCCCGGGCGCGCCGGGATGCGCCTCACCGAGTCGTTCGCGATGCTCCCCGCGGCCAGCGTGAGCGGCTGGTACTTCTGGCGCCCGGAGGCGCGGTATTTCGGCGTGGGGCCCACGGGGGATGACCAGCAGGGGTCGCTGCGCGAACGCCGCGCGGCGCGCCGCCGCCCCGCGTAGCGCTGGGCGGCGCCATGCGGGTGCTGCAGGTGATCGAGACCTTCGGCCCCGGGGGTGCCGAGACGGTGGTGCGGCACGTGGCCCAGGGGCTGCGGCAGGGGGGCCACGAGGTGGTGACGGTGGTGGGGCGCGCGGGGTGGCTCACCGAGGCGCTGGCGGATGACGGGCTGCCGTGGACGGTGGCTCCCCCCTCGTCGGGCGGCTTCGACCTGCCATGGCTGGCCATGCTGCGCGCCGCGGTGCGCACCCACCGTCCCCACGTGGTGCACGCGCACCTCTTTGGCGGCGCCGTGTACGCCGCGCTGGCCGCGCGGCTGGAGCGCGTCCCCGTGGTGGTCACGCTGCACGGCGCGCACGACCTGCCGCCCCGCGGGAGGGCGTTGGCGCTCAAGGCGGCGCTGTTGCGGTGGACGGGCGCGCGCCTCACCACGGTGTCGGCCTCGCTGGCCGACGAGGCCGCCGCGCGGCTCGGGTGGCCGCGGGCGGCCATCGCGGTGGTCCCCAACGGCGTGCCGGTGCCACCCCCGCGGGCGCCCGCACGGTCCCGCGCCGCGCCGGACGCCCCGCGCCGTCTGGTGGCGCTGGGGAATATCCGCGTCCCCAAGGACTACCCCACGCTGCTGGAGGCCGTGGCGCAGCTGCGCGACTGGCCACAGCCGCTCCCCCCCTTCGTGGTGGAGATTGCCGGCGCTCCCGACGGCGGCACGCTGTACACGGGGCTGCTGGCGCAGCGGGAGGCGCTGGGGGTGGACGCGCTGGTGCGGTTTGCCGGGTTCGTGGACGACGCCCCGGGGTTCCTGGCCGGCGCCGACGGCTTTGTGCTGTCGTCGCGACAGGAGGGGTTCTCGCTGGCCACCATCGAGGCGATGCTGGCGGGCGTCCCCGTGGTGGCCACGCGGTGCGGCGGCCCCGAGGCGCTGGTGGACGACGGGGTCACCGGGGTGCTGGTCCCCCCGGGTGATCCCGCGGCGCTGGCCGGGGCGCTGGCCGCGCTGCTGCAGGACCCGGATGGCGCGGCGGCGCGGGCCGCGCGGGCGCGCACCACCGCGCAGGCCCGATATGCCGTGGACGCGATGGTGGCGGGGTACCTCGGGGTGTACCAGGCGCGAGCCCCCGCCTGAGGGGCACGGGGGCCCCTACGCCACCCGGTAGAGGAACCGCCCGGGCTTCCCTTCGCTCTCCGGGTCCACGTGCTCCTGGTTGGCCAGGCGGGCCACCAGCGGGGCGTATCCCAGCGCGCGCGCCTGCACCAGCAGTCGTTCGCGCACCGCGTTCCCCTCGGGCGACGCGCCGGTGAACAACATGGCGCACTCGGCCCCCAGCCATAGCGCCGCGTACGGATCGTGCTGCTCCACCCGCTGCACCGCGTCCAGCAGCATCGCCTCGGCGGCGGGCGGGGGGGAATCGGCGGCGGCCAGCCGCAGCGAGAGCGCTTCGTACAGCTCGCGCCCCTGGAACCAGTGCGCGCGGTCGCCCAGCCGGTCGCGCGCGCGCGTCCACTGCTCCTGCCCGCCACGCAGCGAGTGCAGGTCCAGCTCCGAGAGCCCCGCCCCGGCGGTGGCGCCCACCTCCACGTCCAGCTGGTCCAGCGTGGCGGCGAGTACCACCGAGGCGTCGTACAGCTCCAGCGCGCCGGCGGCATCGCGGCGCGCCCGCGCGAGGTGCGCCAGGTTGTACAGCGACGCCAGCCGGTGCCGCTCGTGTCCACCCGCCGAAAAGACGGAGAGGGCGTCGTCGAAGCGCGTCCGCGCCTGCTCGAAGCGCCCCGTCTTCATCTGCAGCACCCCCAGGTTGAGCGACGCCACCCCCCCCAGGTCGCTGGCGCGGATGTCGGAGGCCACCGCGATGGCCGTGTGGTACGAGACCTCCGCCGCGGGGTGGTTGCCGGCGCGGTCGGAGGCGGTGCCGATGTTGATGTGGCAGCGCGCCTGCCCGGCGCGGTCGCCGATGCGGGTGAAGACGTCCAGGGCGCGCCGGTACAGCGGGATGGCGCTGCTGGGGTTCTCCACCAGCTGCACCGACCCCAGCCGCATCATCGCGTCGGCCAGCAGCTCCGGCCGGTCGCGCTGTTCGGCCACCGTCACCGCCGCCCGCGCCAGCTGCTCGGCCTGCGCCAGCTCCCCCAGGCGCTGCCGCACGGTGGAGAGCGCCACCAGCAGCGCCAGCTGCTCTTCCGGGTCGCCGGCCGCCTCGGCCTCGGCGCGGAGCGCCTCCAGCGCGCCCGCCACCTCGGCGGCGGGGATGCCGCGCTGCAGGCGCAGCCGCTCGCGCATGCGGCGCGCCGGGCGCCACACCCCGATGCTCCGGGCCCCGTCGGCATAGGCGGCCAGCAGCAGCTCGCAGTGCGCCTCCGCCTCGGCGGGGTGCCCCGCCAGCTCCTCCACCTGCGCCAGCCGCCACTCGATGTCGGCGATCTCCGCGCCCCCCTCGGCGTGCCGCCGCGCAATGCGGTAGCGCTCCACGGCGCCGTCGAAGGCGTACAGCTCCTGCGCCTGGCGCCCGGCCTCGAGCGCCGCCTGGTACGCCTCGCGCCCCATGCCGGCCTGGTCGAAGTGCACCGCCAGCGCCGAGGCGTCGCGGGCGGGCATCGCCTCCAGCGCCCGGGCGGCGCGCTCGTGCAGTCGCCGCAGCCGCAGCGGGTTGATGCCGGCCATCAGCAGGTCGGCCAGCCCGGCATGGGCAAAGCGGAGCGTGGGGCGCGGATGCGCCACCGACTCCAGCACGTCGGCGGCCAGCCCCTCGTCCAGCGCATCCTGCACCTGCGCCTCGGCCCCCTCGTAGGCCGTCACCAGCACCTCGGGGTCGAACTCGCGCCCCAGCACCGCGCCCAGCGCCAGGATGTGCCGGTGCTCGCGCGAGAGCCCCTCCAGGCGCCGTGCCAGCAGGTCGCTGATGGCGGTGGCCGGGACCACCGCATCAACCCCCTCGAAGCGCCAGCCGTCGGGGGCCCAGTGCAGGCGCCCCGACTCGAGCAGGACGCGCAGCGTCTCCACCACGAAGAAGGCGTTCCCCTCGGACTGCGTCATCACCAGGTCCACCAGCGCCACGGGTGCCGGCTGGCCGCCCAGCGCCGCGTGCAGCCATTCCACCACCTCCTCGCGCGCCAGGCGCCCCACCGGGATGGTAGAGCAGCGCTTGGAGCGGGAGAGCCGCCGCAGCCGCGCGTCGCACGCCTCGGTGCGCATCTCGGCGCGCACGGTGAGGCACAGGAACAGCGGCTGGCTGGCCAGTGCCCCCACCACGTACTCCAGCGCGTCCCAGCTGGCCGGATCGGCCCACTGCACATCGTCCAGCACCACCAGCAGCGGCCGCTCGGCGCACGCCAGGCGCAGGAACTCGGCCAGCTCCCCCAGCAGCGCGCGCGGCGACCCCGCGGCGGTGCTGCCGGTGGCGCCCGCCACCTCGGGGACCAGCTGCGACAGCTCGCGCCACGCGCGGGGCGCCACCAGCCCCGCGCGGTGGGCCGCCAGCACCACGTCGGCCCAGGGACCGTACGGCAGCTCCACCGACGCCTCGCGGCACTGCCCCGTGAGGAACGCCCCGGCGCGGATCCCCATGTCGGGGCCCAGCTGGCGCAGCAGCGCCGACTTCCCCACGCCGGTCTCCCCCACCAGCACCGCCACCTGCGGGTCCCCCTTGAGCGCGGCCCCCAGCAGGTCGCGCAGCCGGCGCCGCTCCTCCTCCCGCCCCACGAAGGTGTCCAGCAGCAGCTCCTGCCGCCCGCCCCCCATGCGTGCCGCGGAGGTGACCGCGTTGCGTCCCGCGCGCTTGGCGCCGTAGAGGGCGCTGTCGGCCGCGCCGAACACCGCGTCCAGCGTCTCGCCGTGCAGCGGGGCGCTGGCCGCGCCGATGGACACGGAGATGCGGCAGGGGGCGTGCCCGGGGCCCGCCTCGATCACCATCCCCGACACCGCCTCGCGCAGCCGCTCGGCCACCAGGCAGGCGTCCACCAGGCGCGTCCCGGGGAGCAGCACCACGAACTCGTCGCCGGCGTAGCGCGCGGCAAAGTCCATCGGGCGCAGCAGCGCGCGCAGCTGCTGCGCCACCATGCGCAGCGCCGCGTCGCCCACCAGGTGCCCGAAGGTGTCGTTCACCAGCTTGAAGCGGTCGATGTCCACCACCAGCATGGACACCGGGCGCCCGGTGGTGCGGCGCGCCTCCAGCAGGTGGGTGGCGGCGTCGCGGAAGGCGCGGCGCGAGGGGAGCTGCGTGAGGTCGTCCAGCTCCAGCGCCGACGGTTCCGGGGTCCCCGTGGCGGGGGCGGGGGCGGGGAGCGCGGCCGCCTCCCCGGCCGGGAGCGCCGGGACCGAGCGCGGGGTGGGGAGCAGCGGCGCCGGGGTGGCGGTGCGGTCCAGCCACCCCACCACGCACGCCTCGAACCAGGCAAACACCATCGGGTCGAAGACGCGCCCCACGTCGGAGCGCATGATCCCCATGGCCTCGTCGTGGGTCATGGCGCGCTTGTAGCTGCGCACCGAGGTGAGCGCGTCGTACACGTCGGCCACCGTGAGGATGCGCGCCACCACGGGGATGTCGTCGCCGGCGATGCCGTGCGGGTAGCCGCGCCCGTCCCACCGCTCGTGATGCGACACGATCATGGGGCGCACGTCCCACGGGAACTCGATGTCGGCCAGCATCTCCACCCCGGCGGTGGTGTGGCTCTTCATCAGCGCCCACTCGCCGTCGTCCAGCTTCCCGGGCTTGTTGAGCACCTCGGGGGGGATCACGATCTTCCCCACGTCGTGCAGGAGCGCGCCGATGCGGAACCAGAAGAGGTCCTCGCCGCCCATGCCGCTGTGCTCGGCGATGGTGCATGCCAGGTCGGCCACGCGCTGGCAGTGACCCTGCGTGTAGCGGTCCTTGGCTTCGATGGATTCGCCCCAGCGCCGCGCGACGTGGACGAACTCCTGCTCCAGGTTCCCCACCTTCTCGCCCACGTCGGCCAGCTCGGGGCGGGCGCGCAGCTGGGTGAAGAGGGCGCGGGCGCGGTTGAGCTGCTGGAGGACGTCGCGGTTGCGCCCCATGCGGCGGGCCAGCGTGGCGCGGTCGCGGGCGATCTCCGCCTGCTGCAGCACGTCGCCGCGGGCGGTGGCCACCTCCTGCGCGCGGGCAAAGTGGCGCTCGGCCTCCTCGTGGCTCCCCAGGTCGCTGGCAATGGCGCCCAGGATGCGCGTGGCCTTGCCAATGGAGGGAGCATCCCCCGACTGGCCGGCACGGTGGAGCGCCACCTGCACCAGCGCCTGCGCGCGTGCGTGCTCGCCGCGGGTGAGCCACAGGTCGGCCAGGTTGATCTCCAGCTGGGTGCGCAGCACCGTGTCGCCAGTGCGCTCGCAGATCTGGATCCCCTCCTGGAAGGTGGCCTCCGCCTCCGACCACCGCTCCTGGTGCATGTACAGGAGCCCGAGGTTGGTCAGCGCCTGCGCGGCCTCGTGCTCCAGCCCCTGCGAGCGGTGGTTGGTGATGGCCGAACGGTAGTGCTGCTCCGCCGCGGGGTAGTCGCCTCGAAGGTTGGCCAGCACTCCCAGATTCACGGCCGTCATCCCCGCCAGCCGGGCGTCGCCGGCCTGCAGCGCCCGCTGCCGCGAAAGCAACCAGAGGCGCTCCGCCTCGTCCGTGTCGCCATGCTGCCAGGCGATCACGGCCTGGATGTTGAGGGCGTGCCCCGCCGCCAGGTTGTTCCCCCAGAGCTCCGCCAGCGCAAGCGCCGCCCCCAGGGTGTCCAGGGCGCCTGCCGTGTCCCCTTCGTTGGAAAGGCATCGCCCCACCCAGCGCATCAGGTCGCTGACCCTGCCGGCCTCTTCGGGGGTGAGGGCCTGGATGGCCTCCTCAAAGAGGGTGCGGGCCTTGCACCAGCGCCCCTCGCGCTCCTCCTGCTGCGCCTGCGCGACCAGCGCCTCGGTGCGGGTCACCGCGCCCCCCGGTTCAGGGACCGACGCCCCTGTGGCGCACGCCACGGCGGCAGGGCGTCGGCCACCCGCGCCGCGCACCCCACGGTCAGCACCAGCGCCGCTCCGGGCACCGCCGCCACCCACCACGCCGTTTCCAGCACCGACATGCCATCCTGCACCATGTTCCCCCAGCTGGGCTGGGGTGGCCGCACCCCGAGCCCCACAAAGCTCAACCCGGCCTCCAACGCCATCGCATCGGAGAGCAGCAGCACCCCCGAGGCGAGGACGGTTGGGAGCACATGCGGTAACAGTTGAGTACGGAGGCGGCGCCCCAGGGGGGTGCCCAACGCCCGGGTGGCTTCCATGAAGGGGCGGTGGCGCAGGGCGCGCGCCTCCCCATGCACCAGGCGGATGGTGGTGGGAGCGGCCGACAGCCCCACCACCACCCCCAGCGGCAGCGGGGCCAGCGCCCCGGTGAGCAGCAGCACCACCAGGTACCAGAGGAGGCGCGGGAGGGTGCGCAGCACGTCGCAGGCGCCCAGCACCGTGGCCTCCAGGGCGGGGGGGAGAAAGGCGGTGGCCACCCCGCCTACCGCCCCGATCCCCATCCCCACCACGGCCGCCACGACGCCCACCAGCAGGGAGGTGCGCGCCCCGAACAGCGCCCGCGACAGGAGGTCCCGGGCAAAGGGATCGGTGCCCAACCAGTGGGCGGCGCTGGGGGGGGTGTTGCGCAGCTGCACCAGGTCAAATTGCAGCGCGGGATCGTGAGGGGCGAGCCATGGCGCCAGCAGCGCCAGCAGCGCCATGGCAATCAGCACCCCCAGCGCCAGTTGAGGCCGGGGGGCGCCGGGCAGTTGGCCACGGGCGCGGCTCACCCGGTCCCCCCGGCGTGCGCCCCCTCCCGGGGATCCAGCCGCCGCACCAGCAGCTCCATGGCCAGCGTCAGCAGCGCCACCAGGCTCCCGGTGGCCACCATGGCCGCACTGGCCACCGGATAGTCGCGCCCCTGGATGGCCCGCACCAGCAGCGTCCCCACCCCCGGCCACGCAAAGACGGTCTCCACCACCAAGGCGCCCCCCACCAGGGTGGGCGCCATCACGGCCACCAGCCGCAGGGGCATGGTCACGGTGGGGCGGAGCAGGTGCCGTACCAGCAGTCCCCCGGCCGACACCCCCTTGGCCCGTGCCACCCGGAGCGCCGGGGCGCCCGCGGCCGCCGCCACCGCCGCGTGCTGTTGGCGGGCAAAGGCGGCCGCCCACCCCACGGCCAGCGTGAGCGCCGGGAGCGACAGGTGGTGCAGGCGGTCGCGCCACAGCGCCCAGCGGCTGCCGGTGAGGGCAATGATGGGATCCTCCACTCCGCCCACCGGGAACCAGCGCCACCGGAAGGCCAGGAGCCAGAGCAGGGCGATGGCCAGCAGGAACTCCGGGACCGCGTACCCCATCAGCAGCAGCTGGTGGGCCACGCGCACCATGCGCCGGTGCGGCTGCCAGGCGGCCATGCCCCCCACCAGCGCCCCCACCACCATGGCGCCCAGCGCGCCAGCCCCCGACAGCAGCAGGGTGCGCCCCAGTGCGGCGGCCACCCCGGGCGCCACGGGGGCCCCCGTGGCCAGCGACACCCCCAGGTCTCCGGTGGCGGTGCGGCGCATGAAGTGGAGGTATTGCACGGCCACCGGTTGGTCCACCCCGTACCGCGCCCGCAGGGCGGCCCGGGTGGCGGCGTCACGTCCCCCGCGCTCCACCATGAGGTCCACCGGGTCCCCGGGCACCAGGTGCAGCGCCACAAACCCCGCCGTCACCGACAGCCAGGTGACCAGCAGGGCGTGCAGCAGCAGGCGGGGGATGGTGCGCATCGGGTCCGTGGCGAACGGGGGTCAGCGCCCGGGGGCCGGGCGCCACCCTCCCAGGTCGCCCCACCAGGCATCGGCCCGCACCCCGGTGGGGGCAATCGTGCGGCGCACCGCCAGGAGGTTGCGGGGTTCGTACAGCCAGATGGCGGCGGCGTCGTCCACCATGGCCTGGTACGCCTGCCGGAACAGCGCCGTGCGGCGGCCGTCGTTGAAGGCAACGGCCGCACTGTCCACCAGGGCGTCCACCTGCGGGTTGGCGTACCGGGAGAAGTTGGCGCCAATGTCCGCCCCCCGGGGGGAGCCCCACGCCTGGCGGATGGTGGCCGGGGAGGGGTCCGATTGCCAGAGGTGCAGCGCCGTGTCGAAGTCCCCCTCCGCCAGCCGCTTCCCGAAGGTGGCGGGGTCCACGGCGTCCACCGTGACGGTGACGCCCAAGCGCCGGTACTGCTCCTGCAGCAGCACGGCCAGCCGCTGGCGCGTGGCGCTTGAGGCAGGGGTCAGGATGGCAAAGGCCAGCGACTGCCCGCCGCGGCGGCGCTCTGCGGCGGGAGCGGTACGGCGCCACCCCAGGCTGTCCAGGGCGCGGGCGGCGGCCACGGTGTCGTATGCCAGCTGGCGCATGGCCGGATCGGCCGTGGGCTCGCCACGCGGCACGGGGCCCAGCGCCACCTGTCCCAGCGAGTCGAGCGCGTTGGCCACCAGGGCGGGCCGGTCCAGCGCCTGGGTGAGCGCCTCGCGCAGGGCGCGGCTGGCGAAGAGCCCGCGGGCCGGGCCCGTGGTGCGGGCCTGATTGAGGAGGAGGCTGGCGTACTGCAGCGACCCGTAGTCCACCAGGGCCAGCGCCGGGTCGGCCCGCAGCTGCCCGGCCAGCTCGCCGCGCACCTGGTCCAGCACATCGGCCTCCCCGGCGCGCAGGCGGGTGCCGGCGGCGGTGGGATCGGGGGCCACCAGCCACACCACCCGGTCAAAGCCCGGGCGGCCGCGATAGTTGCCGCTGTCGGCGCGGAGCACCAGGTCGCTCCCCTTGTTCCACCGCTCCAGCCGATAGCGCCCGGTCCCCACCGGGGCGGTGGCAAACGGGGTGCTGGCCAGCGCGGTGCGGTCGGCCCGCTCCAGCAGGTGGGCGGGGAGGATGGCCAGGTTGTACGCCACCTGGAAGAACTGCTCGGGGTGCCGCTGCCCCCACCATACCACGGCGGTGAGGGAATCCCCGATCGTCACCGAGTCGATCCCGGCGAAATTGGAGGCATGGGGCGACGCCACCGCCGGGTCGGTGTACAGGGCAAAGGACAGCGCCACGTCGCGGGCCCGCACGGGGGTGCCATCGTGCCAGCGGGCGGCGGGGTTGAGCGCAAAGGCCACCGACAGCGAATCGGGGGCCCAGCGCCACCCGGCGGCCAGCTGGGGGCGGAACCCGGCATCCCCCACCGTGCGCAGGGGGGGGACCGGCTCCGCCAGGTGGTCGAACAGCTGGTCCACCACCTGTTTTCCCTGGACGGTGGCCACGAGGGGGGGGATCAGGGCGTCGGCGTCGGCCGCCGCGGCAATGCGGAGGATCCCCCCCGTCCCCCCTGCCGGCGTCACATTTCCGTCCCCGCACGAAACACAGAATGCAAGGGTTGTGACGCCCAGGAGCGCTCGCGCGTCCATCCAGTGAGGGGGGTGGGATCGGCGGCTGTGCATGGGGAGACGTGCGGAGGGTCCGTGGGAACAGGGCTCGGGGTTCTGCAGGAAGGAAGGATATCCCCAGCGGGGCGTCACATCCCGGGCGGTGCTCAAGTTCCGCCCCCCTGCTGCCGAAACCTCGGGTATCTGGTGGGTACCGGGAGGCCGGTCACCGGAGGCCCACGCCGGGACAGGCTACGCACACTGTGACAGTCTGCACCACCACCGGCTAGGTCGCAGGCAGGCTCGACCGTAACTTGCAGGTGTTCGGCATCGCACGATCCCTCCCGCGCCGGCGCTGGTGCGGGCAGGACCCACGGGCTCATGGCCCACGCCACCGTTCCACCATTGGTGATTCCCATGCTCACGCTATCCCGCACCACCCGCTCGTTGGTTCTGGCCGCGGCGGCCGTCACGGTGGCCGCCTGCTCCAGCGACTCCGCGGGCACCGCCCCCGAACTCGAGGCGCGCGGTAACACCCTGACGGCGGGGACCACCGCCAAGGTGCTGCTGCGCACCGAGGTCCAGACGACCAAGGAGTCGGGCAGCCTGACCATCACCCCGAAGTCGGGTGGGCGCATCGTGCTCCCCAAGTCGGGGCTCACCGTGACGGTGCCGGCCGGCGCCATCACCAGCGGCAGCATGACCATCGTGGTGACGTCGCGCCCCGGCAAGGCCATCGGGTACGACTTCGAGCCGCACGGGGCCAAGTTTGCCAAGGCGCTCACCTTCTCGCAGAGCCTGACCGGCACCACCTGGGCGGCGCTGGCCAAGCCCATGCTGTTCGGCGTGTATCACACGGCGCCCGTGAACACCACGGCCAACTCGGTCATGTCCGCCGAGGTGTTGAACACCCGCCTGGTCACCGACGCCAAGACGAAGGTTGTCAGCTCCGTGTTCGACATCCGGCACTTCTCCGGGTATGTGCTCTCCACTGGTCGCGCCGACGAGGTTGGCGGCAGCTCGCTGGGGATGTGATGAGGGGGAGCCCCTCCCTTGCCCAGTCGGGGTACCAGGTGATCCTCGACTGACGGTACCGGCGCTCTCCGGCTACCCCGCTTCGGGGAAGCACTCCACGCCCGCGGTTGCCCTCCGGCAGCCGCGGGCGTGCGCGCGTTCGGGGTGCCCGCGGCCGCCCATGAGGTCTTCACCGCGGTTCCCGTGGCAGCCAGCCTGCGCACAGTGTGACAGTGTGCGCCACTGCCGGGGCGGTGGGACGCCACGTGGCGCACCACTTTACCTCCATGTCCTCCGCAGGTGGAGGGCAGACCCCCGGGCTCATGGCCCGCCCCTGTTCTCCAATGCCTGGTGACCGCATGACAACCGTGTTCCCTCAGCTCCGCGCCCTCGCCGTGGGGGCTGCCGCCCTCGTCCTGGCGGCTTGCGCGTCCGACCCGCTCACCCCCGCGCTGGAGGTCGAGCGCCGCGATGGCAAGCTCCCCAAGCCGGCCCGCGTGCACATCCTCAAGCGCACCCCGCCCCTCAAGGCGGTGGAGACGCGGACCCTCACCATCACGGCCACGCGCGGGGGGACGATTACCCTCCCCACGGCGGGGCTCACCGTCACCGTGCCCGTGGGGGCGATTCCTACCGGCACGCTTACCATCACGGTGCGCGCGCACGCCGGGAAGTCGGTGGCGTACGACTTCCAGCCGCACGGGGTGGTGTTTGCCAAGCCGCTCACGCTGACGCAGGACCTGGGCAAGACCAGCTGGAAGCAGCTGGGGAACGTCACGCTGTATGGCGGCTACTATCCGGGGGAGGTGGACGACGCCAGCAGCCTGGCCACGATCACCGAGTCGTTCCCCATCCGCATCACCACGGAC
>JBILKP010000177.1:0-5831 GCA_044376625.1 Gemmatimonas sp. | reverse complement strand
CCCTGCTGGGGATCGGCGCCATCATCGGCGCCGGGATCTTCGTGCTCACCGGCACGGCGGCCGCCAACTTCGCCGGCCCGGGGGTGTCGCTCTCCTTCGTGCTGGCCGGGCTGGCGTGCCTCTTCGCCGGGCTGTGCTACGCGGAGTTCGCGTCGATGATCCCCATCGCCGGCTCGGCGTACACCTACAGCTACGCCACCATGGGCGAGGCGGTGGCGTGGTTCATCGGGTGGAACCTGGTGCTGGAGTACCTGTTCGCGGCCTCCACGGTGGCCGTGGGGTGGTCGGGGTACTTCAGCGCGCTGCTGGCGGAGTTCGGGGTGCACATCCCGGCGGCGTTCGCGTCGGCGCCGCTGACGGTGGAGGGGGGGCACAACGTGGTGCGCGCCTTCACCTGCGTGAACCCGGCCACCGGCGGGCCGCTGGCCGACGCGGTCACCGGGGCGGCGTTCACGGCGCGTGACGCCTGCGTGGCCGGCGGGGGCGAGGTGGTGAACGGCCTCATCAACCTGCCGGCGGTGGCGCTGGTGCTGGCGCTCACGCTGCTGCTGGTGCGCGGGGTGCAGGAGTCGGCGATGGTGAACAACATCGTCGTGGCGATCAAGATGACCATCGTGCTGCTGGTCATCGGCTTCGGCTTCGCCTACATCAACACGGACAACTGGACGCCGTTCATCCCGGAGATGGTCACCAACCCCGACGGGAGCACGAAGTACGGGATGGCCGGGGTGCTGCGCGCGGCGCCGGTGGTGTTCTTCGCGTACATCGGCTTCGACGCGGTGTCCACGGCGGCGCAGGAGGCCAAGAACCCGCAGCGCGACCTCCCCATCGGGATGATCGCCTCGCTGCTGATCTGCACGGTGCTGTACATCCTGATGTCGCTGGTGATGACGGGGCTGGCCCCCTACACCCGCCTGGGGGTGCCGCACCCGGTCTCCGAGGCGATCGCGGCGGTGCCGCAGCTCAAGTGGCTGGAGGTGCTGGTGAACATCGGCGCGGTGGCCGGTCTCTCCAGCGTGGTGCTGGTGATGCTCATGGGGCAGCCGCGCATCTTCTACACGATGTCGCGCGACGGGCTGCTCCCCAAGATCTTCGCCAAGGTGCACCCCACCTACCAGACGCCGTCGGCGTCCACGTGGATCGTGGGGCTCATCGCCCTGGTGATCGCGGGCTTCTTCCCGCTGGGGCTGCTGGGCGAGCTGGTGTCGGGGGGCACGCTGGCGGCGTTCGCCACGGTGTGCATCGGCGTGCTGGTGCTGCGCAAGCGCTCCCCCGAGCTGGAGCGCCCCTTCCGCACGCCGCTGGTGCCGCTGGTGCCGCTGCTGGGCGCCGGCGCCACGCTGTACATGATGTACCAGCTGCCGGGGCTCACCTGGACGCTGCTGACGGGGTGGACGGTGATCGGCATGACCATCTACTTCCTGTACGGCATGGGCAACTCCACCATCGGCAAGGCCGAGGGGAAGCGCTGAGGGGGCACCGCTGAGGCGCCGCGCGCGCGATTAGCTTTCCACCGTCCGGCCGACGCCGCGGTGCCCGGAACCCCGGGCATCGCGGCGTCGGTGCGTGTCCCCCACCCTGTTTCCGGCCCCCTGTCGTGACCGATCCGATGGCTTCCGTGCCGCTCCCCGAGGTTCCCGCGTCCCGCCTGGCCGCGCTCGCCGCGTTGGCGGCGCAGCTGCGCCCGGGGATGACGGTGGCGCTCTCCACGCACATCAACGCCGACGGCGACGGGTGCGGCTCGGAGGCGGCGATGGCGCGGCTGCTGGCGCAGCAGGGGATGACGGTGCGCGTGGTGAACCCCACGCCGTGGCCGGCGCCCTTTGCCTTCCTGCTGGGGGACGACGTGACGGATGCCAGCCCGCAGGGGGCGGCGGCGCTGGACGGCATCGACGCGCTGCTGGTGCTGGACATCAACGACCTGCGCCGGTTGGGGGGGCTGGCCGACCGGGTGCGTGCGCTCACGGTGCCGGTGCTGGTGATCGACCATCACGTGCCTGGGGACGAGCCGGCCGGCGTGGTGGTGGTGGCGGACACCGCCGCCTGCGCCACGGGGGAGCTGGTGTACGACTACGCGCGGGCGCAGGGGCTGGCGCTCACGCCGGCGGTGGCCCGCGCGCTGTACACCGCGCTGCTGACCGACACGGGGGGGTTCCGCTTCAGCAACACCTCGCCGCGCGCGCACGCCATTGCCGGGGCGCTGCTGGCGGCGGGGGTGGACCCGGAGGAGATGTACCGGCGCATCTATGCGCAGGTGAGCGTGGGGCGGCTGCGGCTGCTGCGCGAGGCGTTGGCGTCGCTGGAGGTGGACGCGGCGCTGGGGCTGTCGTGGGTGTCGCTGGAGGCGGGGGCGATGGAGCGCCATGGGGTGACCAGCGAGGAGCTGGACGGGATCGTGGAGCATCCCCGCTCCATTGCCGGGACGCGGCTGGCGCTCTTCTTCCGCGACCTGGGGCACGGCAAGGTGAAGGTGAGTTTCCGCAGCACGGGGGAGGTGGACGTGAACCGGTTGGCGCGGGGGTACGGCGGGGGCGGGCACGCCAAGGCGTCCGGCGCGCTGATCGCCGGCGGCCTTGACGCGGTGCAGGCGCGGGTGGTGGACGACGCGCAGCGCTACTTGCGCGACGGGCGCCTGGCGGACGAGGGCGAGGGGAAGGTGGAGAGCGCGTAGAGGCCGGAGACCTCGTCGCCCATGGTGGCCACGAGCATGAGCCCGGAGGGGGAGAGGGCGATGTTCAGCGCCACGGTGGGGAGGAGGCGGCTGTGGAGGTAGGCGCCGGTGCGGCTGTCGTAGGCGTCGAGGATTTTCTGGGGGCTGTGGGCCGGTTGGGCGGCCAGGATGAAGACTGTGTCACCGCGCCACGCGAGGTGGGCGCTGGCCGGTGGGGTGGTGCTCTCCTCGCGGGTGATGATGACCGTGGGGCCGCGCAGCGACTTTTCGCGGGACACTTCACGCGATTGGACCACGGGCGGTGGCCCGGGGATCACCAGCGGCGCCGTGCGGATGGGGCCGCTGGCGGGGATCACGGCCCACTCACCGCCGAAGCGCGGGGCGAAGGCGCAGTGGGTGCCCGCCGAGTTGCCGCTGACGGTGCCCGTGTAGGCGTAGCCGGGGAGCTTGGGGGGGAGGGTGGCCCAGCGGATGGAGCGGGTGGCGACCTGGCGGCCGGCCGAGTTGAAGGTGACCACCGAGGAATCGTGGCGGTTGGTGACCACGTGGATGAGGCGGTTGGTGGTGACGCACATCCCGCTGAAGCTGGTGCCCAGGGTGAGGGTGGTGTTCCAGAGCGGGGCACCGTTGGGGGCGAACGCCGTGAGGCGGCTGGCGGCGGCGTCCCAGACGGCGAAGCCGTCGGGGGTGGTGACCAGGTGGCGGGGGCGGGAGAACTCGCCCGGGCCCAGGCCGCGGGCGGTGAGGACGAACCGTTCCGCGCCGGTGGCGGGGTCGATGCCGTTGACCTCGCGGGTGCCCATGTCGAGGGCGACGGCGACCGGGCCGGCCATGATGAGCTGGCGGACCTCGACGAACCGGTCATCCAAGGAGTCGGAGAGCGCCTGCCATACGGTGCGCCACTCCGAGTCGGTGGGGAGCCGCCGCGGGGGGACGATGCGGAGCAGGGCGCCGCCCTGTTGGGTGGTGGGGGGTGTGGAGGCGCGCTGGGGCGTGCGCTGCGCGGTGGCCGGTACGGCCCAGAGGACGGTGACGGCGAGCAGTCGGGCTGCGTGGCGCCGGTGTGGGGGGACGCGGAGGGTGATCACGGGAGGTCCTCCATCCAGGTGAGTCCTTCGATGGCGCGCCGCAGTCCGGCGGCTTCGCGGGGGGAACGTGGGCTTTGGGTGGCCAGGCGGATCCGTCCGGCCTCGTCCTGGAGGAGGAGCACCGGGGTGGAGCGGTGGCCCAGCCGTTTCAGGTCGTCCAGGGCGGCCTGCGGTGCGGGGAGGAGGGGGATGGAGCGGGTCCAGCGGGGGAGCAGGGCGCGAATGGCGACACTGTCGCGCGGGGGGCCGACATGCCAGAGGACGGTGAGGCGGAGGGCGCCCCGTTGGCGGGCGTGATTGAGCCAGGTGAGGAGCCGGAGGTTGCCCGAGCAGTCCTGTCGTTGGAGGAGGAGGGTGGCGGCGATAGGGTCGCCGGGGGCGAAGGTGGTGCCGACCGATTGGAGGGCGGTGAGGAGGCTGGTGTGGCGGGCGGCGCCGCCTGGTGCTCGCGCGGCATCGAGGGCGATGCCGGCGAGCACCAGGGCCGAGGCCGCGGCGATCCAGGGGATCGTGCGGCGCATCGGTTACGGCGTCCGGCCGATGCAGGGGTTGCCCGGGGACATGGCGGCCACCGTGCTCAGGTTGCGGCACGGGTCCTTCGGGGGGAGGCCTCCGGCGTAGCCGTTCGTCGGGTTCGGGGCGTCCTGTCGCGGGACGTCCTTGTACTTCCGGGACTCGCCGTGGTTGCTGCAGTCGCCCTTGCTGACGGACAGGGTGACGCGGCGGGTCACCGGATCGATGCCGGCGTCCACGTGCCAGTTGCACTCGGTCTTGTTCTCGTAGCCGCAGTCCACCAGGGCGCCGGCGCCGCAACTGGTGTAGTAGATGTCGCTGTTGGGGGCGGCGTGCTGCGCATCCAGCGAGGGGAGAGCCAGGAGCGCCAGGGCGCCGGCGGAGAGCAGTGCCCAGCGGATCGGGCGTGGAATGGAGGTCGTCATGGTGAGTCCGTGGTGATCTATGGGGTCAGGCGGGCGCGCCGATCGGCGCCACCCGGTCGTGCCGGCTGCACGACGGGCGCATGGTGGCGGGGGGGCGTCACCGAAGCGTCACCCGGTTCGTCCCAGGGCGTCATTCCGCGCGGCTCGGGGCGCTTCCCGGGGGGGCTAGATTCCCGGTATTCGCACTCCCGATTCCGACGTGTTTTCCGAGCTTCCCATGGCTGCCCTTCAGGAACAGATCGCCGCCGTCCTTACCGGCATTCGTCATCCGCGCACCGGCCAGGATCTCCTGGCGGGGGACCATGTGCGCGACATCGCCACCACCGTCGAGGGGCGGGTGCGGCTCACCCTGCTGCTGGCCGCCGGTGACGATGCCGCGCTGGTGCGCACCGTGCGGCAGGCCATCGAGGCGTTGCCGGGGGTGACGGACGTGCTGGTGGACGTGCGCGACCCCGCGCAGGGGGAGGCCACCCCCGCGCGTCGGGCCACCACGCCGCCGCCTGCCGCGCCCAAGGCCCCTGCCGCTGGCGGGATGGGGCGCGCGCTCCCCGTCATGGACAGCGCCCCCGCCAAGGCGCCCCCCAAGGTCCCCGAGCCGGTGGCCTACCCGCAGCTGGGGCAGGTGATCGCCATCTCCTCCGGCAAGGGGGGCGTGGGGAAGAGCACCGTGGCGGTGAACCTGGCCATCGCGCTGGCGCGTGCCGGCCATCGGGTGGGGATCATGGACGCCGACATCTACGGCCCCAACCTCCCGCTCATGATGGGCGTGGATGCGCCCCCCGCCGTGCGCGACGAGAAGATCATCCCGCTCGAGGCGCACGGCGTGAAGGTGATCTCCATCGGCTTCCTCATCGAGAAGGACCAGCCGGCGATCTGGCGCGGCCCTATCGTGATGAAGATCATCACGCAGTTCCTGCGCGACGTGAACTGGGGGCAGCTGGACTACTTCCTGGTGGACATGCCCCCGGGCACCGGCGACGCGCAGCTGTCGCTGGTGCAGGCCACGCCGGTGCATGGCGCGGTGATCGTGACCACGCCGCAACAGGTGGCGGTGGGGGACGCGCTGCGCGGCGTCAAGATGTTCGAGCGCACGGGCGTCCCCGTCCTGGGCATTGTCGAGAACATGGCCTACTT
>JBILKP010000176.1:0-5836 GCA_044376625.1 Gemmatimonas sp. | reverse complement strand
GTCATGCCCCCGCGCTTTCACCCGTTGGGGAGCGTCAGCCGACGGTGCGCGGGTTCAGCCAACGGGCGGCCGCTCCCCGGCGGCGTGGAGCTGTGCCACCCGGGCGGCCAATGTCTCCCCCCACACCTGGTAAATGCGCGGCCCCGGGTGGAACCCGTCGCTGGCCATGGCCTCGGCCATGGTCACCCCGGCCAGCGCGGGGTGCGTGTCGAAGTGGAGGGGAACGTGCTCCACCACGGGGGCACCGGCGGCAGGGGGGCGGGTGGCTGCCCAGTGGGCGATGGCGCGGTCGGCGGCCGCGGCCTGCCGCCCCAGGTAGCCGCGCAGCGGCTGCGGCAGGGCGGGGAAGCGCCCAATGGGGGGGAGCGCCGAGAGCAGTACCCGGCGCGCGCCGGTGTGCATGCCGAGGAGCTCCACGATGGCGCCCAAGTCGCCCAGGATGTCGCTGGGGTGGCGCCCGGCGGTGACGTCGTTGAGCGCCAGCGAGGTGACCACCACGTCGGCGGCGTCGTGCGGGCCCCAGCTGCGGGTGGCCAGGTGCCGGCGCGTGCCGGCGGTGGTGGCGCCCGAGCGGGCGATGAGCTGGTAGCGGATGGCGGTGTGCGGGGGCAGCCTGCGGACCAGGGTGCGGACCAGCTGCCCCAGCAGGGCCTCGTCCTGCGTGGCGGCGCCCAGCCCCAGCGCCGCCGAGTCGCCAAGCACCAGCAGGCGGAGCGGGGCGGGGTGGTCAGGATGGCCGACCGTGCCTGCGCGTGGGCCGGTGGGCTCCGGGATGGTGGGGACCATCCGGCGCACGCGCCGTCCCTGGAGGAGCAGGAGGGGAAGCAGGGGGAGGTCCCGGAGAGGCGGGAGCGTGCGAGTGGTGGCGGCAGGCATGCGGGGCCAACGGGGGAGTGGACGAGCGGGGTTCCGGGGATTATGATGCGGGTCTGTCCGGCGGCGGGGGATTGCCGCATGGGACGGGACGTAGCGCAGCCCGGTAGCGCACCTGAATGGGGTTCAGGGGGTCGCGGGTTCGAATCCCGCCGTCCCGATGGAGAAAGATATGGCGAGCAAGAAAGCCCGGATCCGACGCAAGTCGGTCCGGGCTTTTCTGTTGCTGCCGGTGGGGGTGGGGGCGGATACGCCGGACCCTGTGGCACCTCTACGACCAACCGTCGGCTGGCCTGTGCGGTGGTGGGCAGGCTGGTGTGCAATCCCCGCTGCTGGTGATTGTCAGACGGGGCCATCATTCTGAGGCGTACCCCGTCGTGCCTCACTGGAATGCCCTCCTTCGTCCCTTCCCCCCAATGCCCACGCTCCCCCTCACCCTGACCGACGGCCATCTGTTCGTCGACGTGGACGGCGACCGCTGGCTCCTGGACACCGGCGCGCCCTCCAGCTTCGGCGCCCGCCGCGCCCTCACCCTGGCCGGCGAGCGGTTTGAGCTGGACGACGCCATGCTCGGCCTTAACGCCGAGGTGCTCTCCGAGTATGTCGGGGTGCCGTGCACCGGGCTGCTGGGCGCCGACGTGCTGAATGGCTTCGACCACCGCATCGACGTGCCCGGCGGCGTGCTCACGCTGACCACCGACACCATTGCGCACGAGGGCGAGGCGCTGCCGGTGGAGCTGTTCATGGGGATCCCGGTGGTCACCGCCCGCGTGGGCGAGCGCGCACACCGCATGTTCTTCGACACGGGGGCGCAGCTGTCGTACCTGCAGCACGACGCGCTGGGCAGCTACCCGCCGATGGGGACGGTCACCGACTTCTACCCCGGCGTGGGGCGCTTCGAGACCGACACGCACCAGGTGCCGGTGGCGCTGGGCGCCCTCACCTTCTCGCTCCGGTGCGGCTCCCTCCCCATGCTGCTGGGGATGACGCTCATGATGGCCGGCACCGAGGGGATCATCGGCAACACGGTCCTGCAGGACCGACCGGTGTGCTACGCCCCTCGGCGCGGGGTGCTGGTGCTGTAGCGGGGGGTGGTGCGGGGGTCGATGTACGGCGGAACGGCTACCGGCGCGCCGCCATGAGGCGCGTCCAGAAGGCGTTGTCGAAGGTGCTGATCGCGGCCGGGCTGATGCCGCCGGAGACGGGCGCCCGATCGCCCAGCCGCACGATCACGAGATCGAGCGAGGGCACGAGATAGAGCTTCTTGTCGTCCTTGCCGAGCGCCGCCACCAGGTCTGGCGGCGCGGCGGGGAAGAGCGGACCCGCGCCCACGGGCAGCGCATACGGGCCGGGTGTGCGATAGGTCGTGGAGCCATTCAGCCACCAGAGCCAGCCGTACGCCGGGTTGTCCGCGCCACTGGGCTGGCGCGCCCTGGCCAGGAACGCGCTGTCCTGCAGCACCACGGTGGCGTCCCAGCGGCCGTGGCGCAGCACCAGCAGGCCGAAGCGCGCGAACTCGCGGGCCGGCATGGTGAAGATGAAGCCGGGTTCCCCGGTGTCCGTGCTGGGAAAGGCCAGGGCCAGCGACATGCCGATGCGGCTGAACAGGCGGGTGGCCGCCAGCTGTGCCACGGTCTGGCCGGAGGCGGCCTCGAGCACCCCGAACAGCTGGTAGTACGCCGGGTTGTTGTAGTAGAAGCGCGAGCCCGGCGGGACGACGGTGCGCAGGGAGTCGTCGAGACCGCTGGCCATCCCCAGCAGGTGCCGCACCGTGATGGCGCGCTCCTGCGCCGGGGGCGCCACGCGCGACCAGCCGGCGCCAAGATATCGCGTGACCGACGAATCAAGCTGCAGTCGCCCCTCGGCGGCCAGCTGTCCGATCAGGGCGCCCGTGATGGTCTTGCCCGCGGAATACACGGGGCCGCGGGTGGAGGCGGTGACGCCCGGCGCGTACCGCTCGGCAATGATGCGCCCGCGCCAGAGCAGGACCACGGCGTCGCTGGCCTGCGCCATGGCCCAGTCGACCGCCGAGGCGAGGGCGGTGGAGTCGAAGCCGGCGTCTGCGGGGCGTGCCGTGGACCAGGCCGTACCCGAGACCGGGGGGAAGTACCAGGCCGTCGGGGCGGGCTGGGGCCCTGGCTGGGGCGCGGACGTGGAGGGCGACGCGGGATCGGCGGCGCATCCGAGGGCGGCCAGCAGCACCGCGGTTGACGCCAGCCGAAGGACTGCGCGCGGGACGCCAGAGAAGGGGAGGAGCGGCGTGCCTTGCATGCGGGGGAGATTGGCCATGGGGGCGGTCGGGCGGCTATGCGATGAAGACGACCCTCTCGCGCCGCCGTTAACGGTGCTGGAGCACCCACCCGCTCCCTCTTACCGCCTGATTGGCACCTCCCGCACGTCGAAGGTCCTGGCCCCGCCGGCCAGCGGCAGCACTTCGTTGACGAGCGTCAGCAGGAAGCGCCCGGGCTCCTCCACCATCACGAAGTGCGCGCTGCGCTCGAAGGTGATGAACCGCTTGCGCGGCGCCTCGATGCGGTCAAAGAGCGCCTTGGCCGACGCGTAGGGGGTGTGCAGGTCGTAGCGCCCCATGAGGAAGAGCATGGGCACCTGGTAGCGCAGCGAAGGCGCCGCGCCGCCGGGGGGGGCGCCGACGAGGGCGCGCGCCCCCCACTGGGTGGCGGGCACCAGCGCCTCGGCCTCGCGTGCGGTGTATTCGGGGCCCCAATCGGAGAGCGTGAAGAACAGGTCCAGGGTGGGCTTGCCGTACCACCCGCCGTCGTAGCGGCGCGCCCACTTCCGCAGCGCCAGCGCGCGGTCGATGCCCGTGGGGCCCCCCACGGCCCCGGGGGCCAGGGCGGTGAGTTCGCGCATGGCCTGCGTGTCGGCCGCCGCCCGCGCGATCTCCGTAAGTCGCTCATGCAGCACGTCGCGCCCCGGGGCCGCCCCCGCCGCCGCGCCGCCCCCGGCCACGCCCATCCCCACCCAGGCGTGGAACAGCTCGGGGTGCTGCTGCACCAGCGCGGGGGTGAACATGGTCCCCCACGACCACCCCAGCAGCACGAGCTTCTCCTGCCCCAGCGTCTTCAGCACGTGCCGCACCACCACCTCGGCGTCGCGCACATGCTGCTGCGGCGTCATGGTGGGGCGCAGCCGCGCGGTGTCGGCGGGGTTCCAGTTCTTCCCCACGCCACGCTGGTCCCAGTTGACCACGGTGAAGAAGTCCTCCCACGGCTTCTGGTACGCCCACGTGGAGGCCAGCATGGGGCTCCCCGGCCCGCCGTGCACCACCAGCAGGATGGGGTTGCGGCGGTTGAGGCCGCGGATGCTGATCCACTGGGTGCTGCCATTGACGTCGAGCGGTTCCAGCCGCTCGATCCCCTCGGGGGTGTGGATGCGCTGGAGGTCGGCGATGCGCCCCACGATGGTGTCGCGGCTCATGGGGAAGGCGGTGCCCGGAGGGTAGTTCCCCTGGGCGCGCGCGGCGGGGGCGAGCGCGGGGAGGAGGGCGGCGGCCAGCAGGACGCGCAGGCGGGGGCGCATGGCGGGCGATGTCCGGAGGTGGGGGAGGCGAGGGGCGCGCGGCTCGAGGGGGCAACCGTAGCCTCGCGGGCGTCCGGAGGCAATCGGGTGGCCGGGCGGGTTCCCCCTTGTCGGGGCAGGCGCTCCAGATATATGTTTATGCGTATACCAACATACACCCTTCACCGGCTTTCCCATGCCTTCCTTCCGCGGCTCGCCCATCGACGCGATCATCGACGTGCGCACCACCCTCGAGTTCTGGCTGGGGCACCTGGACGGCGCCGTGCACATCCCCGTGCAGGAGCTCCCCGAGGCGCTGGAGGGGCGGGCGGGGATCACGCGCGACTCGCGCCTGGTGGTGTACTGCGCCAGCGGCGGGCGTTCGGCGCACGCGGCGGCGGCGCTCTCGGCGGCCGGCTACACGCACGTAGTGGACGGGGGCGGCATGGGGGACGCCAAGGCGCACTTCACGCCGTAGGGGGGCGGGGACGGGCGCTGCGTCCACGGCCGGCCTCGCATCGTGCGCGCGGGGTGTTGTACGTATGTGTTGCAACACATACCTTACTGGCGCAGGGTTTTCTGTCCCCTCCAGCGCACCATGCCCATGTCCCCCGTTGCCACGCCCACGCTCCTTCCCGCCACCCCCGGCAGCTACGGCGAGCCCCCCGCGGGGTACCGCCTCCCCGACGCGGTGCAACTAGGGGCGGTGTACCTCCAGGTGGCTCAGCTGGACCGCGCGCTGGCGTTCTACCAGCAGGTGCTGGGGCTGCGCGTGGTGGAGCGGGCCGCGGCGCGCGCCACGCTGGCGGCGCACGGTGGGGACGAGATCCTGGTGGTGCTGCAGGAGCATCCGGGGGCGCGCCCGGTGCGCCGTGGCACCCTAGGGCTGTACCACTATGCCATCCTGCTGCCGTCGCGTGCCGCGCTGGGGCGCTTCCTGCGTCACGCCGGCGCGCTGGGGGTGCGCGTGGGGGCGGGCGACCATCTGGTCAGCGAGGCGTTGTACCTGGCCGACCCGGACGGGCTGGGGATCGAGGTGTACGCTGACCGGCCACGCAACCAGTGGCACCGCGTGGGGCGCGCGTTGCAGATGGCCACCGACCCGGTGGACGTGGACGGGCTGCTGGCCGAGGCAGGGGACGCGCCGTGGGAGGGGATGCCCGCTGCCACGCGGATGGGGCACGTGCACCTGCACGTGGGGAGCCTGCCGGAGGCGGAGCGGTTCTACCACACGGCGCTGGGGTTTGACGTGATGACGCGCGACTACCCCGGGGCGCTGTTCCTGGGAGCCGGTGGCTATCACCACCACGTGGGCACCAACACGTGGGCCGGCGCCGGGGCCCTGCCGGCCGCCGAGGGGGAGGCGCGCCTGCTGTCATGGACCCTGACGTTGCCCAGCGCCGAAGCCCTGCGGGCGGCCGCGCAGCAGCTGGTGGCGTGCGGG
>JBILKP010000175.1:0-5850 GCA_044376625.1 Gemmatimonas sp. | reverse complement strand
CCGTCGACGGTTCAGGGGTGAACTGTCAGAATGCACGCGGCGCCCCTGCCAGCCGAGGGCCGGCGTGGCGACATTGCAGGGCGGCCGTGGCGTGGGCACCGGCGTGGTGACGGAACCGTTACAGCCGCGACCGTGTCGGGCCCGCCCCGGCGGGTGCTTGATTAGGGCTCGAGGCCAAGGCGCCCCGGGCGCTCCGTCCCCCTCTTTCCGAATCCCGTGAAGCTCTTCTCGAAGGACGAGACCTTTTTCGACCAGTTCCGCCAGCTGGCGGTGCACATTGGCCAGGCGGCCGGGCTGCTGCGGCAGCTGTTCGAGACGCCGGCGGAGGCGGTGCGGATTGCCGCGGAGATCAAGAAGGTGGAGACCGCGGGGGATGCGGTGGCAGCCGGCATCAACCAGCGGATCGACACCAGCTTCGTGACCCCGCTGGACCGCGAGGACATCCACCTGCTGGCCAAGCGGCTGGACAACGTGATCGACCTGATCAATGGCGCGGCGCGGCGGGTGGTGATGTTCCGCGTGACGCAGCCGCGCCCCGGGGGGACGGCGCTGGCCGACGTGCTGGTGCGGGCCTCCGCCGAGATCCTCGCCGCGGTGGGGGACGTGACCAAGCGGCAGAAGATGGTGGAGCACGGGCGCACGATGAAGGCGCTGGAGGAGGAGGGGGACGTGCTCTACGCGCAGGCGGTGGGCGCGCTGTTCGAGAAGGAGGAGCCGGCGATCGAGGTGCTCAAGTGGAAGGAGATCTTCGACGCCCTGGAGCACGCGATCGACGAGTGCGAGGACGTCTCCAACGTCCTCGAGAGCATCGCCCTCAAGAACAGCTGACGGTCCCGTGGCCGAGTTCGTGCTGTTCATCGTGGCGGTGGCGCTCGCCTTCGACTTCATCAACGGCTTCCACGATTCCGCGAACTCCATCGCCACCATCGTGGGGACGCGGGTGCTGAGCCCGGTGGCGGCGGTGGTCTGGGCGGCGGTGTTCAACTTCTCCGCGCTGTTCTTCGTGGGGACGGCGGTGGCCAAGTCGGTGGCGGCCGGGTTCATCGACGTGTCCATCGTGGACGCCAACGTGATCCTGGGGGGCCTGCTGGGGGCGATCACCTGGAACCTCATCACCTGGTGGTTCGGGATTCCGTCGTCCTCGTCCCACGCGCTCATCGGCGGGTACGCCGGGGCGGCGGTGGCCAAGGCGGGGTTCGGGGCGCTGCTGTGGGGGAAGAAGTGGATCGAGACGCTGTCGGCGATCGTCCTCTCCCCCACCATCGGCATGCTGATGGGGTTCACCCTGATGGTGCTGGTGCTCAACCTGTTCGCGCGGGTCTCGGCCCAGAAGTCGGCGCGCTTCTTCCGCCTGGCGCAGCTGACCAGCTCGGCGCTGCTGTCGGTGGCGCACGGCGGGAACGACGCGCAGAAGACGATGGGGATCGTGGTGGGGCTGCTGGTGGCCACGCAGGCGGTATTCGCCAACGAGACCGGGTGGCTGGCGCACTTCCACCTGACCGACCTGGGGACGGTGCCGCTGTGGCTGGAGCTCAGCGCCTACACCATGATCTCGCTGGGGACGCTGTTTGGCGGGTGGCGCATCGTGCACACCATGGGCACGCGCATCACCAAGCTGCGCCCCGTGGGCGGCTTCTGCGCCGAGACCGGTGGCGCGGTGGTGATCCTGCTGGCGTCGCGGCTGGGAATCCCCGTGAGCACCACGCACACGATCACCGGGGCGATCGTGGGGGTGGGGGCCACCAACCGCCTGTCGGCGGTGCGGTGGGGGCTGGCGGGGCGCATCGTCTGGGCGTGGGTGATCACCATCCCCGCCTCCGCGCTGATGGCGGCGCTGACCTACTGGGTGCTGGCCGCCGTCGTCCCCGCCTGAGCGTCCCGCTCGGGGGCCTTCCCCACTCGCCATGACCGCCCCCGCCTTCCCCTTCCGCAACCGCGAGCTCAGCTGGCTGGACTTCAACGCCCGCGTGCTCGAGGAGGCGCTGGACCCGCGGGTGCCCCTGCTGGAACGGCTCAAGTTCCTGGCGATCTTCAGCACCAACCTGGACGAGTTCTACATGGTCCGGGTGGCCGGGTTGCGGCGCAAGGTGACGGCGGGGGTGCCGGCGTACCCCCCCGATCCGCTGGCCCCGGCGGAGCAGATGGAGGCGATCCGCGACCGGGTCGCGGGGCTGCTGGAGCGCCGCCGCGAGGTGCTGGAGGGGCTGCTGGTCCCGGCGCTGGCGTCGCACGGCATCCGGCTGCTGGCCATGGCGGAGACCACGCACGAGGAGAAGGCCGCGCTGCACGCCTTCTTCGAGGCCGAGGTGTTCCCGGTGCTCACCCCGCTGGCGGTGGACCCCGGGCACCCGTTCCCGTACATCTCGAATCTGTCGCTGTCGCTGGCGGTGGAGGTGCGCGACCCCGAGACCGGGAAGGAGCACTTTGCCCGGGTGAAGGTGCCGCGGTCGCTCCCGCGGTGGGTGCCGCTGGCGGGGCGTCCGCTGCACTTCGTGCCGCTGGAGGCGGTGATCGGGGCGCACCTGGGGGCGCTGTTCCCGGGGATGGACGTGCGCGGGTGGCACACCTTCCGGATCACCCGCTACTCCGACCTCGACCTGGGGCAGATGGAGCAGCCGGAGGACCTGCTGGAGACCATCGAGCAGCAGGTCTTCCAGCGCCGCTTCGGCGAGGTGGTGCGGCTGGAGGTCCAGCCCGACATGCCCGCGGGGATCCGCCAGCTGCTGCTGGAGGAGCTGGGGGCGAGCGAGTCGCAGCGGGTGGCGCCACTGGCATGGCGCGACGTGCACGACGGCGACGCCCTGCTGGAGCTGGGGGACCTGATGGCGCTGGCGGGGCTCGACCTGCCGGCGCTGCGCGACGCGCCGTACGCGCCGGTGGTGCCGGCCCCCTTCCGCGACGCCCCCGGGGTGTTCGACGTGATCCGCCAGCGGGACGTGCTGGTGCACCACCCGTTCGAGTCGTTTGCCGGGTCGGTGGAGGCGTTCCTGGCGCAGGCCGCCGCCGACCCGCAGGTGCTGGCGATCAAGCTCACGCTGTATCGGACGTCGGGAGACACCGCCATCGTCAACGCCCTCACCGATGCGGCGCTGGCCGGCAAGCAGGTGGCGGTGATCATCGAGCTGCAGGCGCGCTTTGACGAGCAGAACAACATCACGTTCGCGCGTACGATGGAGAGCTACGGGATCCACGTGGCCTACGGGCTTCCCGGGCTCAAGACGCACGCCAAGGTGGTGCTGGTGGTGCGGCGCGACGCCGACGGGATCCGGCGCTACGTCCACGTGGGGACCGGGAACTACAACTCGCGCACGGCACGGCTGTACACCGACGTGGGGCTGTTCACCTGCGATCCCGCCATCGGCGCCGACCTGTCGGACCTGTTCAACTCGCTCACCGGCATGGCGCGGTCGGTGGCCTACCGGCAGCTGCTGGTGGCGCCCGGGACGCTCCGGGCGGGGATGCTGGCGCTCATCCGCCGCGAGGCGGCGCACGCGCGCGAGGGGCGGGGCGGGCGGCTCATCGCCAAGATGAACGCGCTGGTGGACCCGGAGGTGATCGCCGCGCTGTACGCGGCGTCGCAGGACGGGGTGGAGATCGACCTGGTGGTGCGCGGCACCTGCTGCCTGCTCCCGGGGATCCCGGGGGTGAGCGAGCGGATCCGCGTCACCTCCATCGTGGGGCGCTTCCTCGAGCACTCCCGCGTGGTGTATTGCGCCAACGCCGGCGAGCCCGCGTACTACATCGGCTCGGCGGACTGGATGCCGCGCAACCTGGACCGGCGGGTGGAGACGATGGTCCCCATCCGGGACCCGGCGCTGCACCAGCAGCTGGACCGGCTGCTGGCCACCTGCCTGCGGGACAACCGGCAGGCGTGGGTGCTGGGGAGCGACGGGGTGTACCGGCGCCGGCACCCCAATGGCGAGCCGGAGCGCGCCAGCCACCAGCAGTTCATGGCCGATCCCTGGGGGGCGGTGTAGGGCTGGTGCACCCGGATCACGGCCGTGATGCAACCGTGATGCAACCGTGACCCCGTCGTGACGTAGCGGCGGCATCCGGGTTGCCGTAGCGTTGGGGATGCGTTCCCCCTTGCGTGCTTCCCGGGCCGTTCCGCGGGCCCTGCTGGTTCCCACGGTTGGCGCCGTGATGGCGCTGGGCACTCCCCTGACGCCTCGCGCGGCGGCGCAGCCGGTCGGCGCCCCGTCGGGCCCGTCGCAACCGCCCCCCCCGGCGCTGGCCGTCCCCATCACCCTCGACCGCGCCGGCATCACCCTGCGCGGCACCGACGGCGTGACCACGCTGGGGCTCCGCTTCCGGGTGCAGCAGCTGGCCGCGGTGGCCTCGCGCGATGTCGAGCCGCTCCAGGTCCGGCGCGCCACCCTGGCGGTGCGCCGCATGCGCCTGCGGCTGGACGGTGTGCTCAAGGACCCGCGACTGCGGGTGAACGTCCAGCTCTCCTTTGCCCGGGGCGACATGGACCAGGAGAACACCGGCTTTGCCAACGTGCTGCGCGATGCCTATGTGACCTGGCAGTTCACCCCCCGCGTCTCGGCCGCCTTCGGGCAGGCCAAGCTTCCGGGGAACCGCCAGCGGCTGGTCTCCTCCAGCGAGTTGCAGACCCCCGATCGCTCGCCGGTGAACGCGTTGTTCACGGCCGACCGCGACGTGGGCGCCTTCGTGGCCGTCACGCAGCCGGTGGGGCGCGGGCGGGTGGTGTGGCGCGGCGCGATCACCAGCGGCGAGGGGCGCAATCCCCCGCCGGGGGACAACGGCCTGGCGTACACCACCCGGCTGGAGTGGCTGCCGCTTGGGGTGTTCACCGCCAACGGCGACTACGTGGAGGGGGACCAGGTGCGCGAGCCCTCGCTGCGCCTGTCGCTGGCCGGCGGTCTGTCGCGCAACGACCGCGCCGTGCGCACGGGGGGGCAACTGGGGCCCCTGCTGTTCGCCCCGCGCGGCATGACCACCTGGTTTGCCGACGCGCTGGCCAAGCGGCGCGGGATGGCGCTGGCCGTGGAGTACGCGCGGCGCACGGCGCCCGACCCGGTCACCCGCAGCGGGTCGGCAGTGCGCCATGTGCACACCGGAGAGGGGCTCACGGTGCAGGGGAGCTGGCTCCTCCCGGCCTCCAGCTGGGAGCCGCAGCTGCGGGCCTCGTGGGTGACCCCGGCGGCGGCGATCCGCGGGGTGCCGGGGGTGGAAGCGGTGCATGAGCGGGCCGTGGGGGTGGCGCGCTACCTGAACGGGCACCGCATCAAGACCAACGCCGAACTCATCCAGGGACGCTACCGCGTGCTGCCGCAGGGGGCGCGTCGCGGCGAGTGGACGCTGCGCTTTGGCGCCGAAGTGGGGATCTGACCGGCGCGGCCGCGCCGGCCTCCGCGCTAGTCGCCGTCCCCGTCGTCGTCGGAGCGCACCTCGGTGCCGTCGGGGGCCACCACCACCACCGGCACCCCCAGCACCTTCTCCAGGAGCTGGCGCTTGCGGCTCCCGCCCCAGCACTCCAGCCGCACGCCGTGCGCCCCCGCCGCCTCGGTGACCTCCACCCGCAGCGCGGCGGGGGTCAGGCGCACCCGCACCATCCCCACCGCGCCCACGTGGCCGCGGTCGAGGCCGTCGGCAAAGCGGAGCAGCGCGGCGAGCTTGACGATGCGCTCCCGCACGCCCCGCTCCAGCCCCCCGAACGCGCGGTGGCGCACCTTGGGGGGGGCCCCCCGGTGGTAGCGTGCCACGTGCGCGATGATCACCTGCTCCGCCGGCGTCATCCCCAGCAGCTCCGCATGGGAGATGAGGTGGAAGGAGTGCTTGTGGTGCTTCTCGTAGTTGATGTGGTAGCCCACATCGTGCAGCAGC
>JBILKP010000174.1:0-5853 GCA_044376625.1 Gemmatimonas sp. | reverse complement strand
CCCGCGCGAGTGGCTGGACCCGCGGCAGGGGGAGGGGCGTGCGTTCCTCCGCCGGGCCGTGCAGGTGAAGAATGTCTGGATCCCCTATGGAGCCTGAGTGATGACCGCCAATGTGCCCGGCGTCGTGATGGCGCGCCCGCTCCCCGATTCCCCGGAGGCCTTCCGCGACGCGGGGTGGGAGGACATCCGCCCGTGGTACGACCAGCTGGCCGAGGCGCCGCTGGCCGACGACGGCGGCAACCTGGAGCCGTGGATGGCCGCGTGGTCGCGCCTGGACGCGCTCATCGGGGAGGCCGGCACGCAGGCGATGATTGCCTACACCGGCAACACCGCCGACCGGGACGCCGAAGAGGCCTACCTGCGCTTCACCATGGACATCTTCCCGCAGGTGGACGAACAGCAGGTGCGCCTCGCGCGGCGCCTGCTGGCCATCGGCTCCCCGCGGGATGACCTGCAGACCACGCTGCAGCGCTTCCGCACCGACGTCACGATCTTCCGCGAGGCCAACGTGGCCCGCATGTCGCAGGTGGAGGAGCTCACCGCGGCCTACCAGAAGATCACGGGCGGGCTCTCGGTCGACTGGGATGGCACCCCCACGACCATCCCGCAGCTGCAGACGCACCTCAAGTCGCCCGACCGGGCCGAGCGCGAGCGCGCCTTCCGGATGGGGGCCGGGGCCTATCTGGCGCATCGGACCGAGATGGCCGACCTGTTCGATCGGCTGCGCGTGCTGCGCCAGGCCATCGCGCACGAGGCCGGGTTCGCCGACTACCAGCGCTACGCTTTCGCCGCCAAGCACCGGTTCGATTACACCCCCCAGGACACCGCCCGCTTCCACGAGGCGGTGCTGGAGACGGTCACCCCCGCGGTGATGCGGTTGATGCGCCACCGGCAGGCGGAATTGGCGGTTCCGTCGCTCCGCCCCTGGGATCTCTCGGTGGACCTGGGCAGTCGCGAACCGCTGCGCCCCTTCGAGACGGTGGACGGCTTCGTGACGCGCGCCGGCGCCATCTTCGAGCGCGTGGATCCCGAGCTCGGCAGCCAGTTCCGCCTGATGGCCGACGAGGGGCTCCTCGACCTGGAGAGCCGCCCCGGCAAGGCGCCCGGCGGCTACTGCACCGACCTCCCCGTGCGGCGACGGCCGTTCATCTTCATGAACGCCGTCGGGGTCCCCGACGACGTGCAGACGCTGCTCCACGAGGCCGGGCACTGCTTTCACGACTTCGCCACCTATGCGCTGCCGTTCGGCTGGCAGCGGCGCACGGGGCACGAGGCGGCGGAGCTGGCGTCCATGAGCATGGAGCTGCTGGCCATGCCGTACCTGGTGCGCCCGGTGGGCTACTACACGCCGGAGCAGGCGCGGGTGGCGTGGCTGGAGCACCTGGAGGACGTGCTGGGGAGCCTCACCCACATTGCGAGCGTGGACGCCTTCCAGGCGTGGATCTACACCAGCCCCGACGGGGCGGACCGCGACGCGCGCGACCGGCAGTGGCTCGCCATCCGCTCGCAGTTCGACGTGGGCGTGGACTGGACGGGGCTGGAGCGCGAGCGGGTGGCGCGCTGGTACCGGCAGCTGCACATCTTCGAGCTGCCGTTCTACTACATCGAGTACGGCCTGGCGCAGCTGGGGGCGCTGCAGGTGCTGCGGCGCGCGCTCCGCGACCCGCGCCAGGCGGTGGCCGACTACAAGCGGTTCCTCGCGTTGGGCGGCACGCGCCCGTTGCCGGAGCTGTACGCGACGGCCGGGGTGCGCCTGGTGTTTGACGCCCCCACCATGGCCGAGCTGGTGGCCTTCGCCGAGGAGCTGATTGCCTCGCTGCGCAGCGGCGAGGACACCCTGCTGACAGGGTTCCCGCCTCCGGGGGCGTAACCCGCCGCGCCGTCGCGGGTGCTGGCTCGGTGACGCTGCCGGATCACCGGGCCATCACCCGCCCACTACCCGCCCAGCACGCGCCCGGCCAGCGCCACCCCGCTGAGCCAGGCCCCCTCCACATCGGCGACCTCCCCGAAGTCGCCCGCTGCCCCCACGCCGGCCTCCCGTTCCCACAGGCATGGGGTCGCCAGGCCGCGCGTGACCCGCGCGTAGCGCCAGCGGTGTGCCGTCACCTCCGCCACGTCGGGCACGCCAGGTCCCATGGCGCGTGCCAGCGTGCGCGCCAGGGCGCTCCCCAGCACCTCCGCCACCTGCGCCGCCTCCGCATCCACGTGGGTCGCGCTCCAGGTCGCGTCGGCCTGCACCGTCCAGCATTCGGCGCCCGATCGCCCCGGCTTGTCGGCCTCGCGAACAAGGCGGGCCACCGGCGGCTCGACAGCCCCGCCGTCCGCATGCACCGCCCCGTCGGCCCACTGCTGCTGCGCACGCACGGGCAACGGACCGTCCAGCCGGACCATCGCGCTCCAGCACGGCGCCATCACCACGGTGTCCAAGGCCTCGGACAGGGCGTCGGTGGCCGGGTGGTCGGCCGTGCGCAGCAGCGCGGCGGCCTGCGGGGCCGGCATCGCCAACAGCAGCCGGTCGCCCGTCCAGCGGCGCCCGTCCGCATCCAGTGCCTCCCATCCGGCGGTGGTGGGGCGCACGCGCTGCACGGTGCACCCCACGGTGACCGCCAGCGCGTCGGCCAGGTGGCGCGCCAGCGCGCTCATCCCGGGGCGTCCCGTGAAGCCGTCGGCCGTGGCCTGCAGCACCCCCTCGTCGCACCACGCCTGCAGCCAGGGGGTCAGCCGCGGATCGGTGGACGCAAAGTGCGGGGCGCCATGATCGAAGGCGCCCGCGGGTCCGCGGCGCGTGCTCGTGCGCCCCCCCACCCCACGCCCCTTGTCCAGCACCGTCACCGCCACCCCGGCGTCGTGCAACGTGCGGGCGCACGCCAGTCCGGCGATGCCGGCGCCCACCACCAGGGCTGATGCCGGACGGCCGGCGGCGGCGCGCCGCACCTGCGCCTCGTACCGGGTCACGTCCAGCCGTGCCGCGTGCGCCCGGGTGGGGCGCGGCCGCACCGTGCCCAGCACCGGCACAGGCGGTGTGAAGGGGCGATCGAACTGCCCCAGGCACCACAGCAGCCCGCCGTACGAGGCCGGGTCGCGCCCGTCCAGCGCGTAGCGATGGTTGAGGTCCTCCAGCCGCGCCAAGGCCTCGGCCGGCGAGGCCGACCACCCGGGGATCGCCTTCCCCCACGTCATGCGCAGGTTGTTGTGCAGCATCCCGTGACGCACCAGCGCCTGCTGTGCCGCATCCCACAGCCGGTCCCCCGTGTGCCCGCGCGCCAGCCGTTCCCACGACAGCACCGGGCGGGGGTCGCCGGCGTGCGCCTCCAGCGTGTCGCGCGCCCACGCGGGCAGCGCCTCCATCGATGCCGGGGTGGGATGCCAGTGGCAGAAGCTCCACGCCAGCTCGCGCCACACCAGGAGCTCATCCAGGTACTTGGCGGCACCCTCACCGGGGCGCGCCGCGCACGCCCGCGCCAGGCGGAACGGCGACACCATCCCGTAGTGCAGGTAGGGGGACATCCCGCTCACGCCGTCGCGCACCGGGTCGTTGCGGTCGGCGGCGTACCGGTCCAGCGCCCCGCGCTGCACGAAGGCGTCCCACCGGGCGTAGCCGGCGGTGCTGCCGCCGGGATATGCCGGCACCGGCGCGACACCATGGTCGATGGCGCAGGCCGCCACCAGCGCCGCCAGGTCGGCCTCCGCCAGCGCCACCGGCGCAAAGGGGAGCGGGTCGGGGAGGAAGGGCGGGGTGTGCGGCGCCACGTCGGTCCACGGGCGTGACAGCCGGTCGCGGCGCAGCGGCTCGGTAGCGTCCCGGAAGGCAAACGCCCGCGTGTGCGCCTTCCCCACCAGTGGCATGGGGACCACGCAGGCGGTGTCCACGCTCCATACGGGACACGGGGCCGCCGCCGCCAATCGGGCGGTCCAGTCGGACAGCGGCGGGATGGGCATGGTCTCGGTCACCACCAGCGCGGCGCGCGCCGCCAGCTGCGCCAACACCGGCCCGCGATGCCCCGGCCGCTCCAGGTGGAAGGCGTAGCCGACGCCGCGCGCCGTGCACGCCGCGGCCACGTCGCGCGCGCCCTCCAGGATGAAGCGATGGTGGCGGTCGGAGGCGTACGGGTACCGCTCCGACAGCGCGTGGTACACGAACGCCGGCACCCCCAGCTGCGCAGCCGCGGCCAGCGCCGTGTCCAGCGCCGGGTTCTCGTGGGCGCGCACTGCGGTGCGCATCCAGTACACCACGAACGCGCCGGTCGCCGCCGCGGTCGTCACCGGCCCATGCGGGGTGACGCGCTCCGCCAGCGGCGCCGGCAGTCGCGCCAGCAGCTGGGCCGTGTCCATCCCCGTCAGCGGCGCACGACGATGGCGCCGCCCTTGAGCACCAGCCGCACGTCGCGCACCCGGCGGATGTCGGTGGTGGGGTCGCCGCGCACCGCGACCAGGTCGGCCAGCAGCCCCGGGGCCACGCGCCCCAGCTCCCCCTCGCGGTGGACCACGCGCGCGTTCACGCTGGTGGCGGCCCGCAGCGCATCCACCGGGCGCATCCCGTACTCCACCATCAGTTCCAGCTCCAGCGCGTTGTCGCCGTGGGCAAACACCCCCACGTCGCTGCCGTTGCAGATGGTCACCCCCGAGGCCAGCGCCGCGCGGAACATCGCCTGCTTCTGCGCCACCCCCGCGGGGAGCGGGTCCGTCCCCTTCTTCCAGCCCCGGTAGCGCGTGGTGCTCTCCGTGGCGGCCAGCGTGGGGCAGAAGGCCACGCCGCGCTGCTTCATCAGGGCGAACAGCTCCGGTGTGGCGGCGTCACCATGCTCGATCGTCTCCACGCCGGCCATGATCGCGCGGCGCATCCCCTCCACCGTGCTGGCGTGG
Organism: Gemmatimonas sp.; assembly: GCA_044376625.1. GTDB lineage: Bacteria > Gemmatimonadota > Gemmatimonadetes > Gemmatimonadales > Gemmatimonadaceae > Gemmatimonas. The sequence continues at coordinate 990 of JBILKP010000174.1, read as the reverse complement.
GCCACCACCGGGCGGCCGCTGCTGGACGCCGTGCGCACGATCGCCTCCCACTCCGCCTCGGTGAAGGTCGGGCGCGCCTCGCCGCGGGGGCCCCACCGATAGTCGGCATAGATCTTCACCCAGTCGGCGCCATGGCCGATCTGGTCGCGCACCACCCGCGTGACCCCCTCCACGCCGTCGGCCTCCTCCGCCCCCTGGGGCACGCCGATCTCGGCGCCAAATCCCTTGGGGCCGTACGAGCCGGTGGCCACGATCGCCTTGGTGGTCACCAGCAGCCGGGGACCGGGGATGATCCCCTGGTCCACCGCCTCCTTGAGCCCCGCGTCGGCGTACCCCGCCCCCTCGGTCCCCAGGTCGCGCAGCAGCGTGAACCCCGCCTCCAGCGTGTGCCGCAGGTGGTTCACCGCCCGCGCGGTGCGCACCGCCAGCGATTCGCGCAGCACCTGGTCGTTCCAGGGGGTCTCGTCGTACGGGTGCAGCAGCACGTGGCTGTGCAGGTCGCTGAGCCCGGGGAGCAGCGTCGTGCCGGGGAGCGGGATCCGCTCCGCGCCGGCGGGCACCGGCACCGCGGCCCGCGGCCCCGCGGCCTCGATCCGTTCCCCGCGCACCACCACCACCCACCCGCGATGCGGGGCCTCCGTCGTGCCATCGAACACGGCGTCCGGCTCCAGCAGCAGCACGCGCGCGGGCGCCGCAGGCGCGCCCTGCGCCCGCGCCCCGGGGGCCACCCCGGCCACCAGGGCCAGCCCCGCCAGCCACGCCGGCCACCGACGGCCGCGCCCGCACCTCCCCGGCGCCCGGGTCACAGGCGCACCGTGGCGAACTCGCCGGTGGACTGCGCCGCGGGCACCAGCCCCGTCACCCCACCCGACACCACGAACGCCATCGCATCCGCGCTGGCCATGTCCAGCGGGCGCACCTGCGCCGCGGACGCCACGTACAGCTGCCCCGAGAAGTTGTACGAGTGGGGGCAGTACACCGCGATCCGGT
>JBILKP010000173.1:0-5861 GCA_044376625.1 Gemmatimonas sp. | reverse complement strand
CACCGCCACCCAGACGTTCACCGCGGGGGGCGCCCCGGGCGGCCTCAGCCTCCCCGGCCTCTCCCTCGGCGGCCCCGCCGGCGCCACCACCGAGTCCTACACCTTCTCGGTGGTCAAGCTCCCCGACCAGCCCATGATGCCGCGCCTCAACGACGCGCGCGTGGGCTACTTCGGCGAGAGCAAGACCGACTTCGGCTCCCCCGAGCAGCGCGTCCTCCCGCGCCGCTACATCGCCCGCTGGCGCCTCGAGTGCTCCGACCAGAAGGCCGGCGCGCTGTGCGTCCCGAAGAAGCCCATCACCTACTACGTCGACCCCGCCACCCCCGCGTGGCTGGTCCCGTGGGTGAAGGCCGGCATCGAGGAGTGGCAGCCCGCCTTCGAGGACGCCGGCTTCAGCAAGGGGATCGTCGCCGCCGAGGCCCCGAAGGACAATCCGGACTTCTCGGGCGAGGACGCGTCCGTCGCCATGGTCCGCTGGCTCCCCTCGCCGGTGGCCAACGCCGTGGGCCCCAGCACCACCGACCCGCGCACCGGCGAGATCATCGACGCCGACGTCCAGATGTACCACAACATCATGGACCTCCAGCGCAACTGGTACTTCTCGCAGGTGGGGCACCTGGACGCGCGCGCGCAGAAGTTCCCCTTCCCCGACTCCCTCATGGGGCGCCTGGTGCAGTTCGTCGTGGCGCACGAGGTGGGGCACACCCTGGGCTTCCCCCACAACTTCAAGGGGAGCGCCATGTACCCGGTGGACTCCATCCGCAGCAAGACGTGGGTGGCGCGCATGGGGCACTCGCCGTCCATCATGGACTACGCGCGCTTCAACTACATCGCGCAGCCCGAGGACGGCATCGCCCTGGGCGACCTCGTCCCCAAGGTGGGCCCGTACGACCGCTTCGCGGTGAAGTGGGGGTACTCCCCCATCGCCGGTGCCGCCTCCCCCGAGGCGGAAAAGGCCACGCTGGACCGCTGGGCGCGCATGCAGGACTCCATCCCCTGGTACCGCTTCGCCAGCGACGCCGGCGCCGGCGGCGCCGACCCGGGCGAGCAGTCCGAGGCCATCGGTGATGCCGACGCCGTGCGCTCCACCGGGCTGGGCTTCCGGAACCTCGCCCGCATCATGAAGCTGGTCGAGCCCGCGGCCACCCAGGACAAGACCGCCGACTTCTCGCTGCTGCGCGCCACCTATGGCACCGTCATCGGCCAGTGGGGCACCGAGGCCAACCACGTCACCCGCATCGTGGGCGGCGTGGACAAGCAGGAGAAGGTCGTGGGGCAGGCGGGGGCCGTGTACACCCCCGTGGCGCGCGCCCGGCAGAAGGCCGCCATGCGCTTCCTGAACGACGAGGTGTTCAGCACCCCGACGTACCTCATCCTCCCCGAGGTCCTGCGCAAGCTGGAGACCGACGGCAACATCAACCGCATCACCGGCGCCCAGGCGCGCGCCCTGTCGTCGCTGGTCTCCAACCAGCGGCTGCAGCGCATGGTGGAGCTCGAGGCCATGGCCACCCCGGGACAGGCGTACCCGCTGGGGGAGATGCTCACCGACCTCCGCCGCGGCCTCTGGAAGGAGATCTACGCCGGCGCGCCCATCGACGCCTACCGCCGCCGCCTCCAGGCCACCTACCTCGAGGCGATGGCCAGCAAGATCAAGCCTCCCGCCCCCTCGGCGCAGGATGCCGCGCTCGCCGCCTTCCTCGGCGGTGGCGTCGTGAACACCCGCGACTTCCGGCCCCTGCTCAAGGACGAGATGCGCACCCTCGACCGCGAGCTCGCCGCCGCCGTGGGGCGCACCGCCGACCGCACCAGCCGCGCGCACCTGCAGGACGCGCGCGACCAGATCCGCAAGATGCTCGACACCGAGGACTGACCCCCCCCAGGGGTCGGGACGCGGCTCGCGACGGGCCGGTGGCGCATCCGCCACCGGCCCGTAGCTTTTCCCCCATGTGGATCGTCCAGGTCGCCCTCCGCCGCCCCTACACCTTCATCGTCGGGGCGCTCCTCGTGGTGCTGGTGGGCACGCTGGCCGCGCGCCGCATGCCCACCGACATCCTCCCCGAGGTGGACATCCCCGTCGTCTCGGTGATCTGGTCCTACAGCGGGCTCCCCGCCGAGGAGATGGAGCGGCGCTTCGCCACGGTCTTCGAGCGCGCCATCAGCACCACCGTCAACGACATCGAGCACCTCGAGTCGCAGGCGCTCCCCGGGATCGCCCTCATCAAGGTCTACTTCCAGCCCGGCGCCCGCATCGAGGCCGCCGTGGCGCAGCTGGGGGCCGTGAGCCAGACGATCCTCCGCGCCATGCCCCCGGGCGCGCAGGCCCCGTACATCCTCCGCTTCAACGCCGCCAACGTCCCCGTCCTCCAGCTCGCCCTGGGCGGCGACTCGCTCTCCGAGCAGCAGCTCAACGACCTCGGCACCAACGGCATCCGCACCCGCCTCGCCACCGTCCGCGGCGCCTCCGTCCCCTCCCCCTACGGCGGGCGCACCCGCCTCATCAACGTCGACCTCGACCCCGCCCAGCTCGCCGCCCGCGGCCTCTCCCCCTCCGACGTCAGCGACGCCCTCACCGCCCAGAACCTCGTCCTGCCGGGCGGCACCGCCAAGATCGGCGACCGCGAGTACGGCGTCCGCGTCAACGGCAGCCCGGACGTGGTCGAGGCGCTCAACGACCTGCCGGTGCGCGTGGTCAACGGCGCCCTGGTCCGCCTCCGCGACGTCGCCCAGGTGCGCGACGGCTACGCGGTGCAGACCAACATCGTGCACCGGGACGGCGTCCGCGGCGCGCTGGTCACGGTGCTCAAGAGCAGCGGGGCCTCCACCATCGACGTCGTCACCCGCGTCCGCGCCGCCCTCCCCGGCATCCTCGCCGCGCTCCCCCCGGCGCTGCAGGTGGACATCCTCGCCGACCAGTCCGCCTTCGTGAAGGCCGCCCTGCGCGGCGTGGTCGTCGAGGCCGCCATCGCCGCGGCCCTCACGGCCCTCATGCTGCTGCTCTTCCTGGGGAGCTGGCGTGCCACCGGGATCGTCGCCCTCTCCATCCCCCTCTCCATCCTCTGCTCGGTCATCGTCCTCGCCGCCCTCGGCGAGACGCTCAACGTGATGACGCTGGGCGGGCTCGCCCTCGCCGTGGGCGTGCTGGTGGACGACGCCACCGTGGGAATCGAGAACATCCACCGCGTCCACGCGCACGAGCCCGACGTGCACGCGGCCATCCTCGCCGGCGCGGGGCAGATCGCCATCCCCACGCTCGTCTCCACGCTGGCCATCTGCATCGTCTTCGTCCCCATCTTCTTCCTCGGGGGGCAGGCGGCCGCGCTCTTCCGGCCGCTGGCGCTGGCGGTGGTGTTCGCCATGCTGGCGTCGTACCTCATCGCCCGCACCCTGGTCCCCACCCTGGTGCGCTTCGCGATGGAGCGCGAGGGCGCGCTCGCCGCGCAGCGCGCTGCCAGCGGCGCCGCGCCGGGCCCCTGGGCCCGCCTCCACCACGCCTTCGAGGCCCGCTTCGACCGCGCGCGCCACCGCTACCGCGCGGCGCTGGCCACCCGCGTGGCCCGCCCCCGCGCCGTGCTCCTGGGCGCCCTCCTGGTGGCCGCCTCCGGCGCCGCCCTCCTCCCGTGGCTGGGCCAGGACTTCTTCCCCGCCGTCGATGCGGGACAGCTGCGCCTCCACCTCCGCGCCCCCGTGGGGACCCGCCTCGAGGAGACCGCGCGCCTGGTCGCGGGCGTGGAAGCCGCCATCCGCGAGGTCATCCCCCCCGGGGAGCTGGGCACCATCCTCGACAACGTCGGCATCCCCAGCACCTCGCTCACCAACCTCGCCTTCTCCGACAACCCCACCACCGGCGTCACCGACGCCGACATGCTGGTCACCCTCACCGAGGCCCGCACCCGCCCCACCGCCGAGTACGCCCGGCGCATCCGCCAGCGGCTCCGTGAGCAGTTCCCGCAGGTGCTGGTGTTCTTCCAGTCCGCCGACATCGTGGGGCAGATCCTCAACGCCGGGCTCCCCGCCCCGGTTGATGTCCAGGTGGCCGGCACCAGCCGCGCCGACAACTTCGCCCTCGCCCGCTTCCTCGAGCGGCGCCTCGCCGCCGTCCCCGGCGCCGTGGACGTGTACCTCCAGCAGCGCGCCAACGCCCCCGAGCTGGCGGTGGCGGTGGACCGCGTGCGCGCCGCCGGGCTCGGGCTCACCCAGCGCGAGGTGGCCTCCGACCTCCTCGTCTCCCTCGCCTCCAGCGGGCAGACCGCCCCCAACGTCTGGCTCAACCCGCAGAACGGCGTGCAGTACAGCGTCAGCGTGCAGACCCCGCAGCACCGCATCCCCACCCTCGAGGCCATCCGGCAGACGCCGGTGCTGGGCGCCGGGGGCGTCCCCCCGCTCGTGACGCCCCTCCTGGACAACGTCGCCACGCTCACGCGCCGGACCGCGATGGCCTCGGTCAACCACTACGACGTGGTCCCGGTGTTCGACGTCTATGCCAACGTGCAGGACCGCGACCTGGGGGGCGTGGCCGCCGAGGTGCAGGCGGTGCTCGACTCGCTGGCCCCCACCCTCCCGCGCGGCACCACCCTCGCCATCCGCGGGCAGGTGGCCGCCATGCGCACCGCCTACGAGGGGCTGGGCGCGGGGCTGCTGTTGGCCGTGGTGCTGGTGTACCTCATCATGGTGATCAACTTCCAGTCGTGGACCGACCCGCTCATCATCGCCAGCGCGCTCCCGGTGGCGCTGGCGGGGGTGGTGTGGGCGCTCTTTGCCACCGGCGACGGCCTCTCGGTGCCGGCGTTCATGGGCGCCATCATGAGCATGGGAGTGGCCACCGCCAACGGCATCCTGGTGGTGGCCTTCGCCAACGAACTGGTCGAGGGGGGCGCCGCCCCCGCCGACGCCGCGCGCGAGGCCGCCGCCACGCGCCTGCGCCCGGTCCTCATGACGGCCCTCGCCATGGTGGTGGGGATGATCCCCATGGCGCTCGGCCTGGGGGAGGGCGGCGAGCAGAACGCCCCGCTGGGGCGCGCCGTCATCGGCGGCCTCACCTTTGCCACCGCGGCCACGCTCACCGTGCTGCCGCTGGTCTACGTGCTGGTGCGCACGCGCCTCGCCCGGCGCGCCGCCTCGGCTTCCCCCACCGTCTCCGCCGCATGACCGCTCCCGCCGTTCCATCCCGCCGTGGCCGCGTCCCCCTGCCCGCGCTCCTGCTGGCGCTCTTCGCCCTGCTCGCGGCCGCCGGCACCCTTCCGCGCCTGGCGCGCGCCCGCGCCCGGGAGGCCGAACGCGCCGCGGTGGCCGCCCCGCGCACGGTGTACACCGAGACGGTGAAGCGCGACACCGCCGGCAACGCGCTCGAGCTGCCGGGCTCGGTGGTGGGCGTGCACGAGACGGGGCTGTACGCGCGCGCCAACGGCTTCGTGCAGGCGCTGCGCGTGGACATCGGCAGCGCGGTGCGCCGCGGCGAGACGCTGGCGGTGCTGGACATGCCCGAGGTGCGCGAGCAGGCCGCGCAGGGCGCCGCCGTGCTGGAGCAGGCCGAGGCCAACGCGGCGCTGGCGCGCACGGCGCTGGCGCGGTGGCAGCAGCTGGCGGCGCAGGGCGTGGTGGCCCCGCAGGAGCTGGACGAGCGCACCGCCGCCGCCGGGGTAGCCGAGGCCAACGCCCGCGCCGCGCGCGCCAACCTGGCGTCGCTCCGCGAGCTGCTCCGCTTTGGCGCGCTCACCGCCCCGTACGCCGGTATCGTCACCGCCCGCACCATCGACCTGGGCTCGCTGGTCACCGCCGGCACCGCGGCCGGCGCGCGCCCGCTGCTCACCGTGGTGCAGCTGGACACCATCCGGGTGATGGTGCAGGTGCCGCAGGGCGCCGCG
>JBILKP010000171.1:0-5890 GCA_044376625.1 Gemmatimonas sp. | reverse complement strand
AGGCCGTCCGTTTCACCCTCCGGCCCTGCGGTCGGACTTGCCTCGCAGGGGCCCATGAACGCGCACGCCCTCGGCATCCTCGAGTTCCCCCGCCTTCTGGGGCTGGTCGCCGGGCGGGCGCACTCCGCCCCAGGCGCCGCCGCGGTGCGTGCCCTGGTCCCCGTCGCCGATCGCGCGTGGATCGAGGCCGAGCACCGCCGGGTCGAGGCCATGCGGGCGCTGGTCGCGTCCGAGCTTGGCTGGCCGTCCGAACCCGTCCCGGAGCTCGGCGCCCCCCTGCAGCGGTTGCGCATCGACGGGCTCGGATGGTCCGCCCTCGAACTCCTCCAGGGCGCCATCCTCTTGCGCACCGCGCGCCGCACGCGCGACGCCCTGCGCGACCCGCGGCGCCCCGCCGTCGTCATCGCCGTCCTGCGCGACCTGGCCGACGCCCTCCTCGACCTGCGCCCCCTCGAGGAGGGGATCACCCGCGCCATTGCCGACGACGGCACCGTCAAGGATGACGCCTCCCCCGCGCTCCGGCGCGTGCGCCGCGAACTGCGCCAGGCGGAGGGCGAGCTGGTGCGCCTGCTCGAGCGCGAAATGGCGCGCCTCGAGCCGCACCATCAGGTCAGCGACCTCTCCGTCACCATGCGCAACGGCCGCTGGGTCATGCCGATGCGGCGCGAGGCGCGCGGCTACGTCGGTGGCATCGTCCATGACGCCTCGGGCACCGGCGCCACCATCTTCGTGGAGCCGCCGGCGGCCGTGGAGTTCGGCAATCGCGTGCGTGAGCTCGAGATCGAGGAGCAGCGCGAGGAGGAGCGGGTCCTGCGCGAGCTCACCGACACCCTGCGGCCGCATGCGCCCGCCTTGCGGGGGGCCTGGGACGCGCTCGTGGCCCTCGACAGCCTGCAGGCCCGCGCGCGCTACGCCCTCGAGTGCCACTGCGCGCCCGTCGAGGTGGGCGACCCCGCCGACGGGGTGCGCATCATCGACGGGCGCCATCCGCTGCTGCTCGCCCGCGGCATTGCCGTGGTCCCCTTCGACCTGACCATGGTCCCGGGCGAACGCACGCTCCTCGTCTCGGGGCCGAACACGGGGGGCAAGACGGTCCTCCTCAAGGCGGTCGGGCTCATGGCCGCCATGGTGCAGGCGGGCATTCCGGCGCCGGTGGGCGCCACGAGCCGCCTCCCGGTGTTTGACGACTGCTTTGCCGACGTGGGAGATGAGCAGAGCCTCGAGGCCTCGCTCTCCACCTTCAGCGCCCACGTCAAGAACCTCGCCGAGATCCTCGCCAGCGCCACCGCCCAGTCGCTGGTGCTGGTGGACGAGCTGGGCTCCGGCACCGATCCGGCCGAAGGGGCCGCCCTGGGGGGCGCCATCCTGGCGGCGCTCACCGCCCGCGGCACCCTCACCCTGGCCTCCACCCACCTGGGCCAGCTCAAGCTGCTCGCCACCGAGGTGCCGGGGGTGGTGAACGCGTCGCTGCAGTTCGATGCCGTGGCGCTCGCCCCCACCTACCGCCTCCTCAAGGGGGTCCCGGGACGCAGCTACGGGCTGAGCATTGCGCGCCGCCTGCTGCTGCCGCCCGAGGTGATCGCCGCCGCGGAGGAGCGCCTCCCGCAGGGGGAGCGCGACCTGGCCGTGCTGCTCGCCGACGTGGAGGCGCGTGAGGCGCTCCTGCAGGATCGCGAGCGGCATGTGGCGCACGAGGCGGACAAGCTGCGCGCCCGCACGGCCACCGTGGCCGATCGCGAGGCCAAGATGCGCGAGAAGGAGCGCGAGGCCGATCGCCAGGCCCGCCAGGGGGCGCGCAAGTACCTGCTGGAGGCGCGCACGCAGGTGGAGGGGGTGATCGCCCAGTTCAAGGCGCAGGCGGCCGCGGTCCAGGAGGCGGCCGCGCTGGACGAAGCCGCCCGGCAGTCGCGCCGGGCCGTGGAGGAGGCGGCGGCCGCGCAGTCGGCCGCGTTGCAGGAGGCGGAGCGGCGCGAGGCGGAGCGCCGGGCGCGGCGGGCGGCGGAACGGCGCCTGGAGAGCGGGCGGGCCCCGGCGCCCCCGGCGCCCGCCGAGCGCACCGCGAGCCCGGAGGGGGGCGCGGGACGCTCGGCGGCGCGTCCCGCGGCGCGGCGGCCGGCGCCCGACGCGCCGCTGGCCCCCGGGGATGCCGTGCTGGTGGGCACCCTGGACGGCAAGCCGGGGCGCGTGGTGGCGTGCAAGGGCGACGAGGCGCGCGTCGTCGTGGGGTCGCTGACACTGACGGTCCCGCTGGCCACCCTCACGCGCACCGCGGCGCCGCCCTCGCCGCCGGTCAAGGTGGCCGTGTACGGCGCCGTGGACGCGGAGGGACCGTTGCATGAGGTGGACCTGCGGGGCCTGCGCGTCGACGAACTCGATGACCGGCTGTTTTCGGCGGTGGATGCCGCCGTGCGCGCGGACCTGCGCGAGGTGCGCATCATCCACGGCAAGGGCACGGGGGCGTTGCGGGCCCGCGTGGCCGAGCTGCTGCGCAAGGACACCCGGGTCACCGGCAGCCGCCTGGGGGCGTGGAACGAGGGAGGCGCCGGCGTGACCGTGGCCGAGTTGGCGTGAGCGGGGGGCGGGCGTGATCTCCGACGAGGTGGTCGAGCGGGTGCGGGCCGCCACCGACATCGTCCAGGTCATCGGCGAGTCGGTCCCGTTGCGGCGGGCCGGCGGCGACTTCCGCGGGCCGTGCCCGTTCCATCAGGGGACCAAGCCCAACTTCGCCGTGTCCCCCAAGCGCGGCACCTACCACTGCTTCGTCTGCCACGAAAGCGGCGACGCCTTCTCGTTCGTGCGCAAGCGGCTGGGGATGGAGTGGCCCGCCGCCGTGAAGTACCTGGGGGAGCGCGCCGGCATCGAGGTGATCGACACCCCCGCGCGGCTCCAGCCCCCCGATCCCAACGCCCCGCACTGGGAGGTGCTGGGGGCGGCCGTCGACTGGTTCCAGCGGCAGCTGCGCGACGAGACCGTCGGGGCGGAGGCGCGCGCGTACCTCGCCGGGCGCGCCCTTGATGCCGCGGCCTGCGCCCGGTTCAGCATCGGCTTTGCCCCGCGGGACGGGGCGCTGCTGCGCCGCTACCTCAACTCGCTTGGCTTTGGCGACGATCGCCAGCGCGACGCCGGGCTCCTGTTGCAGCGCGAAGGGGAGGACGGGCTCCGGCCGCGTTTTCGTGGCCGGATCATGTTCCCCATATTCGACGAGCTGGGGCATCCGGTGGGCTTTGGCGGGCGCGCCATGGGCGCCGAGGAGCCCAAGTATCTCAACAGCGCCGAGTCGCCCGTCTTCCAGAAGCGTCGGCTGCTCTACGGGCTGCATGAGGCGCGTGGCGCCATGCGGCGGCAGCAGCGGGCCATCGTGGTCGAGGGATATCTCGATGTCATCCGGCTGGCGCTCGCGGGGGTGGAGGAGGTGGTGGCGCCGCTGGGGACCGCCCTCACCGAGGAGCAGGGCGCGCTGCTGCTCCGCTACGCTCCCGAAGTGTTCCTCCTGCTCGACGCCGACGAGGCGGGGCAGGCGGCCACCTTCAAGTCGGGGAAGGAGCTGTTGCGCCACCGGGCTGCGGTGCGCGTGGTCACCCTCCCCGACGGCGAGGATCCGGACACCTTCGTGCGAGCGCACGGCCGCCCTGCCATCGACGCGGCGCTGGCCGAGGCGATGGACCTGTTCGATCGCCAGCTCCAGCTGGTGCAGCGCCGCGGGTGGCTGGACGACCTGCGCCTCCGACGGCGGGCCATCGACCGGCTCCTCCCCACCATCCGCGCCACGCGCGACCCGCTGACGCGCGACCTGTACCTGGCCCGCCTGGCAGCGATGACCGGGCTGGACAAGACGACGCTGTTGGCCGAGGCTGACGAACCCGACGCCGGCTCGACCATGCGGCGGCGGCAGGCCGAACCGGACGCGGGCCCTCCCCCCGACGAGCCCCCGCCGCCCGTGGACGAGGGGGCGGCGCCCCAGGCGGCGGCCCCGTCGCGCGCGCCGTGGACGGGTCGCAAGCGCCGCAACGAGGGGCCCCAGTGGCAGGTCACCGTCGTGCCACCGCGGCCGGCGCAGGACGAGCCGGTGGAGCGCCTGCTGGTGCGGGCCATGCTCCACGACCGGTCGGTGGCGGAGTGGGTGGCCGAGCGGCATCCCCCGCGGGCGTTCCGGCATGCGGGGTATGCGGCACTGTTCGAGGCGCTGCTCGCCGCGCCGCCGGATGCGGACCTGGCGCAGGTGGCCGAACAGCTCGACGCGGGCGGGCTGGCGGCGTTGCGCGCCGTGTCGGAGGGGCCCGCGGCGGCGGATCCCGCCGCCGCCGACCTGGCGCTGCTGATCCGCCGGCTCGACCTGCGCACGCTGGAGGCCCGCATCGAGGGGATTCGCGAGGCGATGCGGGACGCCGACCCGGCGGCGCAGGCGGTGCTGATGCGCGAGCGGATGGAGCTGGAGGCGGACCTCCGGCAACTCACGCCGGTGCGCTCACCGCGACGGCGCCCGCTCCGGTGAGCCCCGGCCCTCCGGCACGGGGCTCCGCGGGGCATCGCGTCGCGTGAGGGCGCGGGCGGCACCGGCACCGCACTAGATTGTCGGGGTGCCGTCACGCCCCTTCCGCCCCGCCTCCGCCGTCTCGCGTCGCCCCGCCGCCCGATGGGTGGCCGCGCCGGCCCCCGATCCTGCGCAGCTTGCCGCGCTGGCGGACGCGCTGGCGGCCGAGGGGATCGCGCTCCCGCCGGTGGCGTGCCAACTGCTGGCCGCGCGCGGGCATGGCACGCGCGATGCCGCAGTGCGCTTCCTGCGCCCGCAGCGCAGCCATGTGGAACCCGCGGGCGCCATGGCCGACGCCGACCGTGCCGTGGAGCGCCTGGTGGCCGCCATTCGCGGCGGCGAGGTGATCCTGGTCCATGGGGACTACGACGTGGACGGCATGACGTCCACCGCGTTGCTCACCCGGGTGCTGCGGTCCCTTGGGGCTCGTACGGTGGTGCCCTGGGTGCCGGCCCGCGCCGACGGCTACGACCTCGGTCCGGCCGGCTGTGCGGCGGCGCGTCGGCATGGGGCCACCCTGGTGGTCACCTGCGACTGCGGTACCAGCGCCGCGGGCGCGATCGCCGACCTTGTCGCCTCGGGGATCGACGTGATCGTCACCGATCACCATCTCCCCGGGGGGGCGCTGCCCGCCGCCCTGGCGGTGTGCAACCCGCGCCGCCCCGATTGCCCGTCGGTGGACAAGGACCTGGCCGCGGTGGGGATCGCCTACAAGCTGGCGGTCGCGCTGTGCGAGGCGATGGGAGCGGATGCCAACCTGGCGCACCAGCACCTCGACCTCGTGGCACTGGGCACCATCGCCGACGTGGCGCCGCTGCGCGGCGAGAACCGCGTGTTCGCGCAGGTGGGGTTGCGCATCATGCAGGACGCCGTCGCGGCCAAGGCGGGGATCCGTGCGCTGGTGCGCTCGTCGGGGATGGAGGGGAAGGCGCTCACGGCCGGGCGGGTGAGCTTCACGCTGGCCCCGCGCCTCAACGCCGCCGGCCGTGTGGGGGATGCCAAGCAGGGGCTGGCGCTCCTGCTGGCGGACGCCGACGACGAGGCGCACGCCATGGCCCGCGAGCTGGAGGAGCTCAACCAGGCGCGCCAGGGGCTGGACCGGGAGGTGCTCGAGGCCGCCCTGCGTCAGCTGGACACCCCGGAACAGCGCGACCGCCACGCCTTCGTGCTCTCCGGTACGGGGTGGCACCACGGGGTCATCGGGATCGCCGCCGCGCGCATCGTGGAGCACACCGCCCGTCCGGCCGTGATGGTGACCGTGGACGACGCGGGGATCGGCAAGGGCTCCGGGCGCTCCATCCCGCGCTTCGACCTGCACGCCGCCCTCACCAGCTGCGCCGGTCACTTCCTCCGCTTCGG
>JBILKP010000172.1:0-5890 GCA_044376625.1 Gemmatimonas sp. | reverse complement strand
TGCAGGTCGGCGGGCCACCGCGCCTCGTACCCCGCCTCGGGGAAGCCGGTGGCGGTGAGGTAGTTGGGGAGCGCGTCAAACCACACGTACGTCCCCTGCACCTCGCCGGTGGACAGCGGCACGGGGAAGGGGACGGCCCACGACAGCCGCGCGCGCGACGCCGAGACGTCCTCCAAGCCCTGCGCCAGCAGCCCCAGGATCTCGTTGCGCCGGCTGGCCGGCTGCACGAAGCCCGGGTGCGCCTCCAGCAGCTGCTGCAGCCGCCCCTGGTAGGCCGACAGGCGGAAGAACCAGTTGCGCTCCTCCACGTCCTCCAGCGCGCGCGTGGGGTGCAGCGCACACTGCCCGTCCACGATGTCGGCGTCCTGCTTGAACGCCTCGCACCCCACGCAGTAGCGCCCGGTGTACGACTGCTCGTAGAAGTCCCCCGGCGAGCGCTCGAGGATGCGGCGGATGAGCGCCTGCACACCGGCCTTGTGGTGCGCGTCGGTGGTGCGGATGAACTGGTCGTAGGCGATCCCCAGCCGCGCCCACATGGCCTGGAAGCGGACGGCCACCTGGTCGGTGAACGCCTGCGGGTCCACCCCCGCCGCGGCCGCGGTCTGCTGCACCTTCTGGCCGTGCTCGTCCATGCCGATGAGCAGGTGCACGTCGTGCCCGGCCTGCCGCTGGTAGCGGGCGATCACGTCGGCCCCGATCTTCTCCAGGGCGTGCCCCAGGTGCGGGTCGCCGTTGGCGTAGTCGATGGCGGTGGTGAGGAAGAAGCGGGCCATGCTCAGGACGGGTCGGGGCGTGGGGGGGGATCATCGGTGGCGGCCCGGCGCTGCTCGGCGGCGCGCACGCGGCGACCCCCGCGGCGCCCGCGCCGCCGCTTGCGCCGCGCCTCCGGGTCGGCGCCGCCGGACGCCTCGTCACCGGTGGCGTCGTCCGGCGCGTCCACCCCGTCGGCCTCGGCGTCCGCGTCGTCGCCATCGGGGTCGGTGCCGGTGGTGGACGCGGAGGCCGCGTCCGGGTCGCCCGGGTCGTCGGCGTATGGGGCGGGCGAGGGCGGCACGGGCAGCGCCGCCGCGGCCGCGGGGGGCACGGGGGCCACCGCGGCGCCCTCGCCCACCGCCCCCGCCTGCAGCCACGCGCCGTCGGCCTGCACCACCTCCGCGCGCAGCGCGGCCAGCGGCACCACGCGCGTCTCCCCCTCGGGGCCCCGCAGCGTCACCTGCTCGCGAAAGATGTCGCACGCCAGCACCCGCTCCTCGCCGCGCGCGGTCACCAGCACCTTCCCCTCCTTGGGGAACCGCCGCCGGCTCTGCACGTAGAAGTCGTGCTCGTGCCGCAGGCAGCACATCAGCCGCCCGCACGCCCCCGAGATCTGCTGCGGGTTGAGCGAGAGGTGCTGGTCCTTGGCCACCCCCAGGTTCACCGGGCGCAGCTCCTGCATCCAGCTGGCGGAGCAGTATTCGCGCCCGCACCGTCCCACCCCCGAGAGCCGCTTGGCCTCGTCGCGCACGCCGATCTGCCGCAGCTCAATCCGGGTGCGGAACAGCTGCGCCAGCTCCCGCACCAGGTCGCGGAAGTCCACCCGCTTCTCGGCGGTGAAGTACAGCGTGAGCTTGCGCCGGTCCCACTGCCACTCGGCGTCGGTGACCTTCATGACCAGCCCGGCGGCCCTGGCCCGCGCCGCCGCGGTGCGGCGCGCCGGCTCGTGCTCCGCCGCGCGCTCCCGCTCGCGCCGCTCGTCGTCGGGGGTGGCCAGCCGCAGCACGCGCCGCGGCGGCGGTGCCGTGCCGCATCCATGCGCACACCCGCGGCACCGCACCTCGGCCAGCGCGCCGGTGCTGTGCACCCGCCCGAAGTCCTCGCCGCGCTCCACCTCCACCACCACGCCGGCGCGCAGCGGCGGCGCCGCCTCCCCCTCCCAGGCGAAGAACTCCTTCCGGTTGCCGCGGAAGGCGACCTCCACCAGGTGCGAGGGCGGCGCGTCGGCCCCTGCCGCGGGCGCCGCGCTACTCGGCAAAGCGCCCCATCTTCAGGAACTTCTCGCGCCGCCGACGCACCAGCTTGTCCGGCTTGAGCCGGCGCAGCTCCTCCAGCTGCCGCACCAGCGTGTCGCGCAGCGCCCCCGCCATGGCGTCGTGGTCCGAGTGCGCGCCACCCACCGGCTCGGGGATCACCTCGTCCACCACCCCCAGCTCCAGCAGGTCGGGGGCGGTCAGTCGCAGCGCGTTGGCCGCCTTGTCGCGCATCTCCACGCTCTTGCCGTCCTTCCACAGGATGGCCGCGCACCCCTCCACCGAGATGGTGGAGTACACCGAGTGCTCCAGCATGAGCACCCGGTCGGCCACCCCCAGCGCCAGCGCGCCCCCCGAGCCCCCTTCGCCGATGACCGTGGCCACGATGGGCACCTGCAGCTGGCTCATCTCCAGCAGGTTCCGCGCGATCGCCTCGCTCTGCCCGCGCTCCTCCGCCCCCAGCCCGGGCCACGCGCCCGGCGTGTCGATGAACGTGATCACCGGCACCATGAACTTCTCGGCCAGCTTCATCAGCCGCAGCGCCTTGCGGTACCCCTCGGGGTGCGGCATGCCGAAGTTCCGCCGCAGGTTCTCCCTGGTGTCGCGCCCGCGCTCGTGCCCGATGACCATCACCGTCTCCCCCTCCAGCCGCGCCCAGCCGCCCATGATGGCCGCGTCCTCCCGGAAGAGGCGGTCGCCGTGCAGCTCCAGGAAGTCGGTGAACGCCAGCCGCAGGTAGTCCGACGTAAAGGGGCGGCGCGACATGCGGGCCACCTGCACCCGCTGCAGCGGGGTCAGCGTGCGGTACACCTCCTGCCTAAGCGCCGACAGCCGCGCCTCCAGCGGCCCCAGCTCCGCCTCCATGTCCACGCTCCGCTCCCCCGCGGCCCGGCGGAGCTCCTCGACCTGGCGCTCCAGCTCCACGATCGGCTTCTCGAAATCGAGCACGGGGGCGGTGGCCATGGCGAGGATAGGACGAAGGTGAAATGGAATGGATCAGGACCAACGGCGGCGCACGCCGACGCGCTTACCGCCCGGCGCGCACCAGCCGGACCCGCTCGGCGCCCAGCAGCGCCCGCAGCTCGGCCAGCAGCGCCGGCGTGGCCGCCACCGTGGCGGCCCGCGACCGGAAGCGCACCGGCGCGGCATGCTCGCCGTGCCACCGCACCTCCAGCGGCACCGAGCCCTCGTGCCCCTCCAGCGCCTGGCGCACGTCGGTCATCACCGACGGCGCCAGCCCGAGCCCGGGGGCCAGGTCGATGGCCACCGCCAGCCCGCCGGTGGCCCGCAGCTCGGCCAGTCGGGTGACCCCCTCCACGATCAGGGTGACGTTCTCCCCCCCCTGGTCGCGGCGTGAGTACCCCCCCTTGAGCAGCAGGGGGATGTCCGGCCGCACCGCGTCCGACACCACCCCCCACGCCTCCGGGAACACCAGCACCTCGGAAGATCCGGAAAAATCCTCCACTGTCAACCGGGCGAACTCCGCCCCGGAGCGCTTGGACACCTGCCGCTTGATGGCCGTGACCACCACCGCGATGGCGACCGGGTCGGCGGTCCAGGTCCCCAGCTGCGCCACCTGGTGGGTCGCAAACAGCTCCCCCTCCGTGCGGAACGGCTCCAGGGGATGCCCGGAAATGTAGAACCCCAGCAGCTCCTTTTCCCGCTGCAACCGCTCCGACTCGCTCCACGGCGGGGTGTTCGGGAGCGCCGGCGCCCCGGGAGCGGCCGGCGCACCGCCACCCGCCACGGGGGCGTCCCCCAGCAGGTCGCCAAAGAGCGACACCTGCCCGCGCGCCGCCTCCTCCTGCTGCAGCGACGCCTCCTGGATGGCATGGTCCAGCCCGGCCAGCAGCTGCGCCCGGTGCCCGCCCAACCCGTCGCACGCCCCCGACGCCACCAGCGCCTCGAACACCCGCGCGTTGCACAGCCGCAGGTCCACCCGCGCGCACAGGTCGTGCAGCGACGAAAATGGCCCCTCGGCGCGCGCGCCCAGCAGCGAGTCGATCGCCCCCTTCCCCACGTTGCGGATGGCCCCCAGCCCGAAGCGGATCCGCCCGTCCCCCACCACCGTGAACCGCCACCCCGACTCGTTCACGTCCGGCGGCAGCACCTCCAGCCCCATCTCCCGCGCCTCGGCGATGTACTTGATCACCTCCTCCGTCTTCCCGATCTGCGACGAGAGGAGCGCCGCCATGAACTCGGCCGGGTGGTGCGCCTTGAGGTACGCGGTGTGGTAGGCCACCACCGAGTACGCCACGCTGTGGCTGTTGTGGACGATCAGGTCATTGGCGACGAAATTGTGCGACTCGTCGATTTCCAGATCGTACGTCCGCGCCTCACCTGCCGGCTCGATGGATTCCACCCGGTCCCACAGGACGTCGCTGTGCCCGAGGCGCCCCAACTGGGGATCCGCAAAGTAGGCGGCCAGACGCTGGACCATCCCCCGCGTGAATCCGATCTTGTCCGGGTTCGTACCCACGGGATACAAATCGCGGGACGACACCGAAGCGCCGGACTCCACCTCACTCCAGCGGCCCCCCGTCCGCGCCTTGGCCGTCCGGGCAAGCGCGCGGACCGGTTCGACCGGAATCAGATCCTTGGTCCCGCCCATGGATCCGGTGCGGTCCATCCGTTCCAAGGCGTCCTTCTTGGCGGGTGACACGAGATGCGCGCCAACCGTCTCCCGGAAACGCGCCAGGTTGTCCGCCCCGGTTACGAACAGTTGGTACCCGGCTTTGTTCTGGCCGCGGTACGGAAAGGTGACCGAGCGAAGGCGCCCGATGATGCCAAGGCGCAGGAGCAGGTGCTGCAACTGCCGCGCCAGCCGCTGGGAGGCCGTCGCATAGAACGCCGACCGGTCCCGCGCGTTGATGTGCCCGTCCCCGTCCCAGAGACGACCCAGCAGCAGGGCCAGCTGGGCATCCGGCATCGAGAAGGCAACCGCCGGCACTTCCTTGGTGCCCGCCGTCCGCCCGAGCAACCCCAATCGGCGCGACCACTCGAACAGGCCGTTGGTCTCGTGTCGGTGCACACGGCCCGCGTATACCGAGGTCGTGCCCCGGTGATCTGCCGTCGTGCACCGGGTGTTCGGGAATCGCTCCGCCGCCTCGATGAAATCCGCGACCGACGCAGGATCCTGGTTGTAGTAGTACACGCCGCTGGGGTGCCCAAGGTTCCCCTCGGCCAGCAGGTGCCCCAAGACGATCACCTCGTGATCGGGGAGGGGAGTCCGACCGCCCCCGGGAAGGCGGCGCGGCGCGGCGACGTGCGTCCCAGGGGCGAGTTCCGCCAGCGTTCGCCATCCCCCGGCCGTGAGGAAGGGATGGTTGGCCGTCGCGACGATTTCCCGCCCCGAGTCCGTACGCAGGCGGAACACCGGGCGGATGCCATTGTCCACGACATCCAGCACCCGGCCGAGACCGATGGTCAGCGTGTCCTCGCTACAGGTGGCCACCCCGCCGATGGCATCGCGCCGCGCGAAGAGGTCGTCCATGCGGTGCAGGATGCCCGTGGTGGGATCGTAGACCTCGGTCTCACCCACCAGGCACTTGTTGAATCCATAGCGCCCGAACGTCTCGATCTGCCCCGCCAGCTCCTCGATGACCGCCGGGTCGAACCCCCGCGCCACCGCCTTCGCCGTGAACTTCCCCAGCTCCTGCTTGATGAGCACGGCGTCCTTCTTCCCCACCGCCTTGCGCAGCACGTCCGCCTCGGCCAGCGAGATCCCCGCCAGCACCTGCGCGATGCGCATCACCTGCTCCTGGTAGGTGATCACGCCGTACGTGTTCGCCAGGATCGGCTCCAGCTCCGGCAGCGCGTACGCCACCGGCTCCTCCCCCCGCTTGCGCCGGATGTACACGTGGTGCATCCCCGCGTCCAGCGGC
>JBILKP010000170.1:0-5912 GCA_044376625.1 Gemmatimonas sp. | reverse complement strand
ATGCCTGGCACCTGGTGCAGCGCACCGCGCGCCTGCGGCTGGCCCCGGACTTCCGCGAGCAATGGTCGGTGGGGGTGGCGCGTGTCCCCGAGTCCGCGGGGGGGAGGGTGCCGGACTTGTCGGGCACCCCGGCCGCGGTGCAGTGGCTGATCCCGTCGGCCGACCGCTTCTTCGCCGATCCCCACCTGGCCGCGCACGAGGGACAGCGTACCCTGTTCTTCGAGGAGAAGGTGGGGGACGCGCCGGGGATGATCATGGCCGCGCCGGTGGCGGACGACGGCACCGTGCAGATGGACGCGCGCGTGACGGCGCTGCGCACCGACTTTCATCTCTCGTTTCCGTTCGTGGTGGAGCACGAGGGCGCCCCCTACCTGCTCCCCGAGCAGGCCGCCACCTGGCGCGTGGTGCTGTACCGCTGCATCCGCTTCCCCGACCGGTGGGAGCCCTGGGTGGTGCTGCTGGATGGGTTCCAGGGCGCGGATCCGGTGCTGCACCACCATGAGGGGCATTGGTACCTCTTCGTGTCCGATGCCACGCACGGCAATCACGACAACCACCTGCAGCTGTTCGTCGCCCCCACGATAGCGGGTCCCTTCCGGCGTCACCCGGCCAGCCCGGTGCGCTTCGGGTTGCGCGGATCGCGCATGGCGGGTGCCCTGCGCCATACCCCCGAGGGGCTGGTGCGCCTGGGGCAGGAGTGCCACGAACTGTACGGCGGATCCATCAGCGTCTTCCTCGTGGAGGCGCTCACCCCCACGACCTACCGGGAGCGGTTCCTCCGCCGCCTCCCGCCCATCCCCGGAGACTTCCCGATGGCCATGCACACGCACAGCGCGCTGGAGGGACTCGTGGCGGTTGACGGACGCCGCATGATCCCGCGCGCCCTGGGGGGGACGCCGTGACGGCTGTCGCCCCCCCGGTTCCGGGCACGCTTCCCGTGCGGACCGCCGCCGTGGCGGCGGTCGCGGCGCGCCACGCCGGCGCGGTGGATGCCGCTGGCGCCTTTCCCGCGGCGGCGATGGCCGCCGCCCGCGAACAGCAGCTGCTCTCGGTGGCGGTGCCGCGCGCGCTGGGCGGCGACGGCGCCTCGCTGGTGGAGCTGGTGGCAATGGGGCAGCAGCTGGGCGCCGCCTGTGCCTCCACGGCGATGGTGCTGGCCATGCATCACATCCAGGTGGCGCTGCTGGCGCGTCACGGGATGGGCGTGCCCGCGCTTGAGGCGCACCTGGAGCGCGTGGTGACCGAGCAGCGCCTCATCGCCTCGGTCACCTCCGAGGTGGGGGTGGGGGGGGACACGCGCAGCAGCGTCTGCGCCTTGGAGCCGGCGGGTGACCGCTTTGCGGTGGTGAAGGACGCCACCACGATCTCGTACGGAGCGCAGGCCGACGACCTGTTGCTCACGGCGCGGCGCGCCCCCGACGCCGCCAGCGGCGACCAGGTGCTGGTGCTGCTGGCCGGCGGCGACTACACGCTGGAGCCGCGTGGCGGCTGGGACATGCTTGGAATGCGTGGCACCTGCTCGCCGCCGTTCCTGGTGCGCGGCGGCGGGCCCCTGGCGCACCGGTTCCCGTGCGCGTATGCCGAGGCGTCCATGGAAACCATGGTCCCGGTTTCGCACCTGGTGTGGGCCGGGCTGTGGATGGGGATCGCCGCGGACGCCGTGGGGCGGGCCGCCGCGTTCGTGCGGGCGGCCGCGCGTCGCGCGCCGGGCACGGTGCCCCCGACCGCGGTGCGGCTGGCCGAGGCCCGCGCGCAGCTGGACGCCCTGCGGCAGCTGGTGCATGGGGTGGCGGCTGAGGTGGACGCGCTGGGCGATGACCGCGCGCCGCTGCGCACGGTGGCGTGGGCGCTGCGCCTCAACAACCTCAAGATCACCGCCTCCGAGGCGGTGCCGAGGCTGGTGCACCAGGCGCTGCAGGTGATCGGCATCGCCGGCTACCGCAATGACTCGCCGTATGCGGTGGGGCGCCACTACCGTGATGCCCTGTCCGCCTCGCTCATGGTGGGGAACGAGCGCATCCTGGCGCGCAACGCGTCGCTGCTCCTGGTGCACAAGGATGACTGACACGGCGGCGTTCTACGACGCGCTGGTGGCGCACGGCCACCTGGTCCCGACCGGGCCGCACGGCGCGTGGGGGCGCGGCGCCGCCTTCGAGGCGGTGCTGGAGGCCTTTGACGCACTGGTGCGCCGCACCGCAGCCAGCGAGCCGGTGGAGCAGTTCACCTTTCCGCCGGTGATCGACCGCGCCATCGTCGAGCGCACCGGCTACCTGGAGTCGTTCCCCACGCTGTGCGGGTGCATCCACGCCTTCGAGGGGGACGAGCGGCAGGCGCTGGCGCTGGCGGCGCGCGTGCAACGCGGGGAGCCCTGGGGCGATGCGCTGGCGCAGACCGACCTGGTGCTCAACCCCGCCGCCTGCTACCCGTTCTACCCCACCTGCCGCGGCACGCTGCCGGCCGGCGGGCGCCACGTGACCATGCTGGCGTGGGTGTACCGGCAGGAGCCGTCGCTGGAGCCCACGCGGCTGCGCGCGTTCCGCGTGCGCGAGTTCATCCGCGTGGGGACTGCGGCCGAGGCCCAGGCCTGGCGTGACGCGTGGCTGCCGCGCGGCACCGCCCTGCTGGCGGGGCTCGGGCTGGAGGCCACCCCCGAGGTGGCCACGGACCCCTTCTTCGGCCGCACGGGACGCATGATGGCCTCCGGGCAGCGCCAGCAGCGCCTCAAGTTCGAGGTGCTGGTACCGGTCAACCCCGGCGCCGCCCCCACCGCCGTCTGCTCTTTCAACTACCACCTGGACAAGTTCGCCCTCGCCTTCGACATCCGCCTGCCCACCGGGGAGCCGGCGCACACGGCGTGCCTGGGGTTCGGGCTGGAGCGCGTCACGCTGGCGCTGTTCCGCGCGCATGGCATGGACTCGACCCAGTGGCCGGAGGCAGTGCGGAGGCAGCTGTGGCCGTGAGCGCCATGCCGGAGCTGGCGGACGATGGGGAGCCCGCGACCGCACGGCGGGCGTGCGCGCTCCCCGGCCTGTCGGCGCGCGGGTATCGCCCGCACGCGCTGCATGCCCCGGGGCTGCTGTGGGTGGAGAAGAACTGCTACGTGGACGTGGTCATCGAGCTCGTCCACGCGCTGGGGGGCGATCCGCTGGCCATGGGCGGCTACTGCCTGGCGGCGGATTTCGAGGGGGACCACTGGACCTTCTTCAAGCCCCCGCACGAGGAGCTGCGCCTGCTGTACGGACTGGACGTGCAGGAGCTCAACGTCTGGCGCCCCCTGCTGGACCACGCCGTCGAGCACCTGGTGGCCGGGCGCTTCGTCAGCACCGAGGCCGACGCGTTCTGGCTCCCCGACACCGCGGGAACCGACTACCGGCGGGGGCACCAGAAGACCACGATCATCCTGGCCGACGTGGACGTGGCCGCGCGCCGGCTGGGGTATTTCCACAACGCCGCCTACCACGAGCTGGACGGCGAGGACTTCGCGCGGCTGTTCCACCTGGACGAGCCCGCCGACACGGCGCGCCTGCCGCTGTACGCGGAGCTCATCCGCGCGGACCGCTTCGTGGCGCTGCCCGCGCCGGCGTTGGCCAGCGTGGCATGGGCGCGGCTGGCGGTGCATGCCGGTCGCCGTCCCCGCCGGAATCCCGTGGAGGCGTGGGGCACACGCTTTGCCACGGAACTGCCCATGCTGCAGGCGGCCGGGCTGCCGCACTACCACGCGTGGGCCTTTGCCACCACGCGCCAGGTGGGGGCGTCGGCCGAGCTGCTGGCGGCACACCTGCGGTGGCTGGTGGAGGCCGGCGGTGGGGACGGCGCGGGCTGCGCCGCCCTGGAGGCTGCCGCGGCCTCGTTCCAGCAGCTGAGTAGCGGCGCGGCGCGCTTCGTGCTCAAGGGCGCGCGCGCCGTCTCCACCGGCCGGCCGCTGGACGCGGGCCCGCTCTTTGGCGAACTGGCCGCCGCGTGGGACGCCGGGGTGGCCGCTGTGGAGGCGGCGCTGGCGGCGCACCAGGCGCCGCCTCGGGTGCCGGCCTCGTCCGGTTGATCGTCCCGCTCCGTGTGTGCTCCCTGTCCTTCCCATCGCCCACCATGCTTCCTGCCACCAACACCACCGACCTGTTTGACGCCACCGCGCGCATCCGCCGCATCCTGGTCGAGCACGGCCGCCTGGCCGTGGACGCCGCCGCGCTGGACGACGGGGCCGACCTGTACCAGGCCGGCATGACCTCGCACGCCAGCGTCACCGTGATGCTCGCCCTCGAGGGGGAGTTCGACCTGGAATTCCCCGACCAGCTGCTCAGCCGCGAGGTGTTCCAGAGCATCGCCGCCATTCGCGACGCGGTCTCGTCGTTGCTGGTGGGGTAACCCCCCGTGCCGGGGCGGCTGCACGTCGTGTCCGGACACGACCACCACCCGCTGGACACGGGGTGGTGGTGCGCGGCGTCCCCCACGGCGATCGAGGCCTCCGCCGGCTTGGAGGCGGTGGATCCGGGCGCCTGGGTGTCGGCCCTGGTGCCCGGGACGGCGGCCGCCGCGCTGCAGCGCGCGGGGCAGTGGCAGGTGGATGCGCCCGAGCGGCGCTTCGACGCGGAGACGTGGTGGTTTCGCACCACCTTTGACGCCCCGGTAGCCGCCGAGCCCGACGACGCGATGGATGCGGGATCGTGGTGGCTGTGTCTCGACGGCATCGCATCGGTTGCCGAGGTGTGGCTCAATGGCGAGGTGGTGGCCACCGTGCCGGGCATGTTCTCCGCCGTCGAGGTCCACGTGACCGGGCGCCTGCGCCCCACGGGCAACACGCTGGCCATCCGTTGCCTCCCCGTGGACGCGCTGCTGGCGGTCAAGCGGCCGCGCCCGCGCTGGCGCACCCCCATGGTGGCGCACCAGCAATTGCGCTGGGTGCGCACCACGATGCTGGGGCGCACGCCGGGGTGGACGCCGCCGGCCGCGCCGGTGGGGCCATGGCGCCCGGTGCGCCTGGAGCGGCGCCGTGGCGCGCAGCTGGCCGACTTGCGGTTGCGCACCGATGGCGATGGCCACCTGGCCGCCGCCGTGACGGTCACGCCGCTGGGGCCGCGCCCGGTGGAGGCGGTCACGCTGGTGCTGGCGCGCGACGCCGAGACCCACCGAGTTCCCATGCATCCGCAGGACGGCGGCACCTTTGCGGTCACCACGCAGCTGTCCGGCGTGGCCCGCTGGTGGCCGCACACGCACGGCGACCCGGCGCTGTACCATGGCACCCTCGAGGTGCGGCTGGCGGGGGACGGAGCGCCCTCGCTGTGCGCGGTCGTGGGGGGCGTGGGCTTCCGCACCATCGACGTCCTGCGCGAGCACGGGGACTTCGCCGTGCGCGTCAATGGGGTGCCGGTGTTTTGCCGCGGCGCGGTGTGGACCCCGCTGGACCCCGTGGGGCTGGCCGATGATCCCGCCGCGCTGGACCACGCCTTTGCCCAGCTGCGGGCGGCGGGGATGAACATGCTGCGCGTGAGCGGCGCGCTGGTCCCCGAGGGCGATGCGTTCCTGGACCGGTGCGACACCCACGGCGTGCTGCTCTGGCACGACCTCCCCTTCGCCAACATGGACTACCCCGAAGACGCCGCCTTTGCCGAGGCGGCTGCCGCGGAGGTGACCCAGCTGCTCGATCGGCTGGCCGGCCGGCCGTCGGTGGCGGTGGTGTGCGGGAACAGCGAAGGGGAGCAGCAGGCGGCGATGTGGGGCGCGCTGCGCCCGCTCTGGAGCCCCGCGCTGTTCCACCAGCGGTTCCCGTCGCTGGTGGCGCAGCAGCTCCCCGGCGTGGCCTACTGGCCCTCGTCGGCGCACGGGGGCGCCTTCCCCCATCAGGGCGACGCGGGCACCACGTCGTACTACGGCGTGGGTGCCTACCTCCGTCCGCTGGAGGATGCGCGCCGCGCCGC
>JBILKP010000037.1:0-17307 GCA_044376625.1 Gemmatimonas sp. | reverse complement strand
CTTCACGTCATGCCCGCCACCGTCCGCCTGTGCCCCGTCGCCCCCCGCCCCCGGCGCCTCCTGGCCGCCCTGGTGGCGGCCAGCGCGCTGGCCGCGATGGGCGGCGGGGCGCAGCCGCAGCCGCCGGGGGAGCGGCTCGACGTGGGCAGCTTCACGGTACTGGTGGCGGGCCGGCCCGTGGGGCGTGAGCAGTTCTCCATCCAGCGCATGGCCGGCGCCGATGACGCGGTGCTGGAGCTCCGCGCCGAGGCGGCGCAGGGCGACCGTCGATCGGCCCTGCGCCTGGAGGCCGACTCTGCCGGCACGCCCGTGCGCATCGCCCTGGAAGAACGGCAGGGGACCGAGCCCACCCTGCGGCTCGGCGGGCAGCGGGTGCGGGGCCGCTTCGCCACCCTGGCCCGCAGCCGCACGGGTGAAGCCGCACGGGAGTACCTCCTGCGCCCGGGAGCGGTGGTCGTCGAGGAGGAGGGGGTCCTGCTGCACGTGCTCCTCCTCCCGCGCACACCGCTCGCCGAGGGGGAGGGGGTCACCCGCCCCTCGCTCACCCCCTCCGCCAACACGCAGGGCACCGTGCGCGTGGTGCTCGAGGCCCGGTCCGACACCGTGGTCATCGCGGGGGCGCGGCGGGCCGCGTCGCGCTGGCGCGTGGTGACCGCGGTCGGCGAAGCGCGGTACCTGTGGGCCGACAGCGAGCGGCGCCTGTTGCGCGTAACCATCCCCGGGCGCGGCATCGAGGCGCGACGGGACGACGTCCCGCGCTGAGTCACCGCGCCCCGCGGGGCCGCGTCCCCACTCGGCGCACGCCCCGCAGGGGGTGCGGCAACACCCCTCGCCATTCCCGTGTCTGAAACCCGGGCCCCGGCCGCGGCGTACACCCCCGGGACCTTCTTCCATTCGACCCCGACCCCATGTCTCTGGTTTCCCCACGCTCCCGCCTGCTTCGCCTGGTCGTTCTGGGGCTTGCCTTGGGTGGCGCGCCCCGCCCCGACCTCGCCGCGCAGTCCGCCCCCGCCGCCGGGCGGGTGCTCACGCTCGACGAGGCGCTTGGGCTGGCTCGCCAGAACAACCCGGCGCTGCAGAGCGCCCGCAACGCCCGCCGCACCGCCGCCGCCGCCGTGCGCGCCGCCACGGGCGCGTTCCTCCCCAACCTCAACACCGGGTTCGGGGGCGGCTACCGCGAGGGGCGGCAGACGTTCTTCCAGGGACAGGGGTTTGGCTCCACCAACGATCAGCTCTCCACCGATGTGAACGCGCAGGCCAGCCTGCAGCTCTCGCTGGGGACGCTCAATGACCGCCGGGCCGCGCGGGCCTCGCAGGAGGCCACCGAGGCGGACATCACCGTGGCCGAGCAGTCGCTCCGGGCCAACGTCACCACGCAGTACCTCGCGGCGCTGCAGGCCGCCGCGCGGGCCGCCCTGCAGGACACCCTGCTGGCCACGACGGCCGCGCAGCTGCAGCTGGCGCGGGCCCGGCTGCAGGTGGGCTCCGCCACGCAGCTCGACGTGCAGCGCGCCGAGGTGGCCGATGGCCAGCAACAGGTGGCGGCGCTCAACCAGCGGAACCAGGCGGCCATCGAGGTCCTCCGGCTGTTCCAGCAAATCGGCGTCGCGCCGGAACCGGGGGTGCGGCTGGACCCCGCGCTCCCCGAGGCGCCTGCCGTGGAGCTCCCCGCCCTGCTCGACCGGGCCATGCAGGGGAACCCGCAGCTCGAGGCCTTCCGGGCGCGCGAGGAGTCGGCCCGGCGCCAGCAGGCGTCGGCCCGCGCCAGCTACTTCCCCACCCTCTCGCTCTCGGCCGGCGTGTCGGCCTTCACCAACCGGTTCACCAGCACCGGGGCGCTGCTGGACCAGAACCGGGCCACCTTGGCCTCCCAGCGCGCCTCGTGCATCCGCACCGAGGAAGTGCGCAGCGCGCTGGGGCTGGCCAACAACCTGGCCACCTGCACCGCGCTGACCTTCTCGCCGGCCATGGAGGCGGCGGTGGTGGCGCAGCAGGGGAAGTACCCCTTCGAGTTCACCCGCAATCCGTACAGCGTCAACGCGTCGCTGTCACTGCCGCTGTTCAACGGCTTCCGCCGCGAGCAGCAGGTGGAGCAGGCCGCCGTGCAGCGCCGCAACGCCGAGAACGACGTGCGCGCGCAGGCGCTGCGGGTCACCGCGGACGTGACGGCGGCGCACCTCTCGCTGGTGACCGCGCGGCAGAGCGTGGTGCTGCAGGAGCAGACGGTGCGCACCGCCCGCACCGCCCTGGCGCTGGCGCAGGAGCGCTACCGCGTGGGGGCCATCAGCCTGGTCGACCTGTTGCAGGCGCGCGGCGACTTCGAGCGCGCCGAGACCGACCGCATTTCCGCCGTGTTCGACGTGCAGCGGGCCTTCACGGCCCTTGAGAACGCCGTCGGCCGCCCCCTCCGCTAACCGCCCGGATTCATGACCAAGACCGCCAAGTACGGGATCGGCGCCGCCGTCCTGCTCACCATCGCCGCCCTGGCCGCCGTGGCCGCCCGCCGCGGACGGGACAAGCCGGTGGAGGTGCGCGTCGAGGCCGTGGAGCGGCGCGACCTCGTCGCCTCCGTCGTCGCCTCCGGCCAGATCGAGCCGCGCACCAAGGTGGATGTCAGCGCCGACGTGACCGGGAAGATCGTCCGCCTGTCGGTGAAGGAGGGGGACATCGTCAAGCGGGGGCAGTTCCTCCTGCAGATCGACCCCGAGCAGCCCACCGCCGCCCTCCAGCGCGCCGAGGCGGCCCTCGCCTCCGCCCGCGCCCAGGCGGCCCAGGCGCGCGCCAACCTCATCCAGGCCGAGCGCGGCTACGAGCGCTCGGTCAAGATCCGCGAGCAGTCCCCCACGCTGGTCAGCGATGAGCAGCTGGAGCAGCTCAAGACCCAGGCCGAGGTGACCAAGGCGCTCCTCGAGGCCGCCACCTTCAGCGTCGAGCAGTCGGTGGCCACGGTGCGCGACGCCCGCCAGGCGCTCAACCGCACCACCATCATCGCCCCCATGGGCGGCAAGGTGACCCGTCTCAACGTCGAGGAGGGGGAAATCGCCATCCAGGGCACCCTCAACCGCGACGCCGCCATCCTGCTCACGATCTCCGACATGAGCGTGCTGCAGACCAAGGTCAAGGTGGACGAGACCGACGTGGCCCGCATCGGCGTGGGCGACTCGGCGCTCATCGAGATCGACGCCTTCCCCGACACCACCTTCATCGGCAAGGTGGTCGAGATCTCGAACAGCTCCGTCACCCGGTCGGCCACCGGGGCCGCCACCGGGGACCAGGCGGTGGATTACGAGGTGCGCGTCGAGCTGGTCAACCCGCCGACCGACACGCGCCCCGACTTCTCGGCCACCGCCAAGATCGTCACCGCCTCCCGCACCAAGGCGCTCAGCATCCCCATCATCGCGCTCACCGTCCGCGAGGACGAGGCGCTCCCGGCCGGCGATTCCGCCGTCACCGTGGGGCAGCAGCCACAGCGCGAGGTCGGCAAGCGCGACGTGGAGGGGGTGTTCCTGGTGGGCACTGACGGCAAGGTGACCTTCCGCCCCGTGAAGGTGGGGGTGGCCGGTGAGCGGCACTTCGAGGTGCTCGACGGGCTCAAGGAGGGGGATCGCATCGTGGCCGGCAGCTACCAGGCCATCCGCGAGCTGCGCGACGGGGCGGCGGTGCGCGAGGCGGCCGATCCCAAGGCCCCCGCCGCGCCGGGGCGCAAGCCGTGACCGCCGCCGGGCCCGGGGTCGCCGAGCCGGCGCTCACCGAGACCGCCGAGCGTCGCGCCGTGGTCGGCGCCACCGGCGGCACGCCGGAGCACGACTGGGTCATCGTCACCCGCGGGCTCACCCGCCAGTACGACATGGGGGGCGAGATCGTCCGCGCCCTCCGCGGCGTCGACCTCGCCATCCGCCGCAACGAGTACGTGGCCATCATGGGGCCCTCCGGCTCCGGGAAGTCCACGCTCATGAACCTCATCGGCTGCCTCGACACCCCCAACGGCGGCGAGTACTGGCTCAACGGCACCCTGGTGAGCCGCATGAGCGACGACGAGCTGGCCCGCGTGCGCAACAAGGAAATCGGCTTCGTCTTCCAGACGTTCAACCTGCTCCCGCGCGCCTCGGCGCTGCAGAACGTCGAGCTGCCGCTGGTGTACGCCGGCATCCCCGCCGAGGAGCGCCGCCGCCGCGCGGCCGAGGCGCTCACGCAGGTCCAGCTCGGCGAGCGGATGCACCACCGCCCCAACGAGCTCTCTGGCGGCCAGCGGCAGCGCGTGGCCATCGCCCGCGCCCTGGTCAACCGCCCCTCCATCCTCCTGGCCGACGAGCCCACCGGCAACCTGGACTCCCAGACCTCCGCGGAGATCATGCGGGTCTTCGAGTCGCTCGCCGACCAGGGGCAGACGGTGGTGATGGTCACGCACGAGCCGGACATCGCCGCCCACGCGCGCCGCGTGGTGGTGCTCCGCGACGGCATCATCGCCAGCGACGAGACCCGCGCGCAGTACGCCGAGCGCGTCGGCCTCGCGGCCGCCGCCCACTGACCCCCCGGTGAAGACCCGCGACGCCGTCGCGCTGGCCCTGGTCCAGCTGCGCGTCCAGAAGCTCAAGAGCTTCTTCACCCTCCTCGGGGTGATGATCGGCGTGATGTTCCTCATCGCCGTCGTCTCCATCGTCGAGGGGATGGGGCGCTACGTCGAGGAGGACTTCGCCGGCCGGCTGGTGGGGGTCAACACCTTCACCCTCCGGCGCTTCAACAATGTGGGCCCGGGGGGCAATCGCGGCTTTGACGCGCGCGAAGCCCGCCGTCGGCCCCTGCTGCGCATGACCGACGTGGACGTGGTGCGCGAGGCGCTCCCCCCGGGGCTGGTCGGGAGCGTCAGCAGCGAGACCTTCAAGTACGCCAGCGCCCCGGGCGCCCGCCCCCGGCAGGTGCAGACGGTAGCCACCGACGCCAACTACTTCACGATCAAGAAGTACAACCTGGAGCAGGGGCGCGTGTTCACCGACCAGGAGGTGCGCGGCGGGGCGGCGGTCCTGGTCATCGGCACCGAGGTGGCGGCGCACTTCTTCCCCGGGCTCAACCCGCTGGGGCGCGCGCTGCGCCTGGGCGGCATCCCCTTCACCATCATCGGCGTGGTGGAGAAGCAGGGCTCCGTCTTCGGCTTTTCCCTCGACCGGCTGGCGATCGCCCCGTACACCTCGCCCATGGGGCGCCTCATCCGCCCCCTCAAGGACGTGGGCTCGTTCGTGGTGCAGGCACCCGATGCCGCCGCGCTCGCCGAGGGGATCGAGGCGGCGCGCGGCGCCTTGCGCGCGCGCCGGGGGCTCCGCGCCGCCGAGGCCGACAACTTCGGGCTCGTCACGCAGGATGCCGCCTTCGGCTTCATCAAGGAGCTCAAGGGGCGCCTCATCCTCTTCGGCACCGCCCTCCCCGCCATCAGCCTCGTGGTGGGCGCCATGGTCATCATGAACATCATGCTCGTCGCCGTCGCGGAGCGCACCCGGGAAATCGGCGTGCGCAAGGCGCTGGGGGCGCGCCGGTCCGACATCCTCTCGCAGTTCCTGGTGGAGGCCGCCACGCTCAGCACCGTGGGCGCCGCCATCGGCATTTCGCTCGGCATCGGGCTGGCCAAGCTCATCAGCGCCCTCACGCCGCTCCCCGCCGCCGTCGCCCCGTGGTCGGTGGCCGCCGCCCTGGTCACCGGGGCCGGCGTCGGCATCGCCGCCGGCATCTACCCCGCCAGCCGCGCGGCGCGGCTCGACCCCATCGCCGCCCTCCGGCAGGAATAGGCCGTGAACCGCCTCCTCCTCGTGCTCGAGGGCGTCGGCATGGCCTTCGACGCCATCCGCACCAACAAGGTCCGCGCCGCCCTCACCATCGCCGGCGTCGCCATCGGCGTCTTCGTGGTGGTGGCCATGGGCGCCGTCGTCAGCGGCATTCGCACCTCCTTCCAGAAGGACCTCGACGAAATCGGCGCCACCACCTTCCTCGTCAACCGCCGCAGCAGCGGGATCTCCGGCTGCGACGGCACCGACGAGAAGTGCCCCGACCGCCGCAACCCGCCCATCTCCATCGCCGAATGGAACATGATCGCCCGCCTGCCGGGGGTCGAGACCGTCATCGGCTCGCTGGGCGGCGGCGCCAACATGGGGTACCGGACCGTCCGCGTGGAGGGGGTGGGGTACGACGCCTGGAGCGTGGACTGGCCGCAGATCAACGCCTCGAACATCAGCCCCGGCCGGAACTTCACCCGCACCGAGGACGCCGCCGGCGCCCCGGTCATGCTGGTCAATGACACGCTCCGCGCCCAGCTGTTCGGCGACTCCGACCCCATCGGCAAGCAGGTGTCCGTCAACGGGGTCCTCTTCTCCGTCATCGGCGTCTTCACCTCCAAGGCCGGATTCCTCAAGACCCTGGAAGGCAAGGGCCCCGACACCCCCCGCGCCATCATCCCCATCCTTACCGCCGTCCGCCAGTTGAACGTCGGACGCAACGGACTCTCCCTCTGGGTCCGCCCCCAGCCCGGCGTGGCACAGGGCGAGGTGATGGACGAGGTCCTTGCCGCCATGCGCGCGCGCCGCGGCCTCAAGCCCGGCATGCGCAATGATTTCTACCTCGTCGAGCAGGACCGCATCATGGACACCTTCAACCAGCTCTTCGGCGCCATCTTCGCCGTGGGGCTGGCGCTCTCCGCCGTGGCCCTCCTGGTGGGCGGCGTGGGGGTGGTGGCCATCATGATGATCTCCGTCACCGAGCGCACCCGCGAGATCGGCGTGCGGAAGGCGCTGGGCGCCACCGCCGGCACCATCCGCTGGCAGTTCCTGGTCGAGGCCACCACCCTCACCAGCATCGGCGCCATCATCGGCCTGCTGCTGGGTGCCTTCCTGGCGTGGGTGATCCGCACCAACAGCAGCATCCCCGCCGCGCTCCCGGCCAGCATCGTCGTCACGGCGCTGGCGGCCAGCGCCATCACCGGCGTGGCCTTCGGCATGCTCCCGGCCATCCGGGCCTCGCGCCTCGATCCGGTCGAGGCGCTGCGCCACGAGTAGGTAGGCACGCCCCCGACGCGCGCGTCGGGGGCGTGCCCCTTACGGACGGGTGGCCCCCCGCATAGCGTCCGGCCATGCGCTTCAGCGACGTGATCCGGCTGGCCCTCGGGCAGCTGCGCGTCAATCCCCTCCGTACTGCCGTCACCCTCCTGGGGATCGTCGTCAGCGTCGCGTTCCTGGTGGCCGTCGTGGCCATCATCCAGGGGATGAACGCCTACGTGAAGGAGAACATCGCCGACGCGATGGTCGGGACCAACACGTTCCAGGTCCGCCGCCTCCCCATCAGCCTGGGGCTGTTCAGCGACAACGAGTTCCGCACGCTGCAGCGCCGCCCGCGCGTGGACGAGCGCGACGCCGCGGCCGTGCAGGCCGCCCTCCCCGAGGCGATGGCCGTCAGCCTCCAGTCCGGGTGGCCCACCCCGCAGGCCGACCTCACGTGGCGCAACCGCACCTTGGGCAGCGTCTTCGTCTTCGGTGTCACCGCCCCCTTCCAGGTGGTGCAGGACTACCGGTTCACCGCGGGGCGCCCCCTCACCGACCTCGATGTGCGCGAGCGCCGCCGCGTGGCGGTCATCGGCCCCGACGTGGCCACCCTGCTCTTCGGCGGCCTGGACCCGGTGGGGGAGGAGTTCCGCCTGCGCGGCGTGCGCTTCACCGTCGTGGGCGTCACCGGACGCAAGGGGCGGGTGCTGGGGCAGTCCTTCGACGGGTTCGTGCTGGTGCCCATCACCGCGTTCGACGGGCTCTACGGCCGCCGCCTGGGCACCACCATTTCCGTGAAGCTGGCCAACGCCGAGGCGGTCGCCCCGGCCATGGCGCGCGCCCAGGAGGCGCTGCGGGTGGTCCGGGGGCTCCGTCCCGCCGAGGCCGACAACTTTGACGTCGGCACCGCCGATGCCCTGCTGGACTTCTGGAAGCGCCTCACCCGCGTGCTCTTCGCCGTAGTCCCCGCCGTGGTGGCGGTGGGCGTGCTGGTGGGGGGCATCGTGATCATGAACATCATGCTCATGGCCGTCACCGAGCGCATGCACGAGATTGGCGTGCGCAAGGCGGTGGGCGCCTCGGCGGCCGACGTGCGGCGCCAGTTCCTGGCCGAGGCGGTGGCGCTGGCCACGGCGGGGGGAGCGCTGGGCGTGGCCGCCGGATGGGGGCTGGCGGCGCTGGTGGCCCTCCTCTCGCCGCTGCCGGCGCGCGTGAGCCTGTGGAGCGTCGCCCTGGCGCTGGCCCTGGGCGCCGGCATTGGCGTGCTGTTCGGCGTCTACCCCGCGGCGCGCGCCGCGCGCCTGGATCCGATCACCGCCATGCGCGCGGAGACCTGACGCAGGATGGCGGCCCGCCCCGGAGCCCTCTGGGAGAACATGCGCCTCGCCCTGGAGGCGCTGCGCGTCGCCCGCCTGCGCGCGGCCCTCACCATCCTGGGGGTCGTCATCGGCGTGGCCACCGTGATGACCATGGCCTCCATCGTCCAGGGGATCCGGAACCAGATCGTCGGCACCATCGAGGTGGCCGGTCCCACCACGTTCTACGTCCTCAAGAAGTTCTCGCAGACCCCCCTCAACCCCGACGCGCTCCCCCGCGACGTGCGCATCCGCCCCGACCTGTCGGAAGCGGAGGCCGCCCGCATCCGCCGCCTCCCGGACGTCGGCTACGCAGCCCTCTGGGCGCAGACGCTCGCCCGACTGGAGGTGGAGGGAGCCCGCACGCAGCCCATGGCCGTCTTTGGCGCCGACGACGGGTTCCCCCGCATCCAGGGGGGCGAGCTGGTGGCGGGTCGGTGGTTCACGCGCGCGGAGCTGCTGGGGGGCGGGGCGGTGGTGGTCCTGCAGGACGAGACGGCGCGGCGCCTCTTCGGCGAACTCACGCCATTGGGCGCCTGGGTGCGCATCGGCGGACGCCCCGCCCGCGTGGTGGGGCTCTGGGAGGAGCCCGGCAACATCTTCGCCCCACCGGGGCAGGCGGTGGGCGCCGTCGTCCCCTACCGCTTTCTCGACCGGCAGTTCGCCCTGGATCGCACCAACGCCCTCTGGATCCCCGTCAAGCCGCGCGAGGGGGTGCGCGTGGCTGTCGCCCAGGAGGCCGTGCTGACGGTGCTGCGCGAAATGCGCGGGCTGCGCCCCGGACAGGGGAACACCTTCGACCTCATCACCCAGGACCAGATCCTCGACACCTTCAACAGCGTCACCTCGGTGTTCTTCCTCGTGATGCTCGTGCTCTCCGGGATCGCGCTGCTGGTGGGGGGGATCGGCGTCATGGCCATCATGACGGTGTCCGTCACGAGCCGCACCCGGGAGATCGGGGTGCGCAAGGCGCTGGGCGCCACGCGGCGCGACATCCTGCTGCAGTTCCTGGTGGAGGCGGCCACGCTCACGGGGATCGGCGGCGTGGTCGGGGTGGCCGTGGGGCTGCTGCTGGGGCGCCTCGCCGCCGGCGCGCTGGATGTGGCCCCCGCCGTCTCCCCTGCCATCACCGCGGTGGCGGTGGTGGTATCGGTGGGGATCGGCCTGCTGTTCGGCCTGCTCCCGGCGCAGCGCGCGGCACGGCTCGACCCCATCGAGGCGCTGCGGCACGAGTAGCCCGCGCGCCCCCGCGCGCCGCCCACGTGCGCCCCGCCGACGTGCGCGCCGCTCAGTAGCCCCGCACGGTCAGGAATGCCTCCCACAACGGCAGCGACGCGGGCATCGCCAGCACCGACAGCTCCAGCACCCCCAGCGTCCCCAGGACGGCCAGCAGCAGCATCCCCTGCCGACGGTCGGGAGTCGCGTCGCGCAGCCCGTGCACCACGCACCGCAGCGTGAAGGCCAGGATGGCTGCGACCGACAGCGGCAGGAACCAGGTGGAGCGTGCCGCGCCGAAATACGACTCCAGGAACGCCAGCGGCGCGGGGAAGAACCCCCGGCCGGGGTTCTCCACGCCGAGGAAGATGTTGATGCTGGCCAGCTGGTGGGTGCCCCAGAACACCAGAAGCGCCCACCACCCGGCGCGATTGCGGCGACCGGCCGTGGCGGCCCCCACCCCGCCCAGTACCGCGAGCATGGCGAGCTGGTACCACAGCATCGCCAGCACCGCCCGCACCGCCAGCGACCAGGAGGGTCCCTCGGCGGGGACAGGAACCATCCGGGCGGCGGGGCCCACCAGCCAGCCACCATAGAAGGCCACCTGGACCCAGCTCCAGAGGAACGCCGCGCCCAGGAAGCTGTGCCGCACCCCGCGCGGCGTGGCGGCGTCGCGCTCGCGGACCACCGTGCGCGCGCCCCACGCCGCCAGCGCCGTGGCCACCAGCAGCCCCAGCAGCCGCGTGAGCGGTGAGCGCTCCAGGGCGAAGATGACCCCGGTGGCCATCCACCAGAACGCCACCACCACCACCAGGGAGCGCAGCGCCACGCGCGCTGCCGTCTCGCGGGTGTGCACCATGCGCCCCTCGGCCGCCGGGCGCGCGGCAAGCCGGCTGAGCACGACCGCCATGGCGGCTAGCGCCCCTCCCCCACCTGCAACGCGGCCCGCACCAACCCGCCCAAGGCCTTGGCATCCGCCGCGGGGAGCAGGAGGTACCGGGCCCGCATCGCCTCGGCGACGCGACGCGCCACCGGCTCGCCACGCGGGGACGTGTCCACGAACAGCGCCGCGATCCCCTGCTGGGCAAACCGACGCCCCGCCGCCAACGCATCGGCTTCGGCCACCGCCCGCCCCGGCGTGCCGTCCCGGGCGATGTTGGCCCGCCCGTCGGTCAGCAACACCACCATGGCTGCGCTCCCGCCTCGGCGGATGGCCAGCGCCTGCTCGAGCGCCGCATCGATGGCATGGGCCAAGGGGGTGCCTCCGCCTCCGGGGAGTGCGGCCAGCACCTTGCGGGCCCGCGCCAGCGCCCGCGTGGGGGGGAGCAGCATCTCGGTGCCCTGCCCGCGAAACGCCATCAGGCTGACCCGGTCGCGGCGCGCGTAGCTCTCGGCCAGCAGCACCTCGATGGCGCCCTTCGCCTCGCCGAGGCGTTGGATGGCCGACGATCCCGACGCGTCCACCATGAACAGCACCGTGGTCCCGGTGCGCTCCACGAAGCGACGGATGCGGAAGTCGGCACGGCGCACCGCCACCCGCGGACGTTCGCTCGACGGCGGGGGGGCCGGTCGGCGCGTCGCCGCCGCCGTGCGGGACCGCTGCCAGGGGGCCGCGGCACGCAGCGTCTCCAGCAGGTGCAGCCGGGCGCCGCCGCGGGGAAGCCCGTGGCGGGCGCCGCGCGGACGCCCACGCAGCAGGCTGGCTTCCTCGGCGCCCACGCGCCCCCCGCGATTCCCGGCCGGCAGCTGGGCCAGCAACTGCGCCAGCACGCCGGGGGGGATCGCCGCCGCTACGGCCTCCCGCAGCAGCTCTCCCAGCCCGGGGGGCTCCGGGGTGGCCTCGTCATCCGGTGGCTCCGGAGGCGGCTCGTCCTCCGCCGACGCGGCGGGGGGAGGGGGCGGTGTCTCCTCGGGCGGCGACGCCTCATCGGGCGGCGTCGGGAGCCGGGTGGCCCGCGGCGCCAGCACCAGGGCCGCCGCCACCTCGGCGTCCGCCTCCGCCACCAGCAGCCGCCCATGCAGGGCGGCGTGGGCACGGGCGCACCGCACCGCCAGCAGCGGCGCCCGCACCCCGTCAATGCCAAAGGCATCCGCCGTCTCGCACAGCGCCGTGATCCACTGGTCGTCCACGGTCTGGCGCGGCAGCCGGTGACGCGCCTCCCGCGCCATGCGCGCCCACGAGGAGAGCACGCTCGCCTCCTCCTCCGGCGCCCCTCCCGACAGCGGCAGCCGAAAGGCCAGGCGATCGCCCAGCGCCGGTGCCACTGTTTCCTCCTCCACCGACTCGTCCAGCAGCAGCAGGCACACCCGCGCCGCATGCTCCGCCACAATACCATCGCGCGCCAGCTGCACCGCGCCATGGTCCAGCGCCTCGCTGAGCGCAGTGCGCGCGCCCACCGGCAAACGCTCCGCCATGGGCACCACCAGCACCCCGCCATCGGCCAGCGCCAGCACGCCCCGCTCCGCCACCATGCGACCGGCCGCCAGCGACGCGGCCAGGTCCACGCCGCCATACAACCGGTCGGCGGTGATCCCCGCCGGCAGGCGGCGCACCGGCGCGTCCGCGGGGAGCAGCGCCTGCAGCCGCGTGGCGAAGGCGCGCGCCGCCTCGTGCAACGGGTGATCCAGCACCGCTCCGCCCAACCCGCGCGGGTCGACGGCCAGCAGCAGGGGGATCAGCGCCTCCGGCGCGCGCGGAAGGTCAGGCGACGGCGACGGCATCGCCCCACAGCTCCGCAATGGCCCGCTCCACCCGGGTCCCCGACCCGGCCTCGTCGAGCACATTGCGGCGCAGGCGATGCCGCAGCGCCATCGGGGCCACCTGCCGGAGGTGCCCCAGGGTGACCGTCTCGGCCCCTTCATAGGCAGCCAATGCCCGCGAGGCCCGGAGGAGCGTGAGCTCGCCCCGCAGCCCGTCGGTGCCCAGCTGCGCGCACAACGCCGCGGCGCGCTCCAGCACGTCGTCCGCCACCTCCAGCGTCTCCAGGCGCCCGCGCGCGCGTTCCAGCGCCCGCCGCGCCTTGGCGTCGGCCCGGTGCCACTGCGCCATGAACGCCTCCGGATCGCGGTCGAAGGCGTCGCGCCGGCGGATCACCTCGATGCGGCTGGCAATGGCCCGCGGCGTGCGCACGTCCACCGCCAGCCCGAACCGGTCCAGCAGCTGCGGCCGCAGCTCCCCCTCCTCGGGGTTGCCGCTCCCCACCAGCACGAAGCGCGCGGGGTGACGGACGCTCACCCCCTCCCGCTCCACCACATTCTCCCCCGTGGCCGCCGCGTCCAGCAGGAGGTCCACCAGGTGGTCCTCCAGCAGGTTCACCTCGTCCACATACAGGAACCCCCGATGCGCGCGCGCCAGCAGCCCCGGCTCGAACGCCTTCTCCCCCGTGGCCAGCGCCTTCTCCAGGTCGAGCGCCCCCACCACCCGGTCCTCGGTGGCCCCCAGCGGCAGGTCCACCACCGGGATGGGCACCTGCACCGTGCGCACCGCCTCGCCGCGCGCCGACCGCGCCAGGCACTCGGGGCACCGGGAGCCGTTCCCCTTGGGGTCACAGCCGTAGCGGCACCCCGCCACCGCCTTCATGGCGGGGAGCAGCCCGGCCAGCGCACGCACGGCGGTGGACTTGCCGGTGCCGCGGTCGCCGAACACCATCACGCCGCCGATCGTCGGGTCGATGGCCACGAGGATCAGCGCCAGCTTCATCTCGTCCTGCCCGACGATGGCGCTGAAAGGGTAGGTCGGTCGCATGCCAGGGGGATGGGGAAGAACCACGTGAGCCAGCGCGGGGGGACATCAGGGGGCGGCGGCGAGGCGTCGGACCCTGCCATGGGCGGGTCGGTCCGGACCGCAATCCGCTCCACCCCCTCGCTGCCACATTAGGGCGCGCCGCAAACCGTCGCAAGAGCAGAACACGCCAACTGTCCAGTATTCTTGACACCCTTTCGGGCGGGCGGTAACGTCGCATGGTGCCCCCCTTCGAACCCGCCAGCACTATTCCGGGCGCTGCTCGTCCCGACGGACGCACCGCCCCTTCAGCCGCTGGCGCGCGGCTCATGCCCCCAGTCCCGCCGTTCCCGGCGCGGTCGGCCCCCCGGGTGAGCGGGGCCGAGAGCACGCTGCCGCCCCCCCCGTGGTGGGAGCGGGTGCGCGACCGCTGGAACGCGCTGGTAGCCACCGACGCCTTCCAGCGCTGGAGCGCACGCTTTCCGCTCACCCGCCCCATCACGCGGTACCGGTCGCGGGCGCTGTTCGACGTCGTCTCGGGGTTCGTGTATTCCCAGACGCTGCTGGCGTGCGTCGAGTTG
This sequence comes from Gemmatimonas sp., assembly GCA_044376625.1. Classification (GTDB taxonomy): domain Bacteria; phylum Gemmatimonadota; class Gemmatimonadetes; order Gemmatimonadales; family Gemmatimonadaceae; genus Gemmatimonas. The sequence goes on along the minus strand of JBILKP010000037.1, from coordinate 3,416 downwards.
GAGCTGTTCGCCTTCCTGGCGCAGGGGGCCCGTACCCGCGAGGCGCTGGAAGCCCACACCGGACTCAGCCGCGGCAGCCTGGACCGCCTGCTCAACGCCGCCATCTCGCTGCGGCTGCTCAGCCGTCGGCGGCACGGTCGCATCGCTGTGGGACCGCTGGGGGCGCCGCTGGTGGGCAACACCGGGGTCCTGGCGCTCGTCCGCCACCATCGCCTGGCCTATCAGGACCTGGCTGATCCGGTGGGGCTGCTGCGGGCGGGGGCGGACTACCGCACCGAACTGTCGCGGTACTGGTCGTACGCCGACGCCCCGCGGCCGCAGGCCATCGATGACAGCCGCGTGGCGGCGTACTCCGAGATCATGCGGGAGACGCTCCCCCCCGTGGCGCACGACGTGCTGGACGCGTACGACCTGTCGCGGCACCAGGTGCTGCTGGATGTGGGCGGCGGGGAAGGGGCGTTCCTCACCCTGGCCGGGCGGCGGCATCCGCAGCTGCAGCTGCGGTTGTTCGACCTGCCGGCCGTGGCCGCCCGGGCGCGCGGGCGCCTGGAGGAGGCCGGGCTGGGGGAGCGCATCCAGTGTCACGGAGGCAACTTCCATGCGGATCCCCTTCCCACCGGCGCCGACGTCATCTCGCTGGTGCGGGTGCTGCTGGACCACGATGATGCCTCGGTAGTGCAGCTGCTCCGGCGCGTGCACACCGCCCTGCCGGCGGGTGGCGTCCTGCTGATTGCCGAGGCGATGGCGGGGGCGCGGGGGGCAGAAACCGTGGGGGACGCGTACTTCGGCTTCTACCTCATGGCCATGGGGAAGGGGCGGGCGCGGCGCCCCGAGGAGCTGCACGCCATGCTGCAGGCGGCGGGGTTCCGGCGCAGCCGGGAGCGGAGCACCCGGTTTCCCATCCATACCGGACTGATCGTCGCCGAGGCCTGACGCCCCCGGTGGGGCGCCCCCCGGCGGGAACAATCCCGAGCGGATCCTCCGAAATTATTGACAGTCCGTGGTGTCAACTGCACGTTACACCGCGTGGAGACCCTCGCCGTCGTCTTTGAGGAGCCGGGCCACCTGACGCTCCGGCCGCTGCACCTGGTGCCCATGGCACCGGACGATGTGCGCGTGGCCATGCGCTGGTCGGGGATCAGCACCGGCACCGAAAAGCTCCTCTATACCGGACAGATGCCCCCCTTCCCCGGTCTCGGCTATCCCCTGGTCCCCGGCTACGAGGGGGTGGGCGAGGTGGTCGAGGCGGGACCGGAGGCGGGGCGGCGCGTGGGCGACCTGGTCTATGTCCCCGGATCGCGGGGCTTCGTGGGCGCGCGCGGGCTGTTCGGGGGGCAGGCGGCCACCGTGGTGGCTCCGGGCGCCAAGGTCATCCCGCTGGAGGCGTCGGTCGGGGAGCAGGGCACCCTGCTGGCGCTGGCCGCCACCGCCCACCACATGCTGGGCCCCGACCCGGCGTCCCACCCCGAGCGGCTTCCGGGGCTCATCGTGGGGCACGGGGCGCTGGGCCGGCTGCTGGCCCGGCTGGTCCTCCTGTACGGCGGCGCCCCCCCGGTGGTGTGGGAGGTCAACCCCGACCGCCTGGGCGGCGCCACCGGCTACGAGGTGCTCCACCCCGACGCGGACACGCAGCGCGGCTATCGCACCATCGCCGAGGTCAGCGGCGCCGACGGCATCGTGGACGCCTGCGTGGCCCGCCTCGCCCCCGGGGGGGAGGTGGTGCTGGGCGGGTTCTATGCCGAGCCGGTGCGCATCACGTTCCCCCCCGCCTTCCTGCGCGAGGCGCGCTTCCGCGTCGCCGCGCAGTGGCACCCCGCCGACCTCGCGGCGGTGGCGCGCCACGCGAACGAGGGCCGCCTGCCCCTGGACGGCCTCATCACGCACCGCGCTCCCGCGGTGCGTGCCCCCGATGCCTACGCCACCGCCTTCGGCGATGCGCAGTGCGTCAAGATGATCCTCGACTGGAGATCGGCCGCATGAGCGAGCCCGTTGCCAGCCCCGCCGCCGGCGGGGCGCTTCACCAGCTGCACCGCGCCGTCCGCGAGGAGGCCGCCGCGGCCCCCGACGCCGTCCACGCCGGCCCGGTCACCCGCGAGACGCAGATCATCGCCATCTACGGCAAGGGGGGGATCGGCAAGAGCTTCACGCTGGCCAACCTCTCGTACATGATGGCGCAGCAGGGGAAGAAGGTGCTGCTCATCGGGTGCGATCCCAAGAGCGACACCACCTCCCTGCTCTTCGGCGGGCGCGCCTGCCCCACCATCATCGAGGTGAGCGCGAAGAAGAAGCTCGCCGGCGAGTCGGTGGCCATCGGCGACGTCTGCTTCAAGCGCGACGGCGTCTACGCCATGGAGCTGGGCGGCCCCGAGGTGGGGCGCGGCTGCGGCGGGCGCGGGATCATCCACGGCTTCGAGATCCTCGAGAAGCTCGGCTTCCACGACTGGGGGTTCGACTACGTCCTCCTGGACTTCCTGGGCGACGTGGTGTGCGGCGGCTTCGGGCTCCCCATCGCGCGCGACATGTGCCAGAAGGTCATCGTCGTCGGGTCCAATGACCTGCAGTCGCTCTACGTGGCCAACAACGTCTGCAGCGCGGTGGAGTACTTCCGCAAGCTCGGCGGCAACGTGGGGGTGGCGGGGATGGTCATCAACAAGGATGACGGCACCGGCGAGGCGGCGCACTTCGCCGAGGCGGCCGGGATCCCCGTGCTGGCGCGCGTGCCGGCGCACGAGGACATCCGCCGCAAGAGCGCCAACTACGAGATCATCGGCTTCCCGGGCGGGCAGTGGGGCGAGCTCTTCGGCGAGCTGGCCGCCAACGTGGCCGACGCGCCGCCGGTGCGCCCGCGCCCGCTCACGCAGGACGGGCTGCTGGGGCTGTTCGCCAGCAAGGCCACCGGGCGCGACGTGGTGCTGGAGCCGGCCACGATGTTCGACATGTGCGGGCGCGAGGAAGTGTCGCGCCCGTCGCTGGAAGTCGTCTACGACGCGGTCTGAGGAGGCGGCCATGGGGACCACCCACGACGCCCCGTCCGCGCCGCGCGCGCCGCTGCCGGTGGTGGACGGCACCCCCGTGAACCTGGCGGCCACCGCCGGCGACGGGCTCGGGTGCCATGCCGGGCGCGACCAGCTGGAGGCCGCCGCGCGCGCCGCGGGGAAGGCCGGCGTGCTGGACCAGTACGCGGCCGACTATCCGAAGGGGCCGCACGACCAGCCGCAGAGCATGTGCCCGGCCTTCGGGTCGCTGCGCGTGGGGTTGCGCATGCGCCGCACCGCCACGGTGCTCAGCGGATCGGCCTGCTGCGTGTACGGCCTCACCTTCACGTCCCACTTCTACGGCGCGCGTCGCACGGTGGGCTACGTGCCGTTCAACTCGGAGACGCTGGTCACCGGGCAGCTGTTCGAGGACATCCGCGA
>JBILKP010000036.1:0-17353 GCA_044376625.1 Gemmatimonas sp. | reverse complement strand
CAGTGATCCCCCGCGTGCATCACCAGCGACACCCCGCCCGCCACCATCTGCTCCAACAGCGCCCGGACCGCCGGGACGCGATCATGGGTGTCCGACAGCAAGCCGATCCGCATCAGGCATTCCTCCAGGCTAGGGGGTGGCGCTCGAGGCGCAGCAGCTCCTCGACGGACTCCCGCACGGCGACCACGGCGTAACGGTCGCCCTCCACCGCGACCTCGACGGGGCGGGGACGGGAGTTGTAATGGCTGGCCATGGTGTAGCCGTACGCGCCGCACGTGAGCACCGCCAGGACGGCGCCGGGGGCGACGTCGGGCACCGAGCGCCCCCGGGCGAGGAAGTCGCCCGACTCGCAGATGGGGCCCACCACGTCGGCGACCACCGTCTCCGCGACCTCCTCAACGGCGACGATGCCGTGCTCGGCCTGGTACAGCGACGGGCGCAGCAGGTCGCCCATCCCCGCGTCGGTGACGACGAACGCCGTCCCGTTAGCCTGCTTGCGGTAGAGCACCGTGGTCAGGAGCACGCCCGCCTCCGCCACGAGGAAGCGCCCGGGCTCCAGCAGGAGCGTGCACCCGGTGCCTGCCACGGCGCGCCGCACGGCATCGGCATAGTCCGCCAGGTCGGCGGAGGGCTCGCCAGGGGCGTACGGGACCGCCAGGCCGCCGCCGACGTCCAGCCAGGACACGGCATGACCGGCGTCGCGCACCGCCGCCAGCGCCTCCAGCAACCGCGGGAGCGCCGCGCGCAGCGGGGCGCTGTTGGCGATCTGCGACCCGAGATGCATCCCCACCCCGCACACCCGCACGTGCGGCAGCGACGCCGCCACCGCGGCCACGCGGGCGATGTCGTCACGGGGGATGCCGAACTTCTGCCCCTTCTCCCCCGTGCGGATGTAGGCGTGCGGCGTGTCCACCGTGACCTCGGGGTTCACGCGGAAGGCCACCGGCGCCACCACCCCCAACCGCGCGGCCACGGCGTCCACCACCGACAGCTCCGCCTCGGACTCCACGTTGAGCAGGCGCACGCCGGCGCGCAACGCCGCCTCGATCTCGCCCACCGTCTTCCCCACGCCGCTGAACACCACGTCCTCCCCGGCGCACCCCGCGGCCAGCGCCCGGTGCAGCTCGCCACCGGAGACGATGTCCATGCCGGCGCCCAGCGCCCGCAGCGCGCCCAGCACGGCCAGGTTGCTGTTGGCCTTCACGGCGAAGTGGATCCGGTGGGGAACGCCGGCAAACGCGGCCGCCAGCGCGGCATACCGCGCCCGGATGGTGGCCAGGCTGTAGACGTACGCGGGGGTCCCGACGTCGGCCGCGATGGCCGGCAGCGGGACCGCCTCGCACTGCAGCACCCCGTCCCGGCGCGCCAGCGCGTCGGGAACCGGCCAGGCGGGCGACGCGGGGGTCAGTACGCCCGCGCCCATATCACTTCATGCTTGGCCGGCTCACCCGTGACCAGGCACCGCGTGGGCGCCTCCGGCGAACGGAACTCCGCGTCGGGGATGACGCGGATGGTGGCCTTGGTCTCCTCCTTCACCCGCTGCTCCACGGCCGGATCCCCGTTCCACCCCGCGTAGACGAAGGCGCCGGGGCCGTCCATCACCTCACGGAAGCGGTCATAGCTGATGCGCTCGCGGATGGAGTTGGCCTCCAGCCGCGCGCGCGCGGCCGCCAGCATGTCCCCCTGGATGGCGTCCAGCACCCCCGGCAGCTCGGCCCGCAGCGCATCGAAGGCCATCGGCCGCTTCTCCCGCGTGTCGCGCCGCACCAGCAGCCCCGCGCCCGACGCCAGGTCGCGCGGGCCGATCTCCAGCCGCAGCGGAATCCCCCGCAGCTCCCAGTGGTAGTACTTGGCCCCGGGCTTGATCCCCACGCGGTCATCCACGTGACAGCGGATGCGCTCGTGGTCGGGGCGCTTGAAGCTCCCCAGGTCGTCGGCAATGCGCCGCGCCGCCTCGATGGTGGCCGCGCGCTCCTCGTCAGTCTTCCAGATGGGGACGATCACCACCTGGATCGGCGCCAGGCGCGGCGGCAGGCGCAGCCCCGCGTCGTCGCCGTGGGTCATCACCAGCCCGCCAATCATCCGGGTGGACACCCCCCAGCTGGTGTTCCACGCGTGGTCCTGCTGCCCCGCCTCGTTCTGGAAGGTGAGGTCGAACGCCTTGGCGAAGTTCTGCCCGAGGTTGTGCGAGGTCCCCGCCTGCAGCGCCTTGTTGTCCTGCATCAGCGCCTCGCACGCGTACGTGCGCAGCGCCCCGGCGAACTTCTCCGACTCCGTCTTCTGGCCGGTGACCACGGGCATGGCCATGTACCCCTCCATGAACTCCCGGTACACCCCCAGCATCCGGCGCGTCTCCGCCTCGGCCTCGTCGTGGGTGGCGTGCGCCGTGTGCCCCTCCTGCCAGAGGAACTCCATCGTCCGCAGGAACAGGCGCGTGCGCATCTCCCACCGCACGACGTTGGCCCACTGGTTGTACAGCAGGGGCAGGTCGCGGTAGCTCTGCACCCACTTGGCGAACATCGAGTAGATGATCGTCTCCGACGTGGGGCGCACCACCAGCCGCTCCTCCAGCGCCTTCCCGCCGCCGTGCGTGACCACCGCGCACTCCGGCGCAAACCCCTCGACGTGCTGGGCCTCCTTGGACAGGAAGCTCTCCGGGATGAACAGCGGGAAGTACGCGTTCACGTGCCCGGTGGCCTTGAACATGTCATCCAGCGCCCGCTGCATCCGCTCCCAGATGCCGTAGCCCAGCGGCCGTATGACCATGCAGCCACGCACCGGCGAGTAGTCGGCAAGCTCGGCGCGGAGCACGAGCTCGTTGTACCAATCGCTGAAGTTGTCGGCGCGGGTGGTCAGCTTCTTGTCGTCGCTCATGGGGCGGGCGGGGTTGGGAGGGACGCCCAGCGCTGGAGGGCGTCGAGGTCGTCAAGAGGGAGGTCCGGGTGCCCGGGGCGTCGCACGGTGTGCCGGCGCCCGTCGGTTGCCCCGTCGCCGGCCGCGGGCGATCCCACCAGCACGAAGGCGGCAGCGCCGGCCTTCCGCCCCTGCTCTTCCTGCCGAGGGAGCGGCGCGGTCCGCAAGGCATACTCGACCGACGCGCCCGCGCGGCGCAGCGCCGTAGCGGCGGAGAGCATGGCCGCGGGGAAGTCCGGGTCGGCGGGCGATTGCAGCACCCAGCAATCCAGCCGGGGCGCCAGCGACGGCATCAGGCCGCGCTCCACCAGCAGCTCGCGCAGCACCACGTCGCCCATGCCGAAGCCCAGGGCGGGGAGGTCGGCGCCGCCCAGCGAGGCCAGCAGCGTGTCATAGCGCCCGCCCCCGCAGATGGCACGGAACTCCCCCACGGCGTCGAACAGCTCGAAGACGATCCCGGTGTAGTACGCCAGGCCGCGCACGATGGTCAGGTCAAAGCGGATCCACTCACGCGTCCCGAGCGCCTCGGCGTGCGCCAGGTAGCGGGCGAAGCGCGCCGCATGCTCGGCCACGGCCGGTGCGTCCCCGTAGCGCTCCTGCAACGCCTCGAAGGTCAGCGCCCCGAAGCCCAGCACCGTCTCGGCGAGCGCCCCGTGGACCCCGGCCGCCTCGAGCAGCTCGCGCGAGCGCTCCACCGGCTGCCGCTCGAGCTTGTCCAGCACCGCGTACACGGCCGGCCACGCGCCCTCGGCGACCCCCAGGTGCGCCAGCAGCCCGTTCAGCAGCCGCCGGTCGCTCACGCGCGCGCGCACGTCGCGCACCGTGAGCCCGAAGGCACGCATCAGGTCGACGGCCACCGCCAGCAGCTCGGCGTCCGCCAGCACGTCGGCCTCGCCGACGATATCCACGTTGAGCTGGAAGTGCTCCCGCAGCCGCCCCTTCTGCGTCCGCTCGTAGCGGAACAGCTGCGGCACGGCAAACCAGCGCACCGGCTTGCGGAGCGCCTGCGCCCGCGCGCCCACCAGCCGCGCCAGCGTGGGCGTCATCTCGGGGCGCAGCGCCACGGCCCGCCCCCCCTTGTCCTCGAAGTGGTACAGCTGGCCCACGATCTCGTCGCCGCTCTTCTGGGTGTACAGCTCCAGCGGCTCCAGGGGGGGGCCGTCGTACTCCTGAAACGCGTAGCGCCGCACGACGCGGCGCCAGGTCTCGACGATGTGGGCACGTTCGGCGAACTGCTCGGGGTAGAAGTCGCGAAACCCCGGGAGTGGCTTGGGAGGCATCCCGGTAAGTTACCGGGCGACCGGATTCACCTGCAACCGGTCCATGGCGTCTCCAACGGTGTGGAAGGAGCCGGTCACCAACACGGTGCCCCCCGACTCCCGCCCGGCGGCCAAGGCCTGCTCGAGCGCGTCCCACCGCTCCACCGCCACCCCCGCGGCCGTCGCCCAGTCGCACACCACGTCCAGCGACCACGCCCGGTTGACCGGCGCCGACGGCGCCATGGTGACCAGGATACGGTCGGCCACCGTGGCCAGCTGGGCCAGGATTCCCCGCCAATCCTTGTCGTTCAGCACTGACACCACCGCCACCAGCGGGCGCGGCACGGCCACCGACCGCACCGTGGCCACCACGGTCGCCGCCCCGTCGGCGTTGTGCGCCACGTCAAAGAGCCACGGTCCGCTGCGGTGGAACCGCCCCGGAAGGTGCACCCCGGCCAGCAACGCCCCGGCCTCCCGGTCCACGCGCGCCCAGCGCCCCCCGGCTCCCCGCAGCATCGCCAATGCCACCGCCGTGTTGTCCGCCTGGAACCGCCCCACCAGCGGGGTGGCCAGGGTCCGCTCGGCACCGTCCGTCACCAGCGTGAACCGCGTGGCCACCGGTTCCACGCTCACCTCCCGCACCTGCCAGTCACGGCCGCACACCAGCACCGGCCGCGCGCCCACGGCCTCGGCGCGCGCCTGCAGGCGATCGCGAATCGCCGGGGTGGTGTCCCCCACCACGGCGGCGGCCCCGGCCTTGTAGATCCCGGCCTTCTCCATGGCGATCGCCTCGAGGGTATCCCCGAGGTATTCCTGGTGGTCCAGCCCGATCTGGGTGACGCCGGCCGCCACCGGCTGCACGATGTTCGTGGCATCCAGACGTCCGCCGAGCCCCACCTCCACCACCGCCACCTCCACCCCGGCCTCGGCGAAGTGCGCCAGCGCCAGGGCCGTGGTGGCCTCGAAGAAGGTGGCACCCAGCTCGGTCAGCAGTGGCGCCTGCCGCTCCAGCCACACCGTGATCGCCTCGGGGGCCATGGGCACGCCATCCACCGCGATCCGCTCCGAAAAGTCCACGAGGTGCGGCGACGTGTACCGCCCCACCCGCATGCCGGCGCCGCGCAGCAGGGCGTCCAGCGTGGCCACGGTGCTGCCCTTGCCATTGGTGCCGGCCACATGAAACACGGGATAGCGGCGCTCCGGACGGCCCAGCGCCTCCATCAACGCCTCCATCCGCTCCAAGCCCAGCCGCCACGCCCCCCCGGTTCGGGCGAACAGCGCCGACAACGCCCGCGCGTACGCACCCCGCGTGCTGTCACTCACCCCGGGACCTCCCGGGCGCACGCGGTGGGGTCAGGCGTCCGACGCCTGCGCCGAGGCGGCAGGACGCCCCGTCATGTGCCGCAACAGGCGCGACAGGGTGCTGCGCAACGCCTTGCGGTGCACGACCTGGTCCAGCATCCCGTGGTCCAGCAGGAACTCCGCCGTCTGGAAGCCCTCGGGGAGGTCCTGGCCCAGCGTCTGCTTGATGACGCGCGGTCCGGCGAAGCCGATGACCGCCCCGGGCTCGGCGATGATGGCGTCCCCCAGCATGGCGTAGCTGGCGCTGACACCACCCGTGGTAGGGTTGGAGAGCACCGAGATGTAGGGGATGCGCCGCTCCGCCAGTTGCGACAGCACCGCCGAGGCCTTGGCCATCTGCATCAGGGAGAGGATGCCCTCCTGCATGCGGGCCCCCCCGGAGGCAGAGATGATGACCAGCGGATGCTTGCGTTCCAGCGACCGCAGCCCCAACCGGGCGATCTTCTCTCCCACCACCGATCCCATCGAGCCGCCCATGAAGGCGAAATCCATCACCCCCAGGCTACAGGGGAGCCCCTCCAACTGCCCCGACACGGTGACGATGGCATCGGCGTCCCCGGCCCCGGCAAGCGACCGGCGCAGGCGCGCCGGGTAGTCGGGGAACCCCAACGGGTCCACCGAGCGAAGGTCCCCCTCCACCTCGCCAACGGTCCCCTCGTCAAGCAGGAGGGCCACATAATCCCAGGCCCGCACGCGCCGATGGTAGTCGCACTCGGGACAGACGTTGGCGTTGCGCTGGAACTTGCCGCGGATGTCCGTGTGCCCGCACGCCTCGCACTTCTCCCACGTGTCCGGCGGGATCTCGAGACGCTCGCGTCGCGGCTGACGGGGCTTTTTTTCCTTCCGGAACCAGGCCATATGCGCGAAAGATCAGCCCACACCCTCCGGAACGGTAGGGCTTGCGGGTGCCACCCGGCGCGCTTCTTCGAAGAAAACCCGAACCACCTCCTACAACCCGATGGCGTCGGCCTGCCCCCGCCCGTCTGCCGAGAGCCGCAGCAGCAGCCCCACCGCCAACCAGGAGACCAAGAGGAACGATGGGCCGAAGCTGACGAAGGGGAGCGGGATGCCGGTGACCGGCATGAGCCCCAAGGTCATTCCCACATTCACCACGATATGCACCAGCCAGATGGCCCCGATGCCGATGGCCACCAGCCCGGCGAACGGTTCGCTGGCACGCGTGGCCACGCGCACGATGCGCAGCAACACCGCCAGGAACAGGGTCAGCGCCAGCGCCACGCCAAGGAAGCCCAATTCCTCGCCCACGACCGAGAAAATGAAGTCGGTGTGCCGCTCGGGGAGGTACCCCAGCCGCTTCTGGGACCCGAGCGTGAATCCCTTGCCCAGCAGCCCCCCCGACCCGATGGCCACCTTGCTCTGCGCCACCTGGTAGCCGGCGGCACCCGGCTCCAGCCCGGGGTCCAGGAACACCAGCAGGCGCTGTCGCTGGTACGGCTTGAGGACGTCCCACAGCACCGGTGCCACCCCCCCCATGGCCACATTGGCCGCCAGCACGGCCACCGCCTCCCCGATGGCCCGGCGCCACAGGAACAGCAGGGCGGCCAGCGCCACGAACCACGCCCCCCACAGCCCGGTGCTGAAGGCGAGCAGCAGGCTGATCCCCGGACTGGCCAGCATCAGCAGCATCCACGGCGGCACGCCCGACCAGTACAGCATGGCGAAACACATGCCGATGAAGGCGATGCCCGTGCCCAGGTCCGGTTGCGCCATCACCAGCACCCACGGCACCCCGACCACGAGCAACGGACGCCACAGGTCCACCAGCGCCCGAGGCACCTCGCGCCGTGCCGCCAGCACCTGCGCCAGCATCAGGACCGTGGCCAGCTTGGCCAGCTCGGCCGGCTGCCCCAGGCGCCGCCCTCCGATGGTCAACCACCCCCTCACGCTGGCGGCCGTACCGGCACCGGTACCGAACACCAGCACCACCAGCAGCAACAGCAGGCTGAACGCGTACAGCGGAGGCGTGATCCACTCGACCACCCGGACCGACGCCCGCCGGACGGCCCCAGCCACCACCAGCGCCGCGCCGGCAAAGGCCAATTGCCGGCGCCACAGCTCCGCCACGGGCGACGACGGCGAGTCCGTCTGTCCGGCGGAGTACACCATGGCCACACCCAGCCCGGTGAGGAGCGCCACCACCGCCAGGAGCGGAAGGTCCAGCTGCCGGTGCCGACGCACGACCTCAGTCGGTGGGCACGGCGGTCATCGTCAACCGTGCCTTGAGGTACCGCTCCATGATCCGCGTGGCCACGCGGGCGGCGGTGGAGCCGTGCAACCCCTCCTCGATGATGATCGACACCACGATGCGGGGCTGGTCGGCCGGCGCGTAGCCCACGAACCAGGCATTGTCCTTGTAGGGCGGGTTCTGCGCCGTCCCGGTCTTCCCCGCGATGGTCAGTCCCTGCACCTGCGCCCCCGCCGCCGTCCCCCGGCTGACCACGTCCGCCAGCGCCGCCTGCACGCCGGCGAGCTGCTCCGGCGTGAGGTTGAGGATGCGGGTGCGCTCCACCGGGCGCGCCACGACCTGCGGGGTGGCGGCCATCCCGTCGGTGGCCAGCGCCGTGTAGAAGCGCGCCATGGTCAGCGGCGACTGGGCGTTGTTGGCCTGCCCGATGGAGAGCGACAGCACCACCGACCGGTTCCACCCGCGCGGCCCGTAGCGGCGATCGAAGTACGAGACCGCCTCCGGCCAGCTGGGGCGCGACTCCAGCGGAAGGTCCACCCCGCTCCGCTGGCCGAACCCCAACCGGACGCCGCCGGCGAGGAGGTTGGTCAGGCCGATGCGCAGCCCCAGCTGGTAGAAGTACACGTCGCACGACTTGGCAATGGCCTCGGCCAGGGTGATGTCCCCGTGCCCCTTCTTGTCCCAGCACTTGAACACACGCCCGTAGTAGTACCCCCCCGTGCACCGCTGGGGCATCCGGGTCTCCATGGTCACCAGCCCCATCTCGAGACCCAGCACCGCCGTGGCCAGCTTCCAGGTGGAGGCGGGGGCGTAGCTCCCATTCACCGCCCGGTTGAACATGGGATTGTGCGGCGCGTTCCGGAGGCTGTCGTACTCCGTTTGTGGCATCCCGCCGATGAAGCGATTGATGTCGTAGCTGGGCGCGCTGTACAGGGCGAGGACCGCGCCGGTGGCCGGCTCCATCGCCACCACGGCCCCGCGCAGCGAGTCGCCGAAGTAGGCGTGGATGAAGCGCTGCAAGTCGAGGTCGAGGTTGGTCCGCAGCGGCTCGGGGGAGCGCGGCAGCTCTTCCGCGCGCACCCCGTCGTCGCGAATCACGCGGTTGCGCGCGTCCACCTCGACGAAGCGCCGCCCCTCCTGCCCGTGCAACCGCTCCTCGTACTGCAGCTCCAGCCCGGCGCGTCCCACCTGCTGCCCGGCCTTGTACCCTTCGTAGCGGGGCTCCAGCAGCTGCTGCTCGGAGATCTCGCTGGTGTAGCCGAGCACGGCAGCCATGGCGGGGCCATCGGGATAGAAGCGCTTGGGGGCGCTCTGGATGATGAGCCCCGGAATCCCGGCCCGCCGCTCCTCCAGCGCCGACACCACGGCGAAGGCGGCATCGTTGAAGATGACGGCGGGGCGCGTGGGCGACCGGCGGAAGCGGCGCAGCACCGCCTCGCGCTTCGCGGAGTCAAGCGGCACAACCTCGGCCACGGTGCGCAGCGCCGATCGCAGCGAGTCGACCGAGGGGGTCAACAACGACACCGTGTAGCCCGGGAGATTCTCCGCCACCACCTCGCCGTGTCGGTCGGTGATCACGGCCCGCGCCGCTGGCAGCGGTACTTCGCGCAGGCGATTGCTCTCGGCCTGCTGGACGTAGTCGGCGTTCTGCAGCACCTGCGCCCGGAAGAAGGCCAGGCCGATGGCGGCGAACGCCCCGCCGAGCACGCCGCGCACGAGGCGCGCGCGCCGCAGGAGGACGTTGGGGTGCACCGCCACGCTAGCGCCCGCCGGAGCGCCCGCCAGGGCGGGACGCATCACGTGCCAGCAGGTGCACCCCGATGGCCAGCCCCGCCGTCAGCAGGGCCCCAAGCGGCGACCATACCAACAACGAGGCGGCCGAGAGCGCCGACGTCCCCGACGGACGGGCCAGCGCCACGAGCAGGTCGCCCAGCCAACTGGCCCCGAAGGCCACGGCCCCCGCCACGACGGCCTGTTCGCCGAAGAGCACGGCGCGCATGCGCGCCGCGAGGAACCCGAGGGCGATCCACACCAGGGAGGTGGTCCCCAACGGCAGGGCGCTCGACGTGTCGGCGGCCAGCCCCGCCACCAACCCCGCCACCGCGGCCGCCCCCGGGCGCACCCGCACGGCAAGGAACAGGACCGCCACCAGCAGGAACCCCACCGGCACCTGCGGGGGGAGGAACGGGCGCACGGCGTAATGCCCCACCACCAAGGCGGCCACGGCGACGGCGGTCACCAACGGCCGCGTGGCACGCCCCCCGCCGCCGGAGAGCCCCGTCACGGGACGCGCCCTGGGGCTTGGGGGGGCGGGAGTCGGGACGGGGGCCCCACACGCCCCGGCGGCGAAGCCGGTCGCGGCAACCGCCCGGGCACCACGGTGGCATTGGCCGCGCCCTGATCCGCCGCCACCGAGTCCGCCACCGAGTCCGCCGTCGGCACTCGGCGCGCCGCCGCCGCCGCCGCATCCGCCGCCAGCGAATCGGCTGCCAGCGAATCGGCCGCCACCAGCACACCGCGTGTGGCGCTGTCGACCGTCGCCCGCCGCCACGCGGCGGCGATGCGCGCGGAATCGCCGCCCGGGGTGAGCACCACCACCGGTCCAACACCATCCGGGAGCACGGCCGGCGCGACCAGGTAGGTGCGCGACCACTGCTCGGGCGTGGCCAACTCGCCGATGATCGTGCCGATCACGATGCCACGCGGGAAGGTGGACCCCAATCCCGACGTGACCACCACCACCCCGGTGTCGAGCCGTGACCGATACCGGACGCCACGCATTTCCAGCAGCCAGCGCCGGGCCCCTGCGGCCAGGTGCGGCTTGACGATGCCGAACGCGGTGCCGTCCGCACTCATGGCACTGGCGGCGAAGTCGGGGTGCGCCCAGGTGATCACCTCGCTGCGCGCCGGATCGGCGCGCTCCACCATCCCTACCAGCCCGCGAGCCGTGACCACCGGCTGAAACGGGGCGATCCCCGCCTCCGATCCGGCCGTGAGCCCCACGGTGAAGTCCGCCTCGAAGGAACGCCCCGGCACGAGGTCCGCCACCACGAACCCCTGCCGCAGCCGTCCCGCCAGTCCCAGCAGCGCGCGCAGCGTGCGGTTCTCCGCGCCCACCTCGGCCAGCGCCACCTCGGCGCTCACCTGCGCCCCGCGCGAGGCCAGCACGGCATCCCGGCCGCGCAGCGCAGCCGCGGTGCGCGCCGCGCGCGCTTCAAGCGCCAACAGCGGTGCAAACACCGTGTCCCGCAAGGTGGCCGCCACCGCCACCCGCGCGGGATCGGGCAGCATGACCAGGAGCAGCGCCAGCACCGCGCTGCCTCCCGCCAGCACCAGGTCCGGCCGGACCGCCCCGCGCGTCGAACGGGACACCGCGGCCCTCAGGTCGTGAGCACCGACCAGTACTTCTCCTCGTCGTCGAGGACCTTGCCCGTGCCGCGGACAACGCACGTGAGCGGGTCCTCGTCCACGTGGATCGGCAGCCCGGTCTCCTGGTTGAGCAGCGCATCCAGCCCGCGGATGAGCGCCCCACCACCGGTCATCACGATCCCCCGGTCGACGATGTCGGAGGCCAGCTCCGGGGGCGTGATCTCCAGCGCGCGCCGCACCGCCTCCACAATCTGCTGGATCGGCTCCTGCACGGCCTCACGGATCTCGCTGGAGTGCACGCGCACCGTCTTGGGGATCCCCGAGACGAGGTCGCGCCCCTTCACCTCCATCTCCCGCTCCTCCCCAACCGGATACGCCGAGCCGATCTGGATCTTGATCTGCTCCGCCGTGGGCTCCCCGATGAGCAGGTTGTAGTTGCGCCGCATGAACTGCACGATGCTCGCATCCAGCTCGTCGCCCCCCGTGCGGATCGACGTGTCGCTCACGATCCCCGACAGCGCGATGACCGCGATCTCCGTGGTGCCGCCCCCGATGTCGATGACCATGTTGCCCGTGGGCGACTCGACGGGCAGCCCCACGCCGATGGCCGCCGCCATCGGCTCGCTGATCATGAACACCTCCTTGGCCCCCGCCCCCACCGCGGAGTCGCGCACGGCGCGCTTCTCCACCTCGGTGATCCCCGACGGGACGCACACGATCACGCGCGGCTTCACGCGGAACACGTGCTTGTCGATGACCAGCGACAGGAAATACCGGAGCATCTTCTCCGTGACGTCGAAGTCGGCGATGACGCCGTCCTTCATGGGGCGCACCGCCATGATGCCCTCGGGGGTGCGCCCGAGCATGCGCTTCGCCTCGAGGCCGATGCCGCGGATCTTGCGCGTCTCCCGGTCGAGCGCGACCACCGACGGCTCGTTGAGGACGATCCCCTCGCCCTTCACGTAGATGAGCGTGTTGGCAGTGCCCAGGTCAACCGCGATGGCGCTCGCGGGAAAGAACGACTTCGCCTTGGTGAGGGGCCAGAACATCCAGGGGAGTGAATACGGCGCGGGGGCGCCGACGTGGGGGCATCTCGGGGGGTATCGGTAAGCTATCGGCGCCCGTCGGGGGGAACAAGGCAGCGCCCCGGCCCCCCGGTGAGAGGGAGGCCGGGGCGCTGCCCATCGGCGACCAGGCTCAGCCGAGCAGCGTGGCCGGCTCCACGAACGGCAGGTCGAAGGCCTCCGACACACCGCGGTACGTGACGTGGCCGGCGGACATGTTGAGCCCCTTGAGGAGGGCGCCATTGTGCGCCAGCGCACCCTTCCACCCCTTGGCCGCCAACTGCAGCACGTAGGGGAGCGTGGCGTTGGTGAGCGCCAGCGTGGAGGTGCGCGGCACCGCCCCGGGCATGTTCGCCACGCCGTAGTGGATGATCCCGTCCACCACGTACGTGGGATCCTCGTGCGTGGTCGGATGGATGGTCTCCACGCAGCCGCCCTGGTCCACCGCCACGTCCACGATCACCGCCCCGGGGCGCATCCGGGCCAGGTCGGCGCGCCGCAGGAGCTTGGGGGCCTTGGCGCCCGGAATCAGCACGCCGCCCACCACGAGGTCGGCGGTGGACACCTGCTCCAGGATGTTGTGCCGGTTGGAATGCACCAGCTGCACGTTGGCGGGCATCACGTCGGAGAGGTACCGAAGCCGCTCCAGCGACAGGTCGAGCACCACGACCTTGGCACCCAGCCCGGCGGCCATCTTGGCGGCGTTCACGCCCACCACCCCGCCCCCGAGGATCACCACCTTGGCCGGCGCCACCCCGGGCACACCGCCCAGCAGCACGCCGCGCCCGCCAAACAGCTTCTCGAGGTACTTGGCTCCCTCCTGCACCGCCATCCGCCCGGCCACCTCCGACATGGGGGTCAGCAGCGGCAATTCCCGCGAGGGAAGTTCCACCGTCTCGTACGCGATGCAGGTGGCCCCGCTGGCCCGGTGCGCCGCCGTGAGCGCCTCGTCGGCCGCGAAGTGGAAGTAGGTGAACAGGGTGAGGTCGGGGCGCAGGTGCCCCCACTCCGCCTTGATGGGCTCCTTCACCTTGAGCAGGAGCTCGGCGCGCCCCCACACGGCCGCCGCGTCCGGGAGCATCTGCGCCCCGACCGCCGTGTAGTCGGCATCCTCGAAGCCGCTGCCAATGCCGGCGCCGGCCTCGATGTAGACCTCGTGGCCGCTCGCGACCAGCGCCTCCGCCCCGGCCGGGACGAGCGCCACGCGATTCTCGTTCGTCTTGATTTCCTTCGGCACGCCAATGCGCATGGTCGTGTGTGTGCTGGTGGTGACGGTCAGCGCACGCCCTTCGGGCCCAGGCTGACCAACAAATGGCGATCCGGGTTGAAATACTCGTGCGCCACGTCGCGCACCAGCGCCTCGTCGATGGCCTCGACCTCGGCCATCAGCTCGTCCACGCTCCGGAACGGTTCGTCGTACAGGGCGGTGGACGCGGCGCGATACATCCGCGCGCCGATCCCCTCCATGCCGAGGACGAGCTGGCCGCACAGCTGCTGCTTGCCGGCGGCGAGCTCGGCGGGCGTCAACCCCGCCAAAGCTACCTCGCGGAGCACGTCCCGGGCGGCGTCCAGTGCCTCCTGCGCACTCTCGGGGGCGCTGGCCAGGTAGATGCCATGCACCCCGGTGTCGCGAAAACTCGTGGCAAAGGTGTGCACGCTGTACGCCAACCCGAGCTCTTCGCGCACCCGCTGAAACAGCCGGGAGCTCATCCCGCCCCCCAGCAGCATATCCAGCAGGGCAAAGGCATAGCGTCGCGGATCGCCATGCCGGATCCCCACGCCCCCCAGCACGACGTGCGTCTGCGCGATGTCCCGCCGTGCGACGTGCTCGGCGCGAGGGGCGGCCGGCTCCGCCGGATCCACGGCCCACGGCACCAGTGGTTCAGCCGGCCGGTCGGCCCACCCGGTGGCCGCCAACAGCTCCAGTAACTGTTCGTGGGCGACATGCCCGGCGGCGGCCACCACCACCTGTCCCGGGTGGTACGCGGCGGCATGGCGGCCCCGCAGCCGCTCCACCGACATCCCGCGGACCGTCTCCCGGGTGCCCAGGATGGGGTACCCGTGCGGGTGCTCCCCCCAGAGCGCCTGGTTGAAGACGTCGAAGATGATGTCGTCCGGCGTGTCCTCGACCATGCTGATCTCCTCCAGCACCACCTTCTGCTCGAGGCGGAGGTCGGCCGGCCGGAGGACGGGGTCGAACACCAGCTCGCCGATGACGGACGCGGCGTCGGCCAGGTGGACGTCCAGCACGCGCGCCTGGTAGGAGGTGTGCTCGCGCTCGGTGTAGGCGTCGAGCGAGCCGCCGAGCGTCTCCAGCGCCAGGGCGATCTCCCGCGCGGACCGGGTGCGCGTTCCCTTGAACACCATGTGTTCGAGGAGATGGGAGATGCCCATGTCGGCGGCGGACTCGTGCAGGGTGCCCGCGCGGACCCAGGCCCCGAAAGCAACCGACCGCGCTCCCGGAACGGATTCCGAGAGCACGGTCAGGCCATTGGGCAGCTGCGTGCGGTGCAGGACGGGCGCGGAGGCCCCCGGCGCGCCGGGGGTCCGCAGGTCAGCGCCGATCGCGCCCCCCGCCGTTGCGGCCGCCGCGGCGCTCGCCGTCGTCACGACGCGGCGGACGGGCCTCGGCGGGCTCCCCCTCCGGCATTCCCTCGGGGCGCGGCAGCAGCGCCTTCATGGAGAGGCGCAGCCGCCCGCGCTCGTCGCGGTCGACGAGCTTGACCGTGACGCGATCGCCCTTCTTGCAGACGTCCTCGGGCTTCTCCACCCGCTCCCAGCGCATCTCGGAGACGTGCAGGAGCGCCTCGGTGCCCGGCATGATCTCCACGAACGCGCCGAAGGCGGTGACCGTCTTGACCGTCCCCTCGTAGGTGTCGCCCACGACCGGCTCGGCGGTGATGGCCATGACCATCTGCTTGGCGCGCTCCATGCTCTCGCCGCCGACGGCGGCGATGGTGACCACGCCGTCGTCGTCCACCGACAGCTCGGCGCCGGTCTCGTCCTGGATGCCGCGGATGTTCTTCCCCTTGGGGCCGATCAGCTCGCCGATCTTGTCCACGGGGATCTGCACCGTCACGATGCGCGGGGCGAAGCGCGAGAGCTCCGGGCGCGGGGTGGCGAGCGCCTTGTCCATCTCCCCCAGGATGTGGAGCCGCCCCTCGCGGGCCTGCTCCAGCGCCTGCTCCATGATCGTGAGGTCAAGCCCCTCGATCTTGATGTCCATCTGGATGGAGGTGATGCCGGCGCTGGTGCCCGCCACCTTGAAGTCCATGTCACCAAGGTGGTCCTCGGTGCCCAGGATGTCGGTCAGGATGGCGTACTGGTCGCCCTCCTTGATGAGCCCCATCGCGACGCCCGCCACGGCCGCCTTCATCGGGACGCCGGCGTCAAACAGCGCCAGCGAGCCGCCGCACACCGAGGCCATCGACGACGAGCCGTTGGACTCGAGGACGTCGGAGACGATGCGGATGGTGTAGGGGAACTCGGCAAAATCGGGGAGCACCCCCTGCAGCGCACGCTCGGCCAGGTTGCCGTGGCCGATCTCGCGACGGCTGGTGCCGCGCACCGGGCGCACCTCCCCCGTGGAGAACGGGGGGAAGTTGTAGTGCAGCATGAACGACTTGGTGGTCTCGCCCGGCTCGTCGATGGTATCCAGCCGCTGCGCGTCCTTGGCCGTCCCCAGCGTGGCCGCGACCAACGCCTGCGTCTGCCCGCGGGTGAACAGCGCCGACCCGTGCGAGCGCGGCAGCACCCCGGTGTCGATGGAGATGGCGCGCACTTCGCGCGGCGTGCGACCGTCCACCCGGTGCTTGGTCTCCAGCACCTGCGCCCGGAGCTCGTGGTACTCCACGTCCCCCAGGATGGTGTGGATGTCCTTGGCGTTGTCGGGGAACTCCACCAGCAGCCCCTCGGCCAGCGCCTTCTTGGCCCGCTCGACCGCCTCGATCCGGGTGTGCTTGTCCTTCTGGTTCAGCGCCTCGCGGATCTTCCCGGAGGCCAGCGCCTTGGCGCGCACCACCACCCCCTCGGGCGGCTCGGCCTTCGTCCACGCCATCTTCGGCTGCGCCACCGCGGGGAGCAGCTCCTGCTGCATCGCCACCAGCTCGCGGATGCCGTCGTGCGACAGCTTGAGCGACTCCAGGACGTCCGCCTCCGACACCTCCAGCGCGCCCCCTTCCACCATCACGATGGAGTCGGCCGAACCGGCGACCACCAGCTCCAGGTCGGAGAAGGCCAGCTGCTGGAACGTCGGGTTGAGCACCCAGTGCCCCTGCACCCGCCCGACGCGCACCCCGGCGATCGGGCCCAGGAACGGGATCTTCGAGGCGTTCAGCGCGAACGAGGTGGCCACCAGCGCCAGCACATCGGCGTCATTCTCCTGGTCGGCCGACACCACGTACACGAACACCTGCACCTCGTTCTTGAACCCCTCGGGAAACAGGGGACGGATCGAGCGGTCGATGATGCGCGCCGCCAGGATCTCGTGATCGTGCGGCCGCCCCTCGCGCTTGATGAAGCCGCCCGGGATCTTCCCCGCCGCGTACGTCTTCTCCCGGTACTCGACCGTCAACGGAAAGAACGGGAGCGTGCTCTGGTTCTCGCTCACCGTGACCGCGGCCAGCACCATGGTGTCGCCGTACTGGACCACGGCCGACCCGGCCGCCTGCTTGGCCATCCGGCCGGTCTCGATGACCAGCGGGCGCCCCGCGAAGGTCCGCTCAATTCGATGCATCATCTGCCCTGTTGCCTGGTGAGAACGCAAATCGCGCGGGAGGCCCCAAGGCCCCCGCGCGACAACGTGACGTGAACGGACTCAGTACCGGAGACCAAGGTCCTGGACCAGCGCGCGATACTGCGGCAGGTCCGTCCGCTTGAGGTACTCCAGCAACCGGCGCCGCTTCCCAACCATCTTGAGCAGCCCGCGGCGCCCATGGTGGTCCTTGGCGTGGGTGCGGAAATGCCCCGTGAGGTAGTTGATCCGCTCCGTCAGGACCGCCACCTGAACGCGCGTGGAGCCGGTGTCCCCTTCGTGGGCCCGGAACTTGTCGATCGTGGGTGCCTTTTCGAACGCCATCGTCGGGAGTGATCGGCGCCGCATGGCGCCGGATGGAGTCGCGTAACTGTCGCGTAAATACGGGAAGCAGGGAACCATAACCCCAGCCGCCCCCCCTGTAAAG
>JBILKP010000169.1:0-5968 GCA_044376625.1 Gemmatimonas sp. | reverse complement strand
GCCGCGGGGGTGGTGACGGCGGTGGCGGCGGGGAGCGCCACGATCACGGCCACGGTGGAGGGGATCACCGGGACGGCGACGATCACGGTGACGCCGGTGCCGGTGGCCAGCGTGAGCGTGACGCCGGTGTCTGTCAGTATCTCGCCGGGGTTCACGCAGCAAATGGCCGCCACCCCGCGTGACGCCGGGGGGGCGGCGCTCTCCGGGCGCCCCGCCAGCTGGAGCAGCAGTGCGCCCGCCGTGGCCAGCATCGACAACGCCGGCCTGGTGACCGCCGTGGCAGCTGGCAGCACCACCATCCGGGCCACCGTGGAGGGGATCGTGGGGACGGCAACGATCACCGTGGTCGCAACTGGCGGCGGCGGTGGCGGCAGCATCTTCGACCTCCGCGACAGCGTGGTGGTGGCCACGCAGGGGTTCTTTTTGGGCGCGGCGTCGTCCACCTTTTCGCGCATCGCCGTGGCGCCACATGTGGATGCCACCGCCACCACCCGTGACCTGGTGTTCCTCGACGCCAACGGCACCATCGAGGCGCGTCGCAACCTGGGCGGATCCAGCTGGGCGGTGGCCATGACGCCCGACGGCACGCGCACCGTGGCCGGATCCGACGACGAGAACCTGTACTTCTTCAGCGGGACCGTGCTGGTGTCGTCGGGGCGTCCGATCCCCGGCAACATCGAGATCCGCGGCGTGGCCATTTCCGATGACGGACGCTGGGTGGGCGCCGGTGGCGGGCGTTTCACCCTGCACGACTGGAACGCCGCCAACCGCGTGGCCCCGGTGTACGTGGACAGTTCCACCACCCAGTTGCGCGCCATCGACTTCGCTGCCAATGGGCGGTATGTCGCCTACGGTGGCCGCATCACCACCTCCCCGGCCGACCCGGGCACCACCTACATCGCCGTGTACGACCTGCAGGCGCAGCAGCGCGTCTTCCGCGAGCTGATCCCCTGCCCGGGGTGCTCCAACGGGGAGCTGCGCCAGCTGGCCATCTCGGCCGATGGCGACCGGATCCTTGCCGGCGACTGGGGCGGGCGGTTGCACTACTTCATCCGTGACGGAAGCACCTGGACGCGTACCACGCAGTCGGTGGGGAGCCGGGTGTACTGGGTGGACATGAGTGCCGATGGCACGCGCGCCGCCGTGGGGGTGCAGGAGTCGGGGGTGCGGCTATTCTCGCTGGGCGCCACGGCCACGCAGCTGTGGGAGCGCACCGGCACCGACGGTGGCCAGCGCACCGTGCACATCACCCCGGACGCGCGCTACATCACCGCCTCCACGCGCGGTGGTGGCGGGGGGGGCGGACAGATCGTGGTGCACGACGCCGCTGGCGCACTGGTGCTCAGTCGCGCCTCGTATGCGGTGAACACCGGCAGCGGCTACAAGGCGCGCGGCGGGGCGGCCGAGCCCGAGGCGTGGTTTGCGCGCGTCTCCGACGACGGCACCCGGGCGCTGCTCGCCAGCTACCAGGGGGTGCTGTACTTCTTCGTCCGCCGGTAGCGCGTTGCCTCGGGGGCCGAGCTGATGGCTCGACCCCCGGGAGGCTCAGCGGTAGTACGCCATGAACCCCGTGGCCGGGAAGCTGGCCGGGCAGTTCCCCGTCTCCCCGAAGGCCACGTCCATCTGCGTGCGGCTGTTCATGCGCAGCCACAGCCAGCCGCCCACGTCCCCGACGTAGCACCAGGCCGTGGTGATGGTCGCCGGGTTCCTCCACGTGGCATTGTTCCGGCTCACGCGCAGGTCGCTGTTGGGGCCGATGTGTCCGACCTGCACGGTGCTGTCCGGTCCCATCACGATGGGGAGTGGGTCCCCGTACATCCCGCTCTTGCTCAGGGTCCATGAGGCGGGGACGGAGGCGGACTGGAACCACTGTCCCGACGGCGTCCCCGGGACGTCGCGTTCGATGGTGCCGCACCCTGCGCCGGGCACCGGATTCCCCCCCGGGCCCCCGATGAGCCCCAGGTACCGGCTGCGCAGCCCGGGCTCGAAGTAACTCCAGGGGCAGGCGGCGTTCAGCAGGTTCCGGAACAGGGCCGTGTGCCGTGCCTGATTCTCGAACCGGTTCACCACCGTCGTGTCGTACAGCACCACGTCGAACGCCAGCGAGTTCAGCCCCTTGATGTACCACCCTAGGGGCGCCCCGGCCTGGAGCGGTACCGGCGTGGCCAGCGGCTGCCACGCGCTGCTGGTCACGATGGTGGTGTCGGTGGCCGCCTTGAGGGCGGCCGGGAGGTCCTTCACGTGGTACAGCTCCATCGTCAGCCCGCACCCGTAGTCCACGTACATCGACCAGTCGGGGACATAGCCGGCCGGCGCACCCGTGGGGCGGTAGTGTCCCAGCGCCACCACGCGCAGGGCGGCCGGGGCGGAGAGGGGCAGTCGCACCCCAGTCTGTGCCGCGGTGGGGAAGGCGTATGAGCGCCCCACCAGCGACGTGTTGGCGCCCCCCACGACGCCGATCTGTGTGATCACCTGCAGCGCGGACGGATCGACCAGCGCGTGCGTGAGGGTGGGGCGCGTGGTGCAGCTGCTGGCCACGGAGGTGACCGTGATGGTGGCGTCCCCCCGCATCCCTTCCACGGTGGCGCCAATGCTGGCGGTGCCCGGCGCCACGCCCGTGACCACCCCGGCACTGCTGACCGTGGCGATCCCCGGCGCGGAGGAGCTCCAGGCGAC
Organism: Gemmatimonas sp.; assembly: GCA_044376625.1. Classification (GTDB taxonomy): domain Bacteria; phylum Gemmatimonadota; class Gemmatimonadetes; order Gemmatimonadales; family Gemmatimonadaceae; genus Gemmatimonas. Next base: position 3,292 of record JBILKP010000169.1, on the reverse strand, counting down.
GGCGCGCCCGGCGAGGGTCATGCCGGCCGAGTCGCGCGGGGTCGCCGTGAGGGTCAGGGTGGCGCCCACCTGCACCCCTCCCGTTGGCGGGGAGACCAGCACGGACGCCACCGGGATGGGCAGCACCGCGATGGCGGCCGACCCGGTGACGCCCTCCACGGCGGCCGTCACGGTGGCGCTGCCGGGGGCGATGGCCGTGACCACACCGCTGGGGCTCACCGTGGCCACCGTGGGGGCGCTGGAGCTCCAGGTGACCGGACGGCCCATCACCGCCCCGCCGGCTGAGTCACGCGCGGCGGCGGCCAGCGCGAGGGTTCCCCCCACGCGCAAGCTGGTGGAGACGGGCGTCACCGCCACCGCCACCACCGGCATCTGGGTGACCGTCACGGCCGCCGAACCGGTCACGCCATCCACGGTGGCGGTCACCGTGGCGCTTCCGGGGGCGACGGCGGTCACGACGCCCGCGGCATTCACGGTGGCCACCCCCGGCGTGCCGGAATTCCACGAGACGGTCCGGCCCGTCACCTCGGCCCCCGCCGCCGTGCGCGGGCTGGCAGCCAGCGCGGCGGTGCCGCCCACGCGTAGGGACACGGTGGGCGGGAGCACGAGCACCGTCTGGACCGAGGGCGGCGGGGCACCGCCCCCGCCCCCTCCTCCGCCTCCCGGGGTGGTGGGGGTGCTGCCACTGTTCCCGCCGCCGCAAGCGGCCAGCAGCAGTGCGAGCGCGACCCGCCTGGAGGCGCCCCGCATCACCGCCCCGGCTTCAGCTGCCGCTCCAGGTACGCCGCAATCGCCGCGTTCACCCGCGCCAGGTTGGCATGGCGCATCCAGTGGTGCGTGTCGTCGGGGATGATGAGCTCCTCGAAGGGGACGCGCCGCGCGCGCAGCCGCTGCACCAGGTCCACCGTCTGGCTCACGCGCACGTTGCGGTCGTCGTCGCCGTGGATGAGCAGCACCGGCGAGCGCCACGTGCCCACCGCCGACACCGGTGAGCTGTTCCAGGCCACCTGCGCCAGCCGCCGCACCGTGGCCTCGTCGCGCTCGAAGCTCCAGCCGCCGGCCCCGAAGCGCGAGCCCCCGTCGCTGGTGAAGTCGTGCACGCCGTGGATGTCCACGCCGGTGGCGAAGAGGTCGGAGTTGCGCCCCAGCGCCAGCGCCGTGAGGTAGCCGCCGTACGAGCCGCCGTAGATGCCGATGCGCGCCGGGTCCACGCCGGCCAGCGCGCGCAGGTAGCGCCCGGCGGCCACGATGTCGCGGTATTCCGACGCCCCGGCCACCCCCGCGTTGGGGGGGCGATGGAAGTCATGCCCGTAGCCGATCCCCAGCCGGTAGTTCACCGACAGCACCACGAAGCCGCGGCTGGCCAGGTACTGGTTCATGGCGTAGGCGTTCCAGTAGTAGTCGCCGTAGTGCCATCCCAGCAGCATCTGCCGCGGCGGTCCGCCGTGCACGTACACGATGGCGGGGCGCTTCCCCGCCGCGGTCCCCGGCGGCTCGAACAGCTGCCCGTACACCGTCCCGCCGTCCACGGCGCGGAAGCGCACCGCGCGCGGCGTCACCAGCTGCGTCGAGGGAAAGTCGCCCGGCACGCGGTCGGCGCCCAGCAGCCGCGGCGCGCCGCCCGGCACCAGCACCGCCGGCACGGGCGGCTGCTGCGCGGTGGCCACGATGGCCGCGATGGTGCCGCTGGGGAGCGCCACCGGCGACCACTCCAGCCCAGTCCCCGGCGTGAGCACCTCCAGCGCCTGCCGGTCCACCGCCACGCGCACCACGTGCCGGCGGTCATGATCCCCCGGCGTGCTGCCGGCGTTGCCGGCGTACAGCAGGTGGGTGCCCCCGGCGGCCACGGTGATGTGCTCCGCCTGATGCGCGCCCGGGGACAGCAGCTGCGGTGCCCCGGTTCCCGCCGGGTCCAGCGCGTACAGGTGCGGCCAGCCGTCGTGGTACGAGAGGAAGGTGATGCGCCCCGTGGTGGGCCAGCGCAGGTTGATCCCGCCATCGGTGGAGGGGACGCTGCCGCGCAGCGAGTTCGCGCTGCGCCACCGCTCGGTGGCCGCACCCGTGGCCACCGTGGCCACCCACAGGCTCCAGGGCGCGGGCTGGATGTCCAACGATGCGGGAGGCGGACCGCCGCTCCCCGGGCGCCGCGCAAACACCAGCCGCGTGCCGTCGGGGGACCAGCGCGGCGCCCAGTCGCGCCCGCTGCTGGGAGCGATCCACTGGATGGGGGTGGTGGCGTCGGTGTAGACGCCGATGAACGCATGGTCGCCGCGGCTGGAGACAAAGGCGAAGCGCCCACCGTCCGGCGCGAACACGGCGCCGCCATTGCTGCCGCGCAGCTCGGTGAGCTTCACCGCCGGCCCCGAGCCATCAATGGGCGCCCGCCACAGCTGGCGCCCGCGCTCGAACACCACGGTGCGCCCGTCAGGCGCTACCACCGGGTTGAGCCCCTCGCCCAGCGACACCGGCGCCCCGCCGTCAAAGGGCACGGTCCACAGCTCGGTGCGCGGCGGGATGGGGAGCCCCGTGGGGTTCACCGGCAGCGCGTCATCCCAGTTGGAGCCGAAGTCCCCGCCCCGCACGTACAGCACGTGCCGTCCGTCGGGGGCCAGCGTCACCGCCGACAGCTCCTGGCCGTCGTCGGTCCCGTACGCCGTCAGGCGCCGCACCGCGAACGCCGGCCCCTCGGCCACGTACACGTTGCGCACCCCGCGCTCGTTGAGCGTCCACGCCAGCCGCTCGGCGCGCGCCGCCGCCGTGAGCCCGGTGGGGAAGGGGGCGCCCATCACCTGGGCCAGGGTGAAGTCGCCGGAGGGGGACGCGGCTCCCTGCGCCCCCAGGAGGGCGGGAACAAGGACGCACGCAACGAGGAGCTGGCGCATGGGCACGGGGGACAGGGGAGAGGGGCGGGGGGTCACTGGCGGAGCAGGGCGGCGCGGTCGTACACGCGGCCGTTGGCGATGGTGGTGTGCACGCGGGTGGTGGCGGTGATGTCCTCCAGCGGGTTGCCGTCCACCACCACCAGGTCGGCCAGCATCCCCGGGGCGATGCGCCCCGCGTCGATCCCCAGCTGGCGCGCCGGGTTCACGGTGGCCGCCTGCAGCGCCTCCACCGGCGTGAACCCTGCCAGCACATAGCTCAGCAGCTCGCCATGCAGCGTGGCCGCGTTGGGGGTGTCGGTGCCGGCCACCACGGTGGTGCCGCCCGCGCGCAGCGCGCGCACCATCCGGCCGCCGGCGCCGGCGTCGATCGTCCCGGCCGAGGCGGGGCCCCCGATGGCCAGCGTACTCTG
>JBILKP010000168.1:0-5980 GCA_044376625.1 Gemmatimonas sp. | reverse complement strand
TACCGTGTCCGCGCGCGACACCGCGGCCCGCTCGGTCACCTGGATGGCGTCCAGCGTGATCGCCGCCGGCGACATCCGCGCGTCGGCAATGAGGATCTCCTGGTCGGCGGTGCGCTTCACCTGGTAGCGGCGCGGCGCCAGCCCCACCTGGGTGAAGGTCACCCAGTAGTCCCCCTCCCCGCCGGGGAAGGAGATGGTGTAGCGGCCGTTCTTGTCCGTGCGCTGCGTGCGGCTCACATTGCCACTGAGGGTGGTGGCCGTGACCAGCACCCCCTGGAGGGGCAGCGTGTCGGCGCCGGTGACCCGGCCCCGGATGATGTCCACCTGCTGGGCGGCCACCGGACGGGTCCCGGCGGCCACCAGCAGGATCGCGAATGCGCCCACGAGGCGCCGAAGTCGAAGAATGGCGTTCACAGCGGTGGTTGACGTGGAAATTGCCCCGCCGTTAAACACGAAGAGGAGCGCATCGGGTCCAACAGGAGACTCCCCCGTATTACCCCGTGCGCCCGCAATTCGTTGGACCGTGCCCGTCCGCGCCCCCGCCCCCTGCGCCCTCCCCATGGACATCCTCCGCGATCCCCTCTGGAACACCATCCGCCTGGACCCGCTGGCATTGGCGCTGCTGGACACCCCGGCGCTCCAGCGCCTGCGCTACGTGCGGCAGCTCGGGCTCGCCTTCCTGGTCTACCCCGGCGCCACCCACTCGCGCTTCGAGCACGCGCTGGGCGCCTGGCACCTGGCCGGCGCCGCCCTCCGCCTGCTGGACGAGGCCGGCGCCCTGGAGGCCGTCCCCCCGGACGCGCCCGCCACCATCCGCGCCGCCGCCCTCCTGCACGATGTGGGGCACTACCCCTTCTCCCACGCCCTCGAGGAGATCGGCGTCCCGCACCATGAGGAGGTCGCCCGCCCCCTCATCACCGAGGGCCCCGTGGCCGAGCGGCTGGCCGACGCCCTGGGCCCCGACGCCCCGGCGGCCGTCTTCGCCCTGGTCACCGGACGCAGCCCCTCCCCGCTGCAGGGGCTCATCAACGGCTCCCTCGACCTCGACAAGATCGAGTACCTCAAGCGCGACGCCGCCATGTGCGGCGTCCCCTATGGCGAGATCGACGTGGACCGGCTGCTCCACTCGTTCGTGCTCGTCCCCCACCCCGACCATGGCGCGCGCACGGTGGGCGTCCACGAGAAGGGGCTGAGCGCCCTCGAGTCGCTCCTCTTCGCCAAGTACCAGATGTACCGCAACGTCTACTGGCACCACGCGGTGCGCAGCGCCACCGCCATGTACAAGCGGCTGGTGGCGGTCGCGCTGGACGCCGGCGCCGTGCCCCCGGAGCGCGTGGCCGGCTTCACCGACGAGGGGCTGCTCCTGCACCTGGACACCCCGGCGCTCCCCACCGAAGCGCGCCGGCTGCTGGACGGCCTCCGCCTGCGCCGCCTGCACAAGCGCACCGGCGACTGGCCCGCCGCCTCCCTGGGGGAGGGCGCCGCCGAGTGGATCGCCTCGGACTACCCGCTCACCCGCCAGGTGGAGGACGCGCTGGCCCGCGAACTGGGGCTCCCCGCCGGCGCCCTCCTCCTCGACTACCCGGCCAAGACGCAGATGCTGGGGCTGGACCTGCCGGTGCGCCGCCGCGACGGTCGCGTGGCCCAGCTCACGGCCAGCGGCTGGGAGGAGGCCATCAACCTGCCACGCCTCAGCGACGAGCTCTACCGCAGTGCGCGCCGGCTCCGCGTCTTCACCGCCGACCGGGCCCCGGTCCCCCACGCCCCGCTGCTGGCGCTGCTGCGGGAAGACGCCGACACGGTGCGCGGCCGCCTGGCTGCCGGGCGCCCCCTGCTGACCTAGGCGCCAGGGCCCCCTGCCGACCCGCGCGCGCGCCCGTGCGCCTCGGCCAGCAGGCGGCCGATCCCCCGGTAGAAGCCCGCGTCCTCCGTCTTCCCCTCCCCCTCCAGCGCCAGCGCGCACCGTTCCAGCGCGTACAGCAGGTTCCCCAGGTACGTCGCCGCCACCTCGCCCACCCCCGGGCCCGCCCCCGCGGCCCCCTCAACCATAGGTCAGCGCCGGGGACTCCCCGCTGGGGGTGGGCGCGGCCACCCGGACCACCTGCACCACGATGGCCGTGATGTTGTCCTGCCCACCGCGCCGGTTGGCCTCGGTGATCAGCAGGTCCACCATCCGACCGGGCGGGGTCCCCCCCTCCAGGATCCGCTTGAGCAACGGGTCGTCCACCATCCCCGTCAACCCGTCGGAGGCCACCAGGAACAGGTCCCCGTCCGCCAGCGCCCCCTCCAGCACGTCGGGGTGGACCGCGGCGTTGGCCCCCACGCACCGCGTGATCACGTTGCTGTAGGGGTGCCCGCGCGCCTCCGCCGGCGAGAGCAGCCCCGCCGCCACCTGCTCCTGCACCCACGAGTGATCGGTGGTGAGCTGCCGCAGGGCGCCCCCGCGCAGCAGGTACACCCGCGAATCCCCCACGTGGCCAATCACGTACCGGCCGCTCCCCAGCAGCAGGGCGCTGACCGTGGTGCCCATCCCGCGCTTCTCCGGCTCTCGGCGGGTCCGGTCGTAGATGCTGGCGTTGGCCGCCACGATGGCGCTCCCCAGCCGCGCCATCACGCCGGGGGCGGCCACATCGGACACGCCGGCCATGACCTGCGCCACGGTCTCCACCGCCATGGCACTGGCCACCTCCCCCGCCGCGTGCCCGCCCATGCCATCGGCCACCACGAACAGCCCCTGCCGCTGGTCGGCGTCGGCATGGAGGCTGTCCTCGTTCCCGGTTCGCACCCGACCGATGTCGGTGCCGGCGGCCACGGAAAGCTGCACGCGGATGGGGAGAGGGCGAAGGAAGGAACGCCAAGGGGACACGGCGAGGCGACCCCGCGAAGCTACCCGGGCGTTGCGCCCATTGGCAAGGCAGCCCACGCCGCCCCCTCCAGCCGGACCAACCGCTCGTACACCCCGCCCTGCGCCAGCAGCGCCGCGTGCGTCCCCCGCTCGACCACCGCCCCGTGGTGCAGCACCAGGATCTCCTGCGCGTGCACGATGGTGGACAGGCGGTGCGCGATGGCCAGGGTGGTGCGCCCGTGCATCACCTCGGCGATCCCCGCCTGGATCGCCGCCTCCGCCGCCGAGTCCACCGCGCTGGTGGCCTCGTCCAGCAGCAGCAAGGCCGGGTCCGCCGCCACCGCCCGCGCCAGCGCCAGCAGCTGGCGCTCCCCGAGGCTCAAGGTGGCCCCCCGTTCGCCCAGCGGCTGCGCCCATCCGCGGGGGAGCCGCGCGATCACCCGGTCGGCCCCCACCCGCGCCGCCGCCGCCCGCACCGTGGCCTCGTCCGCGCCGCTGCCCAGCCGCACGTTCTCCGCCGCGTCCCCCGCAAAGAGGAACAGCTCCTGCGGCACGTACCCCACCACGCTGCGCAGCACGTCCACCGGCAGCGTGGCAATGTCGCGCCCGTTCACCAGGATGCGCCCCCGCTGCGGCTCGTAGTAGCGCAACAGCAGGTTCACCACCGTGGACTTCCCCGCCCCGGTGTGCCCCACCAGCGCCAGCGTGTCCCCGGGGCGCACGAGGAACGACACCCCGCGCAGCGCCCAGCGGGGCTCCCCGTCCCCCACGGGAGCGGCCACCTCCCGCTCCGCCCCCGCGACGTCGTCGGCCAGCATCCCCTGCTCCGCCGGGTACGCAAACCACACCGCCTCGAATGCCACCGTGATCCCCTCGGCGCGCAACGCCGCCACCTGCGCGCCCCGGTCGGGGGTGGGGGACGTTCCGGGCGCCTCGGGGGTGTCCAGCACCCCGAAGATCCGCTCCGCCGCCGCCATCGCCGCCTGCAGCAGGTTCACCTTCTCCGACAGCTCCTGCAGCGGCTGGAAGAAGCGCCGCACCAGCTGCAGGAACGCCGCCACCGTCCCCACCGTCACCCCCGCCGCCTCCACCCGCACGCCCCCCGCCACCAGCAGGCTGGCCAGCGCCACCGTGGTGAGCACCTCGATCACCGGGAAGTACAGCGCGTACACCGTGATCGACCGCAGGTGGGCCTCCAGGTGCGCGTCGTTGTGCCCGGCAAAGGCGGCGCGCTCGCGCGGCTCCTCGCCAAACAGCTGCACCAGGCGCATCCCCGCCAGCCGCTCCCCGAGGAAGGCATTGAGCCGCGCCAACCGCCCGCGGATCTCCCGGTAGGCCGTGCGCACGCGCGCCTGGAACACCCCCGACACCGCGGCCACGGCCGGGACGACCACGAAGGCCGCCAGCGCCAGCCGCCAGTCCACCCACAGCATCGCGGCGCTGATGGCCAGCAGCGTGGCCAGGTCCCCCACCCCTGCCACCACCCCCGAGGTGAACAGCTCGTTGAGCGCCTCCACGTCGCTGGTGACCCGCGTGACCAGCCGCCCCACGGGGGTGCGGTCGAAGGTGGCCACCGGCAGTCGCTGCAGGTGCGCGAACAGGGCGCCGCGCAGGTCGCGCATCACCCGCTGCCCGAGCGCGGCGGTCAGCACCGTCTCGCCGTAGGCCGCGGCAAACTGGCCGGCCAGCATGGCGATGAACAGCAGCACCGCGGTGCGCAGCCCCGGCAGGTCGCGGGCGGGGAGCGCGTGGTCGATCACCCACCGGGTGAGGAGCGGGGCGGCCAGCTGCATGGCGGCCTCCACCACCAGGCACCCCAGCGCGGCGGCCACCAGCCCCCGATGCGGGCGCACCCACCCCAGCAGCCGGCGCGCCAGGCGGGCGTCCAGCGCCCGCCCGGTCCGGTCCTCCTCGGGGGGCGTCGCGGCGGCCATCCGGGGAATCTAGCCCGCCCGTGTAGCTTTCCGCCGATGAAGGACTGCATCCGCATCCGGGGCGCCCGGCAGCACAACCTCAAGGGGATCGACCTCGACCTCCCGCGCCGCGCCATCACGGTGGTCACCGGGGTGTCGGGGTCCGGGAAGTCGTCGCTGGCCTTCGACACGCTGTATGCCGAGGGGCAGCGGCGCTACGTGGAGTCGCTCTCGGCCTACGCCCGGCAGTTCCTGGAGCGGATGGAGAAGCCGCAGGTGGACCGCATCGAGGGGATCTCCCCGGCGGTGGCCATCGAGCAGAAGAACCCCACCCGCACGTCGCGCTCCTCGGTGGGGACCGCCACGGAGATCTACGACTACCTGCGGCTGCTGTGGGCGCGCGTGGGGCGCACGCACTGCCGCGTGTGCGACCGGCTGCTGGCCCCCGACACGGTGGACGGCGTCACCGACGCCATCCTGCGCCTCCCCGCGGGGACCCGCTTTGCGGTCACCTGCCCGCTGGTGCGCTCGGCGGCGCTGTCGCACGCGGTGCTGGAGGAGAACCTGCGCGCGCGCGGCTTCCTGCGGGTGGCGGTGGGGGAGCGGGTGCTGCACCTGGACGACCTGGCCCGGGCGGGGATCGACCTGGCGGCGGCGGCCGACCTGGCCATCGTGGTGGACCGCCTGGCGGCCGACCCCACGCAGCGGGGGCGCATCGCCGAGGCGGTGCAGGCGGCGTTCCGGGAAGGGGAGGGGGAGCTGCGTCTGCTGTTCCCGTCCCCCGTGTCCCCCCCGGCGGGAACCGCGGCCCCGGGGAGTGCGCCGGTGACGCGGCTGGCGTTCACCGAGCACTTCGCCTGCCCCGACGACGGCACGCGCGCCCCCGTCCCCACGCCGCAGCTGTTCTCCTTCAACAACCCGCGCGGCGCCTGCGGGGCCTGCAACGGCTTCGGCGCCATCCTGGGGTACGACGAGGCGCTCATCGTCCCCAACCCGTCGCGCTCGGTCCGCGAGGGGGCCATCGACCCGTGGACCGCGCCCCGCTACGAGGCGCAGCGGCGCGCGGTGGTGCAGTTCGCGCGCAGCATCGGCGCCGATCCCGACGCGCCGTGGGCGTCGCTCTCCGAGGCGGCGCGCACGCAGCTGCTGCGCGGCAAGGGGCGCGGCTACCTGGGGATCTTCCCCTTCCTGGAGGCGCTGGAGGAGAAGCGCTACAAGCAGT
>JBILKP010000167.1:0-5986 GCA_044376625.1 Gemmatimonas sp. | reverse complement strand
CGGGGCTGGTGGCCACCGCGCGCGACTATGCCCGCTTCCTGCAGATGATCGCCCGCGGCGGGACGTGGGGGGGGCGCCGCTATCTCTCCGACCACGCGGTGGCGCTCATGCGCACCAACCAGGTGGGAACGCTCCACGGCACCGCGGCGGGGTTCGGGCTGGGGTTCGAGACCGTGGAGCAGTACGGCGCCGCCGACCTGGCCTCGCGCGGGGCCTACGGCTGGGGGGGCGCCTACAGCACCAGCTACCGCATCGACCCCGCCGAAGGGCTCATTTTGGTGTTCATGATCAACCAGCTCCCCAACAACAAGGACGTCGCCACCCGCTTCCAGACGATGGTGTACGCGGCGCTCGACTCGGCGCGCGCCACCGGGCGGTAACCCCCGTGCGCCTCGGCATCGACCTGGGAGGGACGAAGATCGAGGGGATCGCCCTCGCCCCCGAGGGGGCGGTGCTGGCACGCGAGCGGGTGCCCACGCCGCGCGCGTACGCGGGCACGGTGGAGGCGATCGCCCGCCTGGTGCGCCTGCTGGAGGCAGCCACGGGGCGCGAGGGATCGGTGGGGATCGGGATCCCCGGCGCCGTGGTGCCGGAGACGGGACGGGTGAAGAACGCCAACTCCACCTGGCTCATCGGGCAGCCGTTGGGGGCGGACCTGGAGGCCGCACTGGGGCGCCCCGTGCGCCTTGCCAACGACGCCGACTGCTTCGCGCTCTCGGAAGCCACCGACGGCGCCGCCGCCGGGGCGCCGTCGGTGTTCGGGGTGATCATGGGGACCGGGGTGGGGGGCGGCGTGGTGGTCCACGGCCGGCTGCTGGGCGGCCCCAACCAGATCACCGGGGAGTGGGGGCACAACCCGCTGCCGTGGCCCCGGGGGGACGAGCTGGCCCCTCCGCCCTGTTACTGCGGGCGCGCCGGCTGCGTGGAGACCTGGCTCTCCGGCCCCGGGGTGGCGGCCGACCACGCGCGGGTGACGGGGGAGGTGCTGACCACCCCCGAGGTCATGGCGCGCGCCGCGGCCGGCGACCCGGCGGCGCAGGCCACCCGGGCGCGCCTCGTGGACCGCGCGGCCCGCAGCCTGGCCACGGTGATCAACGTGCTCGATCCCCACGTGATCGTGCTGGGCGGCGGGGTGTCCAATGTGGCCGGGCTCCCGGAGGCCATCGCCGCTGCACTTCCCCCCTGGGTGTTCTCCCCCACCGTGCACACGCGGGTGGTGCGACACCACCATGGGGACAGCAGCGGCGTGCGCGGCGCCGCCTGGCTGTGGCCGGCCCCCTGACCGACGGCCGCGCGCCGCTGGCGGCGCTGCTGGCGGGGCTCCTGCTCCTGGCGGGAGCGGCCGCGGCGTGGCTGGCGACGCACTCCGCCGCCCGGTGGGTCCTGCGCCGGTGGGCCCGCCGCACCCTCCTGCGGGTGCGCACCCGCACCGACCGCGACAAGTTCACCCGCCGGGCCCGCGTCATCGCGCAGGTGCTGGACGACCCGGCGGTGGCGGCCGCCGTGCGCGCGCACGCCGACGCCCATGGCGAGGACGAGGCAGCCACCTGGCGGCGGGCGCGCCGCTACCTGCACGAGATCGTCCCCTTCTTCAGCATCCTCGCCTACTATCGGCTGGGGTACTGGCTCAGCCGCGCGGCGCTGGGGGTGTTCTACAAGGTAACCGTCACCGTCGAGCGCGCCGACCCGTTCCGCGACGTGCCGCGCGACGCCACGGTCATCTACCTCATGAACCACCGCTCCAATGCCGACTACGTGCTGGTGTCGTACGTGCTGCTGGGACGGGTGGCGATCTCGTGGGCGGTGGGGGAGTGGGCGCGGGCGTTCCCGCTGGAGCTGCTGTTCAAGAGCTTCGGGTCGTACTTCATCCGCCGGCGGCACCGCGAGCCGCTGTACCATGCGGTGCTGCGCGGCTACGTGGAGCGCGTCACCCGGGAGGGGGTGACGCAGGGGATCTTCCCCGAGGGGGGGCTCACGCGTGACGGGGCGCTGCGGCCGGCCAAGATCGGGCTGCTGGACTATGCGCTGGGGGCGGCCCGCGACCCGGCGCTGCGCCGGCGGCTGGTGGTGGTGCCGGTGGGGCTCAACTACGACCGGGTGCTGGAGGACCGGTCGCTGCTGCGGGAGCTGGAATCGCGCGCGCCGGTGCGCGGTGCGGGGGCGCGGCTGGCGCAGGGGTGGGAGGTGGGGCGGTTCGTGGCGCGGAACGTGGGGCGCATGCTGCTGCGCCGCTGGCGCCGCTACGGGCAGGCGGCGGTCACCATCGGCGCCCCCATCCCGGTGGCGCCATGGCTGGAGGCGCTGGAAGCCGAGGGGCCGCCGCTGCACGAGCGGCCGCGGGAGGAGCGGCTGCCGCTGGTGCAGGCGTGGTGCGACGGGGTGATGGCCCGCGTGGGGCAGTTGATCCCGGTGCCCCCGGTGCCGCTGGCGTGCGCGGCGCTGCAGAGCCTGGACGGCGACGTGATTCCGCTGGAGGCGCTGCTGGAGCGGATGACGGCCATGCGCGACGTGCTCCGGGCGGGGAACGCCGCCGTGCTGCGGGCCGACCGGGACATGGCCGTCACGTGGGAACGGGCCGAGCGCATGCTCCGGCTGCGCCGGATGGTGGCGGTGACGGCGGACGGGGTGGCCCGGCTCCCGCAGGGGCGCCCGCTGGTGTCCTACTACGCCAACAGCATCGTGCACCTGCTGGGGCCCTTCGCGGCGGCGGTGCGGGCGGGGGACGCGCTGCCGGTTCCCGACTGGGAGCGCGCGGAGGGGCGGGCGGCATCGGGGGCACGGCCGCGCCCCCCCCTCCCTTCGGCCGCCGCAGGGGAGTAGCATACCGTCAGCGCGCCCGTCGGGTGACGGCGGGGCTGCTGGCCCATCGTATAACGGCTATTACCCCGGCCTTTGGAGCCGGAGATCTTGGTTCGATTCCAAGTGGGCCTATGCGGCAGGGGGGCGCGCACCCGCCTGCCGGTCCCGCCGGACGCACGGGTGGCCCCCGCCACCTCCGGAACGTCCCGCCGCCCGGAAGCGGGGCCCTCTCCCGGGGCGGCTCAGGTCGGGTTAGGTTGAGGGGCTGCGCGGTCCCGCAGGGCCCGTGGGAGCGCGCTGACTTCCCCGACTGTCCGAGACCCCCGCATGACCCCGGGATCCGAGGCGCCTGTGGCGCCGCGCGGCCTCAAGCTTCTCGCCGGCACCGCCAATCGGCCCCTCGCCGAGGAGGTGGCGCGCGCGCTGGGGACCGAGCTGTGCAAGGTGAACTGCACCCGCTTCGCCGACGGCGAGGTGTTCGTGCGCATCGACGAGAACATCCGCGGCGCCGACGTGTTCGTGGTGCAGCCCACCAACCCGCCGGGGGAGAACATGCTGGAGCTCCTCCTGCTCATCGACGCCGCGCGGCGGGCGTCGGCATCGCGCATCACGGCGGTGCTCCCCTACACCGGCTACGCCCGGCAGGACCGCAAGGACCAGCCCCGCGTGGCCATCGGCGCCAAGCTGATGGCCAACCTCATCGAGACGGCCGGCGCCGACCGGGTGCTGGGGCTCGACTTCCATGCGCACCAGCTGCAGGGGTTCTTCGACGTCCCGGTGGACCACCTGTACGCGGCGCCGGTGTTCACCAGCTTCTTCCGGCGCAAGGCGCTCAAGGACCTGGTGGTGGTGGCCCCCGACGTGGGGTCGGCCAAGATGGCGCGCGGCTTCGCCAAGCGGCTGGACGCCGCCTTCGCCATCATCGACAAGCGCCGGCCCAAGGCCAACGTGGCCGAGGTGATGAACGTGGTCGGCGAGGTGGAGGGGCGCGACTGCCTCATCCCCGACGACATGATCGACACCGCGGGCACCGTCTCCGAGGCGGCCCGCGCGCTCAAGAACCTGGGGGCCCAGGACATCTACGTCTGCGCCACGCACGCCCTCTTCTCGGGGCCCGCCGTGGAACGGCTCAGCAATGCCCCCATCACCGAACTGGTGGTCACCGACTCCATCAACCTCCCCCCGGAACGGCGCCCCCCGCAGCTCACCGTCCTCTCGGTGGGCGAGCTGCTGGCCAAGGCCATCCGCTACACGCACGCCGACCAGTCGGTGAGCGTGCTGTTCGAGTAGCACCCGCAGCACCCGCAGCACCCGCAGCACCCGCAGGTTCCGGCCGGGACGGCAGCCCACCGCTACTCCCGCACCACCTTTTCCCGCATCGAGGTATCCCATGGCCACCGCCAGTCTCTCCGCGTCCGTCCGCACCGACACCGGCAAGGGCGCCGCGCGCAAGCTCCGCGCCGCCGGCAGCATCCCCGCGGTCATCTACGGCCACGGCCGCGAGCCGCAGTCGCTCGTGACCAACGCCCGCGAGACGGAGCGCCTGCTCCAGCGCATCGCCCCCAGCTCCACCGTCATCGAGCTGTCCGTCGACGGCAAGGTCTCGCGCACCCTCATCCGCGAGATCCAGCGCCATCCCTTCAAGCGCCACGTCATGCACCTGGACTTCCAGGAGCTCGTCGCCGGCGAGAAGGTCACGGTCAAGGTCCCCATCGTCTACCTCGGCACCCCCGACGGGGTCCGCCTCGAGGGGGGCATCCTCGACCAGGTCATGCACGAGCTGCACCTGGAGTGCGACCCGGGGAACATCCCCGAGCACGTGGACGTCGACATCAGCCACGTCAAGCTGGGCAAGCCGCTCCATGTGGCCGACCTGACCCTCCCCGCCGGCGTCACCGTGCTCGACGAGCCCGGCGCCACGGTGTGCGTGGTCGCGCCGCCCAAGGTGGCCGCGGAGCCGGCCGCCGGCGCCGCCGAGCCCGAGCTGATCCGCAAGCCGAAGGGCGACGACGAGAAGTAACCACCCCCGGGCCTTCCCCGCGGGGCGCGGCATTCGTCCGGCATGGTCACCCCACGCTGGCGCATCCCGCGCCCCGCGCGCCTTCCGTTCCGCATGAAAGTGCTCATGGGCCTGGGCAACCCCGGGCGCGAATACGAGGACACGCGGCACAACGTGGGGTGGTGGCTCCTGGACCACCTCGCCCAGCGCTGGCACGCCGATCCGTGGCGCAAGGACGGCGACGCGGTCACCACCACCGCCCGCGTGGGCCCGCACGCCCTGAAGCTGGTCAAGCCGCAGACCTACATGAACCTCAGCGGCGCCGCCCTCCGGCCGTACCTCAGGCGCACCGGATGGACCCCCGCGCAGGATCTCCTGGTGCTGGTCGATGAGGTCGCGGTCCCGGTGGGGGAGTATCGCCTGCGCGCCGCCGGCAGCCCCGGCGGGCACAATGGCCTCAAGAGCATCGAGGCCCACCTCAAGTCCCCCGTCTATCCGCGGCTGCGCATCGGCATCCGCCCCGTGGACGAGCGGCGCCCCATCGGCGACCTGGCCGCCTTCGTGCTGCACGCCATGCCGCGCGACGAGCGGGCGCTGTACGAGGAGTCGGTGCCGCGCCTGGTCGAGGCCGTGGAGTGCTGGATCACCGAGGGCACCGAGAAGGCCGTGAGCAGCCGCGGCCGATGACGGCAGCGCGCCCCCCGCGCGGATACCTTTCGGGGATGACCGCATCTCCGCGTCTCCTCCCCCCCGCCGCTCGTCGCCTGAGGTTGGCGCGGCGGAGCGCCATGGCCAGCGTGCTCCTCGCGAGTGCCTGCACCCCCCGCGACCCCGCACCGGCCAGCAGCGCACCGCCAGCCCCGCCAGAGGCGCTCACTGCCCCGGCCCCCGACGGGAGCCGCACCCCCTGGCTGGCCGCCACCGCCGACGGCACCGGCGCCTGGCTCTCCTGGCAGGAGGTCGCCCCCGATTCCACGCTGGCCGTCCGGATGGCCCGCTGGTCGCCGTCGGGGTGGGACACCGTCCGCACGATCACTGCGGGGCGCCCGCTGTTCGTGAATTGGGCCGACTTCCCCGCCGTCACCGCCCTCCCCACCGGGGAACTGGCGGCGCACTGGCTGGAGCGCGAGGCGGGCGGGCGCTACACCTACGGCATCCGGGTGGTGCGCTCGGGGGACGGCGGCGCCA
>JBILKP010000166.1:0-6040 GCA_044376625.1 Gemmatimonas sp. | reverse complement strand
TGGTGCTGGTGGATGCCGCCGCGGAATACCGCGGCTACGCGGCCGACATCACCCGCACCTTCCCCGCCAGCGGGCGGTACACCCCCGAGCAGCGCGCCATCTACCAGCTGGTCCGCGACGCGCAGGAGGCCGCCGAGCGGCGCTCGCAGCCCGGGATGAGCGTGCGCGCCGCCGCCGATTCGTCCGTGGCCGTGCGGGCCCGGGGGCTGGCCCAGCTGGGGCTCATCGACAGCGTCGACGCCCTCATCGACCCCCCGTGGCGCACCGACTGCGCGTCCAACCCCGGCCCCTGCCGCCAGTCGTACCTGTGGATGATCCACGGCATTTCGCATGGCCTTGGGCTGGCGGTGCACGATCCGCTGCAGGGCGCGGGGCGCGACGCCACCTTCCAGGTGGGCGACGCCTTTACCATCGAGCCCGGCATCTACATCAGCACCCGCGCGCTGGACATGCTCCCCGACACGCCGCGCAACCGCGCCTTCAAGGCCCGCGTGCGCCCCATCGTGCAGCGCTACGAGAACACCGGCGTGCGCATCGAGGACGACTACGTCATCACCGACCAGGGGCTGGAGCGGATCTCCCTGGTGCCGCGCGAGGTCGACGAGATCGAGGCGCTCATGGCGCGCCGGCGGCCGATCCAGCCGTAGAGTTCGGGGCGCCAGCCGCCCCCCCCCCGCAGCTGCTATCGTGGCGTGCCGCGATAGCAGCCGATGGTGTAGGGGTACTCGAGGGTGGCGTGGTAGTGGTAGCCGAGTGCCCCGTGGCTGTGGCCGTGGCACTCGTCCAGGTCCGTGTTCCGGAGCTCCACGCCCCCCGTCCCCCGATAGCCATACAGGGGAAAGCCGTCGCGGATGTAGCCGACCAGCCCGGAATGGCCGTCTGCCAGAGGCCCCGCATCCAGCCGTTCGGGGACGAAGTGGTAGTGGTAGTCGGTCATCGCCGGGTGCCCGCCGAAGGCATCCACGATCTCGTGGGCCACGGCGTCGTTCCCCCGCGCGTCCATGGCGTTGTACAGCACCACGCCGTTCAGCGTGGCCCCGATGGCCCCCAGCGACACGCACGACGGCGACAGCCCCGCCGCGGGGACCAGGGGGAGCTCGAAGGTGTAGTTCCGCGCCGACGGCGTCCCCGGGTTGGGGTCGATTGCCGTGAGTGCCGAATACCGGGTCATCGGCCAGTCGCCGATCTTCCCGTCCTTGGGCAGGTTGTTCACGGCGATGATGCGCGAGGTGGCCGTCTCCGTGACCGTGGCCGTCCCGGGCGGCGCGGTGAAGGAGCCGGCGGGGAGGAACGGCTTGCGGAGCAGGTTCCAGCTGTTCGCCGTGAAATCGATCCAGTCGATGCGCGCCCGGTTGCTGCCGGGAGCGCTGGGATTGGCCGGGGTGCACGAGTACAGCTTGCCGCGCGCCGGCGTGGTGGTGGTGAGCTCGGTGTCCCCAAGGCGCAGCGCCCGGCAATCGGGGCCGGCGGCATCCCCGCACAGTGCGAAGGTGAGGTAGTACGCCGACAGCCCCGTGCCGGTGCCCGTGGTGCCCCCCGTGGTTCCTCCCGCCGTGACGGGGCTGGTGGTCGCACCGCCACCGCAGGCCGCCAGCGCGAGTGCCAGGGGGACCAGCAGGCCGGGGAGCAGCAGGAAGTGGGTGGGGCGGGGCATGGGAGTTCCGGCGTCTGGAAGGGGCGGCGGGCGTGAGGGACCGGATGGTCCGGCGTCCTACTGCCGGAACACCATGGGCGCCCGTCCACCCCACGCCGTAGCTTGCAGCCGAGGACGGACGCGCGCCATGACCGGCGCCGCTCCCCCTGCGCCACCCCGCCACCGGCCTCCACCCTCCGACCGCCATGTCCATCCCCGCCCCCTCCCGCCGCCAGTTCCTCGCCTTCCTGGCCGCGAGCCCGCTGGCCGCCGCCGCCGGGGTGGACCAGGTGTGGTTACAAGGGCTCCTGGGCGGGCGCCCCGCCGCGGCAGACCGGCTGCTGGGGTTGGCGCACCAGCTGGCCGCCGCGCCGCAGGACTCCCTCCCCGCGGGCGCCATTCGCAGCGCCAAGGAGGCGCTCAACGTCTTCGACTTCGAGCCCGTGGCCAAGGCGCGCGTCCCCGTGGCGCACTGGGGCTACCTCATGACCGGCAGCGACGACGATCGCACCGTCGCCGCCAACCGCGCCGGGTTCGACCGGTGGGCGCTGCGTCCGCGCCGCCTGGTGGACGTGAGCACCATCGACATGGGGGTCACGCACTTCGGGACGCGCTACCCCACCCCCATCCTCCTCAACCCGGTGGGGAGCCAGAAGGCGTTCCACCCCGACGGCGAGCTGGCCACGGCGCGCGCCGCCAAGGCGCGCAATCACCTGCAGGTGCTCTCCACCGTGGGCACCACCGGCATCGAGGACGTCATCGCCGCGCGCGGCGGGCCGGTGTGGTTCCAGCTGTACCACCAGGACGACTGGGCGCTCACCCGCCAGATGGTGCAGCGCATGGAGCGCGCCGGTGTGCCGGCGATCGTGTTCACGGTGGACCTGCTGGGGGGGAGCAACCGCGAGACGCAGCAGCGCGAGGCGCGGCGCGACACGCGCACCTGCACCAAGTGCCACCTGGGGGGCGAGCCCAAGCCGGGGATGTCGCAGGTGAGCCAGCGCGACAACCGCCGCAAGCCCAACCTCAATGGCTACGACGCGCTCCCCCCCATCATGGAGAAGGGCACCCCCACCTGGGAGTTCGTGGACCGCCTGAAGCAGGCCACCTCCATGAAGGTGCTCCTCAAGGGGATCGTCACCCGGGAGGACGCCGAGCTGGCGGTGGAGCACGGCGTGGACGGACTGTTTGTCTCCAACCACGGCGGCCGCGCCGAGAATTCGCTGCGCGCCACGGTGACCTCGCTCCCCGAGGTGCTGGAGGGCACGGCCGGGCGCATCCCCGTCATCTGCGACGGCGGCTTCCGTCGCGGCACCGACGCCTTCAAGGCCCTGGCCCTGGGGGCCACCGCCGTCGGCATCGGCCGCCCCTACATCTGGGGGCTGGGCGCGTTCGGGCAAGACGGGGTGGAGGCGGTGCTCGCCATCCTGCGCCGCGAGCTGGAGGTGGTCATGAAGCAGTGCGGCACGCCGTCGCTGGCCGCCATCACGCGGCGGCACATCGTGGAGGCCTGACCACGCGAGGGGCGCTCACCCCGCCCCCTTGTGGTGCCGCCACACGGCCAGCGACAGCACCGCCACCCCGGCCACCCCCAGCCCGGCGATGGTCCCCCACACCTCCGCCACCCCGGCCCCGCGCACCAGCACCGCCCGCATCACCCACACGAAGTGCCGCACCGGCGTGGCCGCCGCCACCCCCTGCGCCCACCCGGGCATCGACTCCAGCGGCGTGAACAGCCCGCTCATCAGCAGGTACAGCGTGAGGATGAAGAACGACACGAACATCGTCTGCTGCTGCGTGCGCGTCACGGTGGACACCAGCAGCCCGATCCCCAGCGCCACCACCAGGTAGACCGCGGCCCCCGCCACCACGACGAGGGGGTTGCCCCGCACCGGGATGCCGAACACCACGCGCCCCAGCGCCATCGCCCCCACGAACAGCGCCATCCCCAGCAGCCACCCGGGGAGCAGCTTGCCGGCCATGAACTGCGCCCGCGTGAGCGGCGTGACGTGGAGCTGCTCCAGCGTCCCCATCTCCCGCTCGCGCGCCACGTTCTGCGCGGTCACCAGCGTGGCGATGATGGTGATCAGCGACACGATGATCCCCGGCACCATGTAGTGGTGGTAGTCGCGCGTGGGGTTGTACCAGCGGCGCGCGCTCACCGCCAGGGTTCCCGGCACCGCCCGCCCCCGCGCGCGCCCCGCACCGGGGGCGTCGACCGCCAGCTCCCGCGCCAGGTCGGCCACGATCCGCTGGGCGTAGCCGGACACCAGCCCCGCCACGGCCCCTTCCTCGGCGTTCACCGCCAGCAGCACCGGGGCCGCCCCCTCCCGCCGCAGCCGCGCCTCCAGCCTTGGCGGCACCTCCACCACCATGGTGGCGCGGCGCGTGCGCAGCGCCCGCTCCGCCACCGCCGGTGACGACGTGACGTCCACCACCGCGAACTGCCCCCCCGCGCCCAGCCGGTCCACCAGCGCGCGCGAGACGGCCGACCGGTCGTGGTCCACCACCACCACGCGCGTGCGCGTGATGGTGAAGGTGGCCGCGTTCCCCAGCACCAGCAGTTGCATGAAGGGGATCAGCAGCAGCTGTGCCAGCGTGGCGCGGTCCCGCACGATCTGCAGGAACTCCTTCTGCACCAGCAGGCGCACCACCCGGAGCCAGGCGCCCACCGTCAGCCCAGGCGCACGGCCAGCCGGCGGACGCCGACGGTGAGCAACACGCCGGTGAGCGCGACCAGCACCAGCATCTCCTGCCACAGCTCGGCCACCCCGGCTCCCTTCAGCATGATCCCGCGCACGATCAGGATGAACCACCGCGCCGGGATCAGGGTGGACACCGCGCGCAGCGGCAACGGCATCGCCTCCACCGGGAAGATGAACCCCGACAGCAGCAGCGTGGGGAGCATCAGCCCCGCCAGCGCCGCCAGCATGGCCGTCCGCTGCGTGGCCGCCCGCGAGGAGATCACGATCCCCATCGACAGCGCCGTGAGCGTGTACAGCAGGCTGAGCGCCAGCAGCAGCGGCACACTCCCCCGCACCGGCACGCCGAACACCAGCCGCGCCGCCGTGAGCACCAGCAGCACGTTGGTGAACCCCAGGGCCAGGTACGGCGCCACCTTCCCCACCACCACCTGCCACGGCCGCAGCGGCGAGGCCAGCAGCAGCTCCATGGTCCCGGTCTCCTTCTCCCGCGCGATGGTGACGGCGGTCATGAGCGCCGAGACGATGGTGAGCACGAAGGCGACCAGCCCGGGGACGAACAGGTTCACCGAGGCCAGGGTGGGGTTGAAGCGCATGCGCGGCACGGGCACCAGCGTGGGGACGCGTCCCGGCGCGGATGCCCGCAGCTCCGCGGCATGGCGCTCCAGCACCGCGCGCGCGTACGCCTCCATGATCCCGCCCGTGTTGGGGTCGGCGCCATCCACCAGCAGCTGCACCGGCACCGCCTCGCCGCGCCCCAGCCGCCGCGCCAGCCCCTCGGGGAGCACCACCGCCACCCGCACCGCGCCACGACGGAAGGCGCCGTCCAGCGCCTCCGGCCGCCGCACGACCCCCACTACGCGGAAAGTCCCCGTGGCGGCGGCAAAGCGCGCCCGCACCGCCGCCGTGGCGGCGTCGGGGACCGGCTCCACGAATGCCAGCGGCACCTGCCGCACGTCGGAGCGGATGGCAAAGCCGAACAGCAGCACCTGCAGCAGCGGCAGCCCCAGCAGCACCAGCAGCGTCTGCCAGTCGCGCAGGATGTGGTACCCCTCCTTGCGCACGAAGCCGGCAAAGGCGCGCCACCCCGGGCGCCGACCGGGCGCGCCCGTCATGCCGCGCTCCCCGGCCGCGTGAGCCGCAGGAACAGTGCGTCCAGCGACGCCACCCCCGCCTCGGCTTTCACCGCCGCTGGCGTCCCCAGCGCCGCCAGCCGCCCGTCCACCATGATGGAGAGCCGGTCGCAGTACTCGGCCTCGTCCAGGTAGTGCGTGGTCACCAGCACCGCGGTGCCGCCGGCGGCCGTCTCGTAGATCAGCTCCCAGAAGCGCCGGCGCGTGATGGGGTCCACCCCGCCCGTGGGCTCGTCCAGGAACACCACCGCCGGCCGATGCACCAGCGCCACCGACAATGCCAGCTGCTGCTTCCACCCCAGCGGCAGCCGCCCGACCAGCTCCCGCGTGTGCCCCGCCAGCCCCAGCCGCTCCAGCACCGGCGCCATGCGCTCGGCGATGTCCGCATCGGCCAGGCCATACAGCCCGCCGTACAGGCGGATGTTCTCGCGCACGGTGAGGTCATCGTACAGCGAGAAGCGCTGGCTCATGTAGCCGATGCGCGCGCGGATCCGCTCCGACTCGGGCCCCACGCGGTACCCCGCCACCCACGCGTCCCCCGCCGACGGCGCCAGCAGCCCGATGAGCATCCGCAT
>JBILKP010000035.1:0-17525 GCA_044376625.1 Gemmatimonas sp. | reverse complement strand
CGGTCGCGGAGCGCCTCGGGCGGCAGGATCGGGATATGGCTGCCGGGCATGAACTTCCCCTGCTTGGCCGGCGCGGCATCGCACACGAAGGGCAGCAGGTCGGGGCGCACGCCCGCGAAGTTGAGCAGCGTGTTCCCCTTGGCCGCCGCGCCGTAGGCCGCCACCGTCCGCCCCGCCCGCCGTTCGGCCAGCAGGAAGGTCAGCAGGTCATCCTTGATGGCGTGGACCCGCGCCTGGAACCCCTGGTACGTGGCCAGCGTGGTCAGCCCGGCGGCCTGCTCCCCGGCCAGCACGGCGTCCACGGCGGGCTCCGTGGGGCGCGGGTCGTCGGCACGGCACCCGTACACGCGCAGGCTGCCCCCGTGCGTGGGGAGCCGCTCCACATCCCAGACCCGCAGCCCCGCCGCCGCGAACACCCGCGCGACGGTCCCCAGGGAAAAGTAGGAGAAGTGCTCGTGATACACCGTGTCGAACTGCCCCTCGGCCAGCAGCCGCTCCAGGTGCGGGAATTCCAGCGTCACCGTCCCCCCGGGGGCCAGCACCGCCGCCAGCCCGCGGGTGAAGTCGTTGAGGTCGGGGACGTGCGCGTAGACGTTGTTCCCGATCACCAGGTCCGCCTGCCACCCGTCGGCGGCCAGCTCCCGCGCGAGCGCCTCCCCGAAGAACGCGCGACGCACGGGGATGCCCAGTGCCTCCGCCGCCGCCGCGGTGCTGGCGGTGGGCTCGACGCCCAGGCACGGGATGCCCGCCGCGACGAAGTGGCGCAGGAGGTAGCCGTCGTTGGCGGCCACCTCCACCACGCGGCTGTCCGCCGTGAGCCCGAGGCGCGCGGTCACCGCGGCGCAGTAGCGCGCCGCGTGCGCCACCCAGCTGGCCGACGTGCTCGAGAAGTAGGCGTAGTCGTCGTCGAACAGCGCCGCCGCCGCGGCGTAATCCTCCGTCTGCACCAGCCAGCAGCGGTCGCAGACGCGCAGCCGCAGCGGGTAGTGCACCTCGGGCTCGGAGAGGGAGGCGGCCGTGCGGTAGGCGTTGGAGGGCGGGGCGTACCCCAGGTCGAGGAAGAGGTGCGCCAGCGGGGCGCGGCAGTGGCGGCAGGTCATGAGGGGAAGCCCGTGAAGTCCGGGGGGAGCAGCGGGTGCCCGGCGTCGCGTGCCGAACGCACGGTGATGGGGAGCGGCCAGGCGATGGCCAGGCGCGGGTCGTCGGGGCGCACCCCCGCCTCGTGCGAGGGCACGTACGGGGCGGAGTGCACGTACAGCAGCTCCACGTCGTCGGTGAGCGCCTGGAAGCCGTGGGCGCACCCGGGCGGGATGAGGAGCGCGGTGTGATTGTCGGCGCTGAGCGTCTCGCCGTGCCACGCGCCCAGCGTGGGGGAGCCGGCGCGCAGGTCCACGGCCACGTCCCACACGGCGCCGCGCAGGCACGAGACCAGCTTCCATTCCGCATGCGGCGGGTGCTGCAGGTGCATGCCGCGCACCGTCCCGCGCAGCGCCGTGTGGGTGTGGTTCACCTGTGCCACGGGACCGGTCCATCCGGCCGCGGCCAGCGTGTCCGCGCAGTACACCCGCGCCAGGAAGCCGCGCGCGTCCCCCACCGGGCGGCGCACCACGCGCGCCGCCCCCGCGAGGGGGAGGGGGGTGACGGTCACCGGGCGCCTGCCTGCCCCGCCGCTTCCGCCTCCCGCCGGCGCTGCTCGAAGCGCCGGAGCGCCTGCGGGGAGATCCGCCCCAGCTGCTGGGCGAACATGGGTCCCGACGTGGCGTTCAGCAGCATGCGCGGCGTGAGGTGCTCCACCAGGAAGTCGAGGCGCTGCGCGTAGAGAGTGGGCAGGTGGAACAGCCCGTGGAACCCGAAGCTGGGGTAGTGGCGCGGGGCCAGCTCCTGCGAGAAGTGCGACGCGAGGTCGCGCCCGGCGAACTTCACCCGGTGCCGGTTCTCCAGGAGGATGCGGCTGGTGCGGCAGATGAACAGGTCCTCGGGCTCCACGCCGTCGTAGTCCAGCGTGGCCACCGCCTCCATGAGGCGGCGCGAGCGCCAGGAGAAGCCGCCGTTCCCCACCGCGCAGTCGTCGAACATCGGCCACGGGGCGCCGATGTAGTCGTAGTGCGCGAAGTGGGGCGAGTACTGGTCGCCGTGGATCACGAAGCCGTCGTACTGGGCCATCAGCATCACGTCGGTGGTGATGTGCTCCACCACCCCATGCGTCAGGTAGCGGCAGAACTCGCCGATGGTGGGAAAGGGGGCCACCCGCACCGTGTCGTAGCCGGGGAAGGCCTCCGGGCGGTCGGTGGCCACCAGCACCCGCGTGAAGGGAAACTGGCTGACGCTGGCCTCCAGCGCCGCCCGGGTGAGCACGTGCGAGCTGGTGTCGACGAAGGCAAGCGTGACGGTGGGCGGCATGGGCGGGGGGGGGCAGGGGGTGGCCCGGCCACGCCGGTCCGGGACCGTCACGCGGCTGGCATCCACGAAAAGACGCACCACTCTGCCAGACGTTACCCTCCGGGCATCAGGGGCGCCGATCCCCCGCCCTCGCCACCCCCCCACCCCCCGCCCCCTTCCCCATCCGGCACTTGTCCGAGCAGTACCGCACCTGCTCCCAGTCCCGCGCCCACTTCTTCCGCCAGCTGAACGGCCGCCCGCACCGGGCGCACACCTTGTCCGGGTGCCCCTCCACCCCCCGGGCCCGGGGCCCCTTCGATTCGCGTGCCGGCATGGTCCCGCAACGCCGCCCCCAGGCCCCGGGGTTCCGTCCCGCGGGTTAGATTTCGGGACTATGTCTGCCGCCATTACCAGCGTGTTCAACGACGGCGTCTTCGCCGAGCAGTTCGAGCGCTACCGCCACGATCCCGCCAGCGTCGACGAGAGCTGGCGCCAGTACTTCCGCATGGCCGAGGCGCTCCTGGGCGCCCCCGCCGCCCCCGCGGCCCCCGCCGCCGGCGGGGCGGGCGTCCCCGACGTCGCCCTCCTCCGGACGGCCGCCGCCGCCGCCTCGCTCCAGCAGGCGATCCGCAACTACGGCCACTACGCCGTCCAGCTGGATCCCCTGGGCACGCCCCCCCCGGGCGCCGACGAGCTCGACCTGGCCTTCCACGGGCTCACCGAGGACGCCCTCGCCGCCCTCCCCGCCGCCGCCCTCGGCGACGACCGCTTCGCCACCGCCCTCGACGTCATCCGCCGCAAGCGCGAGGTCTACTCGGGGCGCATCGGCTACGAGGTGTGGCACCTGGAGGCCGACGACGAGCGCGAGTGGTTCCGCCAGGCCTTCCGCGACGGCGTCCTCACCCGCCCCCTCACGGCCGACGAGTCGCGCCAGGTGCTCCGCCGCCTGCACCAGGTGGACGGCCTCGAGCGCTTCCTCGGGCGCACCTACCAGGGGTACAAGCGCTTCTCCGTCGAGGGGACCGACGCCCTCGTCCCCATGCTCGACGAGATCATCCGCGCGGCCGGCACCGAGGGCGCCCGCGAGGTGGTCATCGGCATGGCCCACCGCGGCCGCCTCAACGTGCTCACGAACGTGATGGGGAAGCCCTTCGAGGCGCTGTTCGCCGAGTTCGAGGGGCGCCACGACCACGCCGACGAGAACGCCACCGGCGACGTGAAGTACCACATGGGCTACCTGGGCGAGCGGCTGGTGGACGGCCAGGCGGTGCGCCTGCGCCTGGTCCCCAACCCGTCGCACCTCGAGGTGGTCAACCCGGTCATCCAGGGGGTCGCGCGCGCCCTCCAGCGCGACGCCTCCGCCCCCGACGGGCGCGATGAGCGCGCCGTGGTCCCCGTGGCCATCCACGGCGACGCCGCCTTCCCCGGGCAGGGGGTGGTGGCCGAGACGCTCAACATCTCGCGCCTCGCCGGGTTCCGCACCGGCGGCACGATCCACGTCATCGTCAACAACCAGGTCGGCTTCACCACCGACCCCATCGACTCCCGCTCCACCCACTACGCCTCCGACCTCGCCAAGGGGTTCGAGATCCCGGTGCTGCACGTCAACGCCGACGATCCCGAGGCGTGCCTCGCCGCCGTCCGGCTGGCGTGCGCCTACCGCACCGCCTTCCGCAAGGACGTCGTCATCGACCTGGTGGGGTACCGCCGGCACGGGCACAACGAGGGGGACGAACCCCTCTACACCCAGCCGGTGCGCTACACGCGCATCCGCCAGCACCCCACCGCCCCGCAGGTGTGGGCCGCGCGCCTGGTGGCCGCCGGCACCCTCACCGCCGACGAGGCGGCGCAGGTGGAGCGCGAGGTCATGCAGCACTACGCCGACGTGCACGCGCGCTTCAAGCAGGCGCTGGGGGTCCCCGAGGGGCACGCCCCGTGGCCCGACGCCGACCAGCCGGCTCCGGAGGCCACCGCGGTCCCCGCCGAGCTGCTGCACCAGGTCAACGAGGCGCTCCTGCAGTGGCCCGCCGGCTTCACCCCCAATCCCCGCCTGGCCAAGCAGCTGGAGCGCCGCCGCGAGGCGATGGGCGAGGGGGGCGGCATCGAATGGGGGCACGCCGAGGCGCTCGCCTACGGCTCGCTGCTGCGCCAGGGGGTGTCGGTGCGCCTCACCGGGCAGGACGCCGAGCGCGGCACCTTCTCGCACCGCCACGCCGTCCTCAGCGACGCGACCACGGGGGCCAAGCACGCCCCGCTGGCGCACCTCCCCGGCGCCACCGGCCGCTTCGAGGTCTACAACTCCGCGCTCTCCGAGACCGCCATCCTCGGCTTCGAGTACGGCTTCAGCACCGTCGCCACCGATGCCCTCACCCTCTGGGAGGCGCAGTTCGGCGACTTCGTGAACATGGCGCAGCCGATCATCGACCAGTTCCTGGTGGCCGATCGCGCCAAGTGGGGGCAGGACAGCGGCGTGGTGCTGCTCCTCCCGCACGGGTACGAGGGGCAGGGCCCCGAGCACTCCAGCGCGCGCCTGGAGCGGTTCCTCCAGCTGTGCGCCGAGGGGAACCTGGCGGTGGCCTACTGCTCCACCCCCGCGCAGTACTTCCACCTGCTGCGGCGGCAGGCGCTGCGCGCCGACCGCCGGCCGCTGGTGTGCATGCAGCCCAAGTCGCTGCTGCGCCTCCCGCAGGCGGCCTCCATGCTGGGGGAGCTGGCCGGTGGCGCCTTCCACCCCGTGCTGGACGACCCCGCGGTGGCGGGACACCGCGGCGACGTGCGGCGCGTGGTGTTCTGCAGCGGCAAGGTGTACTACGACCTGGCGCTGGCCCCCGCCCGGCACCCGCACGTGGCGCTGGTGCGCGTGGAGGAGCTGTACCCGTGGCCGCACGAGGCCATCGCCGAGGTGATGGCGGGGTACCCCTCGGCGGAGCAGGTGGTGTGGGTGCAGGAGGAGCCGCGCAACCAGGGCGCCTGGAGCTGGGTGCAGCCGCGCCTCCGCGTGAGTGCGGGTGCCGCCGTGGGGGTGCGCTACATCGGGCGCCCCGAGCGGGCCAGCCCCGCCGAGGGGTACGCCGACGCGCACCAGGCGGAGCAGGCGCGCATCGTGGCGGCGGTGATGGACCTGGGGGACACCCCCCCGGGGGGCGTGCCGCCGGTCGGCGCGGCGGAGCGGACGTGACCCGCTCCCGTCCCACGGGACGGGGCGGGGTCCTGGGCGCCGCGGCCTGTGCCGCGGCGCTTGCCGTATGCGGGAGTGCCTCCGCGCGCCCGGCCGCCGCCCAGCCGGTGGTCCCGGAGCGCGGCGCGGCCGCCCTCGGCTCGGCGCTGGCCGCCGTCGGCACCACCGGGCGCGTCCTCACCATCGCCGCCCACCCCGACGATGAGGACACCCCCGTCCTCGCGTGGCTGGCCCGCGGCCGCCACGTGGAGACCGCCTACCTGTCGCTCACCCGCGGCGATGGCGGGCAGAACCTCATCGGGCAGGAGCTGGGGGAGGCGCTGGGCGCCATCCGCACGCAGGAGCTGCTGGCCGCGCGGCGGCTGGACGGCGCCCGCCAGTACTTCACGCGCGCGTACGACTTCGGCTTCAGCAAGGACGCCGACGAGACGCTGCGCCACTGGCCGCGCGACACCGTGCTGGGGGACGTGGTGCGCGTGGTGCGCGCCTTCCGCCCGCAGGTGGTGGTGGCGTTCTTCAGCGGCACGCCGCGCGACGGGCACGGGCACCACCAGCTGTCGGGGATGCTGGCGCGCGAGGCCTTTGACGCCGCCGCCGACACCGTGCGCTTTCCCGTGGCCGCCTACGGGCTGCCGTGGACGCCGGGCAAGTTCTACCGCAGCGCGCGGCAGCAGCCCGACAGCGCCACGCTGCGCGTGAACACCGGCGCCTACGACCCGCTGCTGGGGCGCAGCTGGTACGAGCTCAGCGCGGAAAGCCGGTCGCAGCACAAGTCGCAGGGGTTTGGCATGCTGCAGCGCAAGGGGGTGGTGTTCGCCCACATGCGGCGCGAGGCGGCGCGCGTGGGGCCGGTGGACCCGCGCGCGGAGCGCTCGCCGATGGACGGCGTGGACACCAGCTGGGCACCGCACCGGCAGCAGCTGCCGGCGGCGGCGCGCCCGGTGCTGGACAGCGCGCTGGCCGCGGTGGCCGCGGCGCGCGGGGTGTGGCGCGCGGAGGCGCCGGCCTCGGTGGTGGCGCCGCTGGCCCGCGCGGTGGCGCAGCTGCGCCGGGTGCAGGAGGCGCTGGAGGCGGCGCACGGCGGCCCGCCCGCCCGGCTGCGTCAGCTGCGGGCCAGCGTTCCCCCGCGGCTGGAGGGGGCGCGCGTGGCGCCAGCCGTGGCCGCCGCGCACGACGCGATCGCGCTCACCGCGGCGCGCGCCGCGACCGCGCTGCAGCTGGCCGCCGGCGTGGCGGTGGAGGCCACCGCGCCGCGGGCGCTCTTCCCCGTGCGCGACCCGGCCCGCACGGGGGTGAACGACTCGCTCCCGGTGACCATCACGGTGTTCAACCGCGGCCATGCCCCCGTGCGCCTGCTGGCGGCGCGCGTGGGGCCCGGAGCGCCGCCGCCGGCTGCGGACGCGACGGCCCCGTGGCTGGCCCCCGACAGCAGCGCCACCCGGTCCGCCGTGGCGGTGGCGTTCGCCAGCACCACGCCCTGGTGGCGCGCCGAGGGGCGCGTGGGCGACTGGTTTGCCGCGCCCGTGGATGCGCGCGACGAGGGCGAGCGGGAGGCGGCCACGGCCCCGGTGGCCCGGGTGCGGGTGGCGGTGGACGGGGTGCCCGTGGAGCTCGACGCCCCGGTGGTCTACCGCTACGCCGACCCGGTGAAGGGGGACCAGCAGCTGCCGGTGGCGGCGGTGCCGGGGATCACCATCGGGCTGGAGACGCCGGTGGCCTACATCCGCGCCGGCGTCCCCGTGCGCCGCGCGGTGCGCGTGCGCGTGCAGGGCGCCTATCCCGACTCGGCGCGGGTGCTGGTGAAGCTGCTGCTCCCGGCGGGGCTGGTGGCTGACAGCGTGGAACGGTGGCGCACGCTGCGCCCCGGCGGGGGCGCCGAGCTCACCTTCCTGGTGCGAGGCACGCTTCCCCCGGGGGCGCACCCGGTGGCCGCGGTGGCCTACCACGAGGGGACCGCCAGCATGGTGGGCTACGGCACCGTGGCGTACGACCACATCGCGCCGCAGCGGCTGTACGCGCGCGCCGTCATGACGCTGTCGGCGGTGTCGGTGGCGCTGCCGGCGCGCGCGCGGGTGGGGTACGTGCTGGGCACCGCCGATGGCGGCGCCGCGGCGCTGCGCGAGCTGGACATCCCGGTGGAGCTGCTGGACCCCGCCACCCTGGGCACCGCCGACCTGTCCCCCTACACCACTATCGTGGTGGGGCCGCGCGCGTACGAGTCGGTCCCGGCGGTGGCCGCCGCGGCGCCGCGGCTGCTGGCCTGGGTCGCGCGCGGCGGTTCGCTGGTGCTGCAGTACGGCGCGCAGGACATGGGGCGCTTCCCCGCGGCCGTTCCGCACCCGCTGCAGTGGACGCGTCCCGCGGCGCGCGTCACGCAGGAGGAGGCGCCGGTGTCGCTGCTGGCCCCCGGGCATCCCCTGCTCACCACCCCCAACCGGCTGGGCGCGAGCGACTGGGACGGCTGGGTGCAGGAGCGCGCCACCTACATGCCCAGCACCATCGACCCGCGCTACACGGCGCTGCTGGCCATGCAGGATCCGGGGGAGGCGCCGCAGCGGGGCGCGCTGCTGACCGCCCCGGTGGGGCGCGGGCGCTTCACCTACGTGACGCTGGCGCTGTTCCGGCAGCTGCCCGCCGGGGTGCCGGGGGCGGCGCGCCTGCTGGCCAACCTGGTGGCGCCAGTGCGGTGAGCGGGGCAAGGGCCGAGGGGGCCGTTGCTCGTCCCCATCACCTCGGCCCTCTCCCTCATACCGAGGGCTCCTCGCCGTCTCGGCGGTCCCGCCGCCTCACCCCTATCGCCTGGGCAGGACCCGCGCGTCCGCCATCCCCACCAGCACCACCACCACCGCGCCGATGACGTTGTGCCACAGGAAGCTCACCTGCGGCGCGCCGAACGACACCGCCGCCACCGTGGCCATCCCCGCCAGCAGCCCGGCAAAGGCGCCGCGCGCCCGCGCGCCAGGGAGCATGGCCAGCAGGAACACCCCCAGGATGGAGCCGTAGAAGAACGAGCCGAAGCGGTTCACCACCTCGA
The DNA here is from genome assembly GCA_044376625.1 of Gemmatimonas sp. Taxonomy (GTDB): domain Bacteria; phylum Gemmatimonadota; class Gemmatimonadetes; order Gemmatimonadales; family Gemmatimonadaceae; genus Gemmatimonas. The sequence goes on along the minus strand of JBILKP010000035.1, from coordinate 8,934 downwards.
TGAGCGAGCCGAGCGTGGCGGCGAAGGTGGCCACCACGCACGCCACCACCCCCCACGCCGCCGTGGCCCCCTTGGACACCGCCAGCAGGTGGCTGTCCGCCGCGTCGGGGCGCACCCACCGCTGGTAGAAGTCCACCACCGTGGCGGTGGCCAGCGCATTCAGCTCGGCGGCAATGCTGGACATCGCCGCGGCCAGCACGGCCGCGAGGAACAGCCCCGCGAGCCCCAGGGGCAGGTGGTCCAGCACCACGCGCGGCATGATGTAGTTCACGTCGCGCGCGGGTTCGCCGGTGACCCGCCCGGCGGCGGCCAGCGCCTCGGCGCGCACCGCGTCCACCACCTGCTGGTCCCCCGCCACCGCCTCCTGCCACGCGCGCCGGTCGGCGGGGACCTCGGCCCGCCCCAGCGCCAGCGCGGCGCCGGCGCGCTGCGTGAGCGCCGCCTCGTGCCGCGCCGCGAGCGCCGCGTACTCCGCCGGCGCGCGCTCGCGCAGCAGCGCCTCGTGCCGCGGGTTGTACAGCAGCGGAGACGGCGTGAAGACATAGAAGAGGTACACCAGCACCCCCGTCAGCAGGATCAGCGCCTGCAGCGGGATCTTCCAGTACGCGCTCATCAGCAGGGAGGTGCGCGCCTCGTCCACCGACCGCGCCGCGAGGTAGCGCTGCACCTGGCTCTGGTCGGTGCCGAAGTACGACAGCATCAGGAAGGTGCCGCCGATGAGCCCCGACCAGAGGGTGTACGTCTCGGTGAGCGTGACGCGCGCGTCGAAGGCGGCCAGCCGCCCGGTGCTCCCGGCCACGCGCAGCGCGTCGTCCAGCGGCACGGGGAGGCGCCACCAGAGCGCGCCCACGATCAGCACGAGCGTGACCGTGATGACCGCCATCTGCTTCACGTCGGCCCAGGTGACCGCCTGCACGCCCCCCAGCACGGTGTACGCGATGGTGGGGACGCCGATGAGCGCCACGCACCAGGCCATGGGCCACCCGAGGAACGCCGACAGCACCACCGCCGGCGCGGCCAGGATGGTGCCGCAGGAGAGCCCGCGCGAGAGGAGGAACAGCAGGCTGGTCAGGGCGCGGGTGCGCGCGTCGAACCGGCGCTCCAGGTATTCGTAGGCGGTGTAGACGCGCGCGCCGTGCAGGAACGGGACGAGCGTGACGCCCAGCAGCACCATCGCCAGCGGCAGCCCCAGGTAGAACTGGATGAAGCGGAGCCCGTCAGTGGCCCCCTGCCCGGTGGTGCCGATGAGGGTGATGGCGGAGAGCTGCGTGGCCATCACCGACAGCCCCACCGCCCACCAGGGGAGCGAGCGGTTGGCCAGCAGGTAGCCGTCGAGCGTGGCGGTGCCGCGGGTGCGGCGGAGTCCGTCCCCCACCACCACGGCGAGGTACACGGCCACGATGACCCAGTTGATCCAGTGCAGCGTCATGGGCGCCTCGGGGGCCGCGTCAGGGGGCGGCGGGGAGCGCGTAGCGCAGCTGCAGGGCCCACAGCAGCAGGACGGCCGCCGCCTGGACCAGCAGGACGCGCACGAGGGTGCCGCGGACGGATGGGGAACGCATGGCGCCAACCTACCCCGCCCCCGCTGGTTTGACCATGCCCTGCCGCAGGGCTAGGTTGCAGGGTGCCCCGGGGGCACGCGCTTGGACGCGACCGATACCCGTCGGCGTCCGTCCGCCAGCGGCGACGTCGTCGGCTGGGCCTTGGCCCCCGCGTCCTGCTGCCGACGCCATGTCCGTCCTGACTGCTCCCCCGGTGGACGCGATGGGGCCCCTCCTGGAGGGGCTCCCCTGCGCCGCCGTGCTGTTCGAGGGGGACGGGCAGCTGGTGGCCGCCAACGCCCGCGCGCACGGCTGGCTGGCGGTGGATGCGCGCGCGCCGCTGGCCACGCAGCGCTGGGACGTGGTGCTCCTGCCCATGGGGGAGGTGGCACCCGCGGCGGCAGCGCGCGTGGCCGCGCTGGCCCAGCCGGAGACGCTGCAGCTGTCCCCGGGGGACACCGGGCGGGTGGTGGAGCTGCGGCTGGTCCCGCTCCCCGAGGGACGCGTGCTGGCGTGCGCCACCGACGTGACCGACACCGTGGCGCAGGCGCGCGCCACCGCGCAGGCCGGATGGGAGCGGGACGCCGTGCTGGCGGGGCTCCCGGTGCCGGTGTGGGTGGCCGATGCCACGGGCGCGCTGGTGCGTCGCAATCCGGCCGCGGACGCGGCGGTGGCGGGGCGCCCGGTCCCCACGGTGCGCGCCCTGTGGGAGCTGCAGGCGCCGCACGACCTGCGGCACGCGCGGCCGCTGTCGTTCCTCGACGCGCCGGCCATGCGGGCGCTGGCCGGCCAGGTGGTGGCGGGGGAGCCGCTGGAGCTGCGCCGCGGCGCCGCCGTGGTGCGGGTGGCGGTACATGCGCAGCCCCTGCGTGACCCCACCGGCGCGGTGCGCGGCGTGGTGGTGGTGGAGCTGCCGGCCGCGCCCGACGCGGCGGCGGGGCCCGCCGAAGGGGAGGCGCGCCTGGCGCAATTGGTGGAGGAGCGGTCGCAGGCGCTGCTGGCCTCGCAGGAAGCGCAGCTGCGCGACCGGCGCCTGGCGGCGGTGGGACAGCTGGCCGCCGGGGTGATGCACGACGTGAACAACGTGCTCAACCCCATCATGGCGGCGGCGTACCTGCTGCAGCACCATGCCGAGTCGCCGGCGGCGGTGCGCGACTACGCCGACCGGATCCGCAAGGCCGCGGAGACCGGCGCGGCCATCGCCTCGCGCGTGGGGCGCTTCATCCGGCAGGAGCCGCTGCACGGTGGCGACCAGCCGGCCGACCTGTCGGCCATCGCGGCCGAGGTGCTGGCGTTCACCGAGCCCGCGTGGCGGATGCCCGGCGGGGCGGCGGTGCGGGTGGTGCGCGACCTGCCCCCCGGGGTGTGGGTGCGCGGCATCCCCGGCGAGCTGCGCGAGGCGCTGCTGAACCTGGTGCAGAACGGCGTGGACGCCATGCCCGCGGGGGGGACGCTCACGGTGCGCGCCTTCCGCATGGGGGGCGACGCGTGCGTGGCGGTGCGGGACAGCGGGGCGGGGATGAGCGCGGAGGTGCGCGAGCGCGCCTTCGAGCCCTTCTTCACCACCAAGGGGGTGCGCGGGTCGGGGTTGGGGCTGGCCGAGGTGTACGGCATTGCCCGCCGCCACCGCGGCACGGCGTCCATTGCCTCCGTCCCCGGGCGCGGCACCGAGGTGGTGCTGCGGCTGCCGGCCGAGGCGGCGCCCGCCGGAGCCGAGGCGAGTGCAGGTGCGGGCGCGGCGTCGGCGTCACCGATGATGGCGGCCGGGGAGGCGGAGGGTGTCGGGGAGGCGGAGGGTGTCATCGCCGCGCCCGGGGCGCTGCGCATCCTGGTGGTGGAGGACCAGGCGGACAGCCGGGAGTTCCTCGTCCGGGTGCTTCGCGCCGACGGGCACGCGGTGGAGGCGGTGGGGGACTGTGCCGGGGCGCGGGCGCGGCTCGCCGCCGCCCCGGGCGGGACCGGCGCCGCGTCGTCCGCGCCGTTCGACTTGCTGCTCGCCGACGCCGGGCTCCCCGACGGCGACGGCTGGGCGCTGGTGCGGGAGGCGCAACAGGGGTGGCCCACCCTGCGGGCGGGGGTGGTGACCGGGTGGGACGCAGGGCCGGGGCGCGAGGAAGCCTCCGGGGTGGCGTTCGTGCTGCGCAAGCCGTGGCAGGTCGCCGAATTGCAGGCTCATGTCGCGGGGCCCACGCGCCCCGTGCCGGACCGTGGGTGACGCGATGACCGAGACGAACATGCTCCGCGTGCTGGTGGCGGAGGACAATGCGCTGGAGCGCTCCACGCTGGTGGACCTGCTGGGCGCCCTGGGGCACCTGGTGGTGGCCGAGGTGTCCACCGGGCCGGAGGCGGTGGTGCAGGCGCGGCAGCTGGCGCCCGACGCGGTGCTGCTGGATCAGCACCTGCCGGGGGCCAGCGGTGCGGCGGCGGCGGCGGCCATTGCGCGGGAGCTGCCGGGGACGGCGGTGGTGCTGATCACCGGCGACCTGTCGCTGCAGCTGAGCCCGGCCGAGATGGAGGAGAGCGCCGCGGTGGCGCTGCTGGCCAAGCCGGCGCCGCCGGTGACGCTGGACGCCACGCTGCGCATGGCGGCGGCGCGTTCGCGGGCGCTGGCGGAGGCGCGGCGCGAGGCCGACGCGGCGCGGCAGGCGCTGGAGGCGCGCAAGCTGATCGAGCGCGCCAAGGGGATCCTCATGCGGCGCACGGGGACCAGCGAGCAGGAGGCGTACCGCATCATGCAGCGCAGCAGCCAGGACCGGTCGGTGCCCATGGTGGACATCGCGCGGGCCGTGCTGGACAGCGAGCCCGGCGCCAAGCCGTAACGGGGGGTACATTGGGGGGGTCTTCAACCCCCCTGCCATGACCCGTTCCCGCCGCGATTTCCTGCGCACCGGGGCAGTGGTGGCCGCCGGCTCGCTGGTGGCCCCCCGCGTCCTCCGTGCCGCCCCCGGAGGCGCCGCCGATCCGGGGCGCGACCTCCCCGCCGTCGACGACCCCGCCATCACCGCGCTCATGCGCGCGGCCCTCGATGCCGCCACCGGCGGCGGCGCCGGCTATGCCGACGTGCGCGTGACCGCCCGCCGCCAGCAGACGGTCAACGTGCGCGACCGCATCGTCCAGGGCGTCAGCGACACCGACACCTACGGCCTCGGCGTGCGCACCCTGGTGGACGGCGCGTGGGGCTTCGCCGCCACCAGCCGGCTGGACCGCGACAGCGTGGTGGCCGCCGCCCGCAACGCCCTCGCGCAGGCGCGCGCCAACCGCGCCTCGCAGCGGCGCCCCGTGGTGCTGGCCCCCACCCCCGGCAACCAGACGGGGACGTGGGCCAGCCCCATCCAGGTCGACCCCTTCACCGTCGCCATCCCCGACAAGGTCGCCCTCCTCCTGTCGGCCACCGAGGCCGCCCTCCGCGTGAAGGGCGTGCGTACCGCCAGCGCCTCGCTCTTCTTCCTGCGCGAGGAGAAGTCGCTGATGACCAGCGACGGCACCCACGTGGTGCAGGTCATCTACCGCACGTCGCCGGGGCTGTCGGTCACCGCCGTCTCCCCCGACTTCACCGACTTCCAGTCGGTGGACAGCAACGAGGTCGCCCCCATGGGGCTGGGGTACGAGCACGTGACCGGCAGCCGCCTGGCCGAGCGCGCCCCCGAGTGGGCCGAGCTGGCGGTGGCCAAGCTGTCGGCCAAGCCGGTGGAGCCCGGGCGCTACGACCTGCTGCTGCACCCCTCCAACCTGTGGCTCACGGTGCACGAGGTCATCGCGCACCCCACCGAGCTGGACCGCGCGCTGGGGTTCGAGGCCAACTATGCCGGCACCTCGTTCATCGCCCCCCCCGAGCAGGTGCTCGGGAAGCTCCGCATCGGCTCGCCGCTGCTCAACGTGGTGGGCGACCGCGAGCAGCCCGGGTCGCTGGGCGCCATCGGCTGGGACGACGAGGGGGTGAAGCCCGTCAAGTTCGACATCATCAAGGACGGCGTGTTCGTGGACTACCAGACCACGCGCGAGCAGGCCACGCTGATGGCCGACTACTACCGCGCCGCGGGGAAGCCGGTGCGCAGCTACGGCTGCTCGTACGCGCAGAGCTGGGCCGACGTGCAGTTCCAGCGGATGCCCAACGTGAGCATGGTGCCGGGCGCCGCCGACGAGACGTGGGAGAGCCTCATCGCCAAGATGGACCGCGGCATCGCCATCGTGGGCGACGGCTCCTTCTCCATCGACCAGCAGCGCTACAACGGGCAGTTCGCGGGGCAGGTGTTCTACGAGGTGCGCGGCGGCAAGGTGGTGGGGCAGCTCAAGGACGTGGCGTACCAGTTCCGCACCCCCGAGTTCTGGCAGTCGCTCAAGGCCATCGGCGGCGCGCGCAGCTACCACCTGGGGGGCGCCTTCGGCGACGCCAAGGGGCAGCCCGGGCAGTCCAACGCCGTGAGCCACGGCTGCGTGCCGTCGCTCTTCCAGCAGGTGAACATCATCAACACCGGGCGCCGCGCATGAGCCTCCGCACCCTCTACGCCCCCGCCGCCCTCCTCTCCCGCGCCGAGGCGGAGGCCATCGCGCAGCGCGCGCTGCGCGCCTCGCCGGCCCCGGAGACGCGCGTGAGCATCAGCAGCACCGCGCGCGCCGACACGCGCTTCGCGCTCAACCAGGTCACCACCTCGGGGGAGAACCAGGACACGCAGGTCACCATCACCGCCATCGTGGGGAACCGGGCGGCCAGCGTGAACACCAACCGGCTGGACGAGGCGTCGCTGGCGGCCGCCGCGCGGCAGGCGCACGAGATCGCGCAGCTGGTCCCCCCCAACCCCGAGCGGATGCCCGAGCTGGGGGCGCAGGCGTACCCGCCGGCGCGCCCGCGCGACTTCACCCTCCCCACCCCCGAGGAGCGCGCGCGCGCGGCGGCGGTGGTCACCACGCTGGCGCAGCAGAAGGGGCTCATCGCCACCGGCTTCATCGAGTGCCGGGCCTCGGCCACCGCGCTGGCCACCTCGCGCGGGCTGTTCGCCTACGACAGCAGCGCCGTGGTCACCATGACCACCACCGTGCGCTCCCCCGACGGCACCGGCTCGGGGTGGGCGTGCACCGACGGCACCAGCTTCGCCGAGCTGGACCCGGCGGCGGTGGCCGCCACGGCGGTGGAGAAGGCGGAGCAGTCGCGCAACCCCGTGGCCATCGAGCCCGGGCGCTACACCACCATCCTCGAGCCCACCGCCACGGGCAACCTGGTGCAGCTCATCGCCGGCGCCATGTCGGCGCGCTCGGCCGACGAGGGGCGCTCCTTCTTCTCGCGCCCCGGCGGCGGGAACAAGCTGGGGCTCAAGGTGGTGGACGAGCGCGTCACGCTGCTCTCCGACCCCGCCGACACCGCCACGCTGGCGGGCGGCTATGACGGCGACGGCATGCCGCTGGAGAAGGTGACCTGGATCGAGAACGGCGTGGTGCGCGCCCTCAACTACGACCGCTTCTGGGCGCAGAAGCAGGGGGTGCCCCCCACGCGCGCCCCCGGCGGCGGCTTCCGCGGCGGCGGCGCCCTGCGCATGCTGGGGGGCGAGCAGTCGGTGGCCGACATGATCCGCGGCACCGCCCGCGGCGTGCTGGTCACGCGCTTCTGGTACATCCGCGCCGTGGACCCGCGCACCATCCTCTACACCGGGCTCACCCGCGACGGCACCTTCCTCATCGAGGACGGCAAGGTCACGCGCCCCATCAAGAACTTCCGCTTCAACGAGTCGCCGATCTTCTTCCTCAACAACCTCGAGGCGCTGGGCCCGGTGCGCCGCGTGAACGCCTCCGAGAACCTTTCGGCGGGGAGCGCCACCTTCATGCCGGCCATCAAGGTGCGCGACTTCACCTTCAGCAGCCTCTCCGACGCGGTCTGACCGCGCACGGCTCCCAACGGCCACGGCGGCCGGCTCCCCCCTCGGGAACCGGCCGCCGTGCGCGTGGGGGGGCGCCCGGCGCCGCTACACCGCGCGCACGAAGCAGCACCCGTGGTGCTGCGCCAGCGTGCCCGCGAAGATCCCCGACGGCTGCATGATGACCCCGGGGAGGATCATGCGGCGCGCCTTCTCCGCGGCCGCCTCGGGGGAGAGCCCGTCCTGCCGGGCCACCAGGCGCGTGATCATGGCGAAGGCCACGCCGCACCCCAGCACGATGCTCCCCCCGGCGATGAGCGCGTCCAGCGGTACCGGCGCGCTGCGCCCCCCGCCGCCCCCGCCGCCGCCGCCCAACACGGGGTTGGCGGTGGCCCACTCCCCCTCCGCGCTGCCGCGCACCTTCATCTCCTTCCCCGCCGGATAGGCGGCCCAGAAGGCGTTGGTCATCACCAGCGGGATGGCGTTGTGGCGCAGCACGATCACCTGGGTGATGGCGTCGCGCTTCACCTTGAGCACCTCCTCGTACGCCCGCAGCCATGACCCGGCGCGCATGACCCCCACCCCCCCCTCGATCTCGGGGATGTCGAACATCGCCTTGTGCTGGCCGGTCACCCGGGCGGTCCAGCTGGTGTCCCACGCCTGCGCGGGGGGCTGCGCCAGCAGCGCGGCGGCCTCGTCGTCCCAGGCGAAGTCCCAGGCGCCGGGGCCGGCACCCAGCGGACCGGGCGCCCCCTCGGCGAGGGCGGGGAGGGGGAGTGCGCCAGCGGCCGACAGGCCGGCGGCCGACAGGCCGGCGTGGCGCAGGAAGGTGCGGCGGGAGGGGGGCGTCTCAGGCGACATGGGCGGCGTCATCGGGGGGCGGCAGGGTGGAACCCGGATTGTCGCACCAAATCGCCCCGCTGTCACGCCTCGGCGCGCGGGACGCGCAGGACCAGCAGCGCGGCCAGCGCCAGGAAGGCGCCCCCGGCCACCACGGCCAGCATGCGGTCGTTCCCCAGCAGGTGCGTCATCACCCACCCGAAGCCCAGCGACGCGAGGATCTCGGGGATGACGATGAAGAAGTTGAAGATCCCCATGTACATCCCCGTCTTCCCCTCGGGGATGGCGTTGGCGAGCATGGCATAGGGCATGGAGAGGGTGCTGGCCCAGGCGATCCCCACCCCCACCATGGACAGCAGCAGCCACGCCGGCGAGGGGACGACGGCCACCGACACCAGCCCGGCGGCGCCGGCCAGCAGGGCGATGGCGTGCGTGACCTGCAGCCCGCGGCGCGCCGCCAGCCGGGGGAGGGCGAAGGCCACGAGGAAGGTGACCAGCGAGTAGGCGCTGAAGCAGAGGCCCGCCCACTCCACCCCCTCCTGGAAGCGCGGGTCCTCGGGGCCGGTGGCGCCGAAGACGCCGGTGGCCACGGCCGGCGCGAAGTACAGCCACATGCAGAAGAGCCCCAGCCAGGTGGCCACCTGCACCAGCGCCAGGCGGCGCATCACCAGCGGCATGGTGCGGACGGCCTGCACGATGGCACGGGC
>JBILKP010000165.1:0-6056 GCA_044376625.1 Gemmatimonas sp. | reverse complement strand
TCGCAGATCTTGGCGTCGCGCATGAACCGCTCGACGGGGTAGTCCTTGGTGTAGCCGTACCCCCCGTGGACCTGGATGGCCTTGATGGTGGCCCGCATGGCCAGCTCCGAGCAGAACAGCTTGGCCATGGCCGCCTCCTTCCCGAAGGGGCGCCCCTGCTGCGCCAACCACGCGGCGTGATACACCAGGTGCCGCCCCGCCTCGATCTCGGTGGCCATGTCGGACAGCTGGAACTGCACCCCCTGGAACGTGGCGATGGCGGCCCCGAACTGCTTGCGCACCGACGCGTACTGCAGCGACTGCTCCAGCGCCCCCTGCGCGATCCCCACCGACAGCGCCGCGATGCCGATCCGCCCGGCGTCCAGCGTCCGCATGAAGTTCACGAACCCGAGTCCCTCGGTGCCCAGCAGGTTCTCCGCCGGCACCTCCACGTTGTCGAACAGCAGCTCGCGGGTGTCGGAGGCGCGCCACCCGAGCTTGTCCTCCTTCTTCCCCGCGGTGAAGCCGGCCATCACCGGGAGCGACGGCTCGTGCCCGATCCCCACCCGGAGGCACTCGGCGCGGTCGACGGTCTCCTTGGTCAGGATGAAGGACGAGATCCCCTTGGTCCCGCGCCCGGGCTCGGTGACCGCCGTGACCACGAACACCTCCCCCACCCCGGCATGGGTGATGAAGCGCTTGGAGCCGTTGAGCACGTAATGGTCGCCGCGGCGGACGGCCGTGGTGCGCGTGCCGCCCGCGTCGCTCCCCGCCCCTTCCTCGGTGAGCCCGAAGCCGCCCAGCACGCGCCCGCTGGCCAGCAGCGGCACGTAGCGCGCCACCTGCGCGGGGGTCCCGAAGTTGATGATCGGGGACGTCCCCAGGGTGGTATGCGCACTGATGGTGATCGCGTGCGAGGCGCACACCTTGGCGAGCTCCTCGATGGCCACCATGAAGGCCAGCGTGTCGAACCCCGCCCCCCCGAGGTCTTCGGCCCACGGCACCCCCAGGAGCCCCAGCTCCCCCATGGCCTTGACGGTCTCCCACGGGAAGGTGGCATCGGCGTCATGCCGGGCCGCAACGGGGGCCACCTGGTCGCGCGCAAAGGCGCGCACCATGTCGCGCACGGCGTGGTGCTGCTCGGAGAAGTAGAAGCTGTCGTCCATAGCGGGGTCGAAGTGGGGGGCGAGCTACGCGCGCACCGGATACCGGCGTGGGCGGGTGCCGCGCTCCGGGTCCGCGGCGGCGCCCAGGCACCGGTCGCATCCGGCACACGCCTCGCGCGCCGCCGGATCCCCGAAATAGCGCAGCAGGTACGCGCGTCGGCAATAGCGAGTTTGTGCGTAGCCCTGCATCGCATCGAGCCGGTGGAGGTCGGCCTGCCGCCGGCGCTCGAGCGCGGCCCAGTCCACCGGCACGCGCACCTCCGGAGGACGTTTGGCCGGGAGCCGCCAGCCGCCGCCCTGCCGGTACCACGTCACGAACTGCCCGCCCTCGAGCCGCTCCAACATGGGGAGCACCGCAGACGAGCCGCCGAATACGGGGGGCAAGCCGTCCAGATCGAGTGACACGCCGGTCTCCAGTCGTCGACCCGCGATGCGCCACAGGGCCCGCAGCAGCTCCCGGTCGAGCTCGCGCGCGCCCGAGAGCTCGCGCGTGATCCGGGCCGGGGCTGCCAGCAGCCGAACCCATACCCGCCCGGGGGCCGGCGCCTCCGGGGTGCACACCCCGGCCCCCTGCAGCAGCCGCAAGGCGGCCTCCACTTTGCGAGCGCCCAGCTCGCGCGGCAGGGCGCTCACCAGCTCCTCGAACCGATCGGTGACCAGCCCGGAGGCGTCGGCGCGCGCGGCCAACAGGCGCCAGAGCTGCTCCACCACGCGGCGCTCCGGATGGGCGGCCCCGATGAAGAACTCATGGGTGAAGCGGTCCGGATAGCTGTGCAGCAGCACGCAGGTGCTGGGGTGACCGTCGCGGCCGGCGCGTCCGGCCTCCTGGTAATACGCCTCCAGCGATCCCGGCATGGCGTGGTGCACCACCAAGCGCACGTCGGCCTTGTCGATGCCCATGCCGAAGGCGCTGGTGGCGACCATGACGCGCACCTGTTCCCGCATGAACGCATCCTGCGCCCGTTGCCGCGACGCATCGTCCAACCCGGCGTGGTAGGCCACGCTGCGAAGGCGCCGCCGATTGAGCGCCCCGGCCACGCGCTCCACCGCCTTGCGGGTGGGCGCATACACGATCGCCGGCCCCTCGGCCTCGCGCAGCCACGCGACGGCCGCCTCGTCCTTGGCCTGCTGGGTGCGGGTGGGCGCCACGTGATACGTCAGGTTGGTGCGGTCGAACCCGGCCACCACCACCCGCGGGGACCGCAGCGCCAGCTGACGCACGATGTCCTCGCGCACGTCCGGCGTGGCCGTGGCCGTGAGCGCCACGGTCTGCGGCCCGCCCAGCTGGTCGCGCATGGTGCCGATGCGCCGATAGCTGGGGCGGAAGTCGTGCCCCCACTCGCTGATGCAGTGGGCCTCGTCCACCGCCAGCATGGTCACCCCCACCTCCTGCAGGCGACGGAGCAGCCGCCCCCCCTCCACCCGCTCGGGGGCCAGGTACAACAGCCGCACGCGCCCCGCCTCCACCTCGGCGATGCGGTCGGCCACCTCGCCGCTGCTGAGGGTGCTGTTGATGTAGGCCGCCGGGAGCCCACGCCGCTCCAGCGCCTCCACCTGGTCCTTCATGAGCGAGATGAGTGGCGAGAGCACGAGCGTGAGGCCATCGCGCAGGAGCGCGGGGACCTGGTAGCACAGTGACTTGCCCCCCCCGGTGGGAAGCACGATGAGCGCGTCCTGGCCGCCCAGCACGGCCTCCAGGGCGCCGACCTGGGCAGGACGGAAATCGGGATAGCCGAAGCGGGCGCGCAACAGCGCGCGCGCCGCCTCCAGGGCGGGCGAAGGGGCCGAGGTCATGCCCCCATGATGGCACGCGGGCGTCGGCGCCCCGTCACCCGCGCCGTCATTCCATTCGTCCCGCGCCCCGCCTGGCCCCCGGCTGCCGCCACCGCGCGGCTAGACGGCGCGCACGAAGTGGCCGCGGGTGTAGGCGCCGTTGAGCACGCGCCGCCCCACTCCCAGCTCCGGGTCGGCCCCGCATGCCAGCGCCTCCAGCGCCTCGCGATACCCCCGGGTGATGGCGCCCACCGGGTCGCCCGGCACGTTGAACAGCAGCTGGAAGCCCCGCACGCCGGCATCCCACAGGGCCGGGAGAAACTCGGCGCCGTCGATGGGGCGGGAGTGGAGCAGCCGATTGCGACACGCCGAATCGGTGGCTACCGGGAAGGTGTACCCGGCCGGATCCGTGAGGGTGACATGCGGATGCTGTTGCACACACAGGTCACGGCAGGTGGTGGGCACGCGATCGAAGGCGGCCGAGAGCACGCAATGTTCGATGGTCATCCCCTCGGGACGGCCGAAGACCACCACCTCAAACCCTGCGCCCCGCCACGGGGCGACCAGCTCGGTCAGCTCGGCGGTGGTCAGCTCGATGGACGCCACCACGCGCGACGCCCCCAGCTCCCGCAGGAAGGCCGCCGTGTGCGGATTGAAGGCATTCACGGCGTAGTCCCCCACCACGTCGCGCCCCTCGGCGGCCCACTCGGCGAGGAGCCCCACATGCCCGGTCTGCAGCGGCAGGCCGAGGCCCAGCCACTTGTCCAGGCGCCGCCTCTCCTCGGGGCGGACGATAGTGGGCATCCGTAGCCGTACCCCGACCCCGGAGGCCGCCAAGCTGTCTGCCAGGGAGCGCACGCGCGCCACTGGCGGTGCGGGATGGCGCAGGAACGGATCCAGCACCACCTCGGTGGCCCCGTGGGCGGCCGCCTCCCGCCCCATGTCCACGTCGTACACCACGGCTCGCAGCTGGAACGCCGGTGCCGCCGCGTCAGGCTCCTGCGGGGGAGCCGCCACCACGGGCACCTCGGCGACGGCGGCGGCGATCCGCGCCGTCTCCTCCATGGCCTCGCCGTCCACCTGCCAGGCGACCTGCTCCTCCAGCGCCCCGACGGCCTCCTGGCGCAGGCGATTGAGCTCACTCACCGGCAGGAACAGCCCGTCCCCCAGCCCGGCAGTGTCCACCGCCGCCAGCACGAAGGGGGTTCCCCCCAGGCGCCCGAACTGCTGGCGCAGCTGCGCCATGTCCAGCGCCCGCTGGGAGGCGGGCGCCAGCGGCACCTCGCCGCGCACAACCACCTCCAACGCGCCGCTGGTCCACACCGCCTTGAGCGGGGCCCCGGCACGCCCGAACACGCGCACATCCACCGCGCGCGTGCCACGCACCGGCGGCAGTGCCACACCGGCGTAGGTGTCCTGCGCCTCGCGCAGGAGGGTGGCATCGCTGCTCCTGACCACGCGCCATCCCGTGGACGGGAGCACCACCCCCTGCCCCCCACGCACCACGATCGCCTGCCGATGCCCCCCCCCATCGCTCCCTTCGGGGCGCACCTCGATCACGCTCCCGCCCATGGGGGCGCCACCGATCCCCTCGGGGGGCTCAAATCCCACGCCGTCGCCCACGGCAAGGGGGTGGGCCACCACCACACGCACGGCCCGCTGAGCCCGGCCGATCACCTCACCCAGCGGGACGCCGCGATTGTCGGGGTGCGAGCGGGTGATGTATTCGCGTCCGGCGCGCCCCCCGTACATGCCGCCGGTGTTGCCGCGGGAGAAGATCTGCACCAGGGGGCGCACCTCCTCCGCTTCCGGGGGCCCGGCCATCTCGCCCGCCCCCACCCGATCCAGCCATCCCCGGTACGCCCGGGTGACCGTGGCCACATACTCCGGGCGCTTCTTGCGCCCCTCGACCTTGAGGCACCCGACCCCCAGTTCGGCGAGACGCGGCAGGTGGTCCTGCGCCGCCAGGTCGCGCGCCGAAATGAGATAGCCGCGGTCGAGCGAGCGGCCGGTGGGGACGTCGGTGAGCGTGTAGTCCTTCCGGCAGGACTGGGCGCACGAGCCGCGGTTGGCGGAGCGCTCCGAGATCATCCCGGACATGTAGCACTGGCCTGAATACGAGATGCACAGGGCCCCGTGCACGAACGTCTCGAGCCCCAGCGCGGGGACCGCCTCACGGATGCGGCGGATGTCCTCCAGCGTGTTCTCCCGGGCCAGCACCACCCGCTCCACGCCCAGCCGCTCCATCACGCGGGCCCCGGCCTCGTCATGCACCGTCATCTGGGTGGAGCCGTGCACCTCCAGCGCGGGGAACACCCGCTGGATGAGGCGCACCACCCCCAGGTCCTGCACGATGGCGGCATCAATGCCGCGGGCCACGCACTCCCCCAGGTACTGCAGGGCGTCGGCCAGTTCGTGGGACTTGATCAGGACGTTGAAGGTGAGGTAGACGCGGACACCGCGCCCGTGCGCGAGCGCGCAGGCCTGCCCCAGCTCCTCGAGCGACAGCTGCGCCCCCTCGTCCCGGGCGTTGAAGCGCGCGGCGCCGAGGTAGACAGCATCGGCGCCGTTGGCCACCGCGGCGCGGACGGCGTCGAGGGAGCCGGCGGGGGCCAGCAGTTCGGGGGGGCGGCCGGGGCGACGGTCAGGCATGCGCCAAAGCTAGCGTCCCCCCCAAGGGGCGCCGATTCCCAGCCCGCTCCCAGCACGCGCCCTGCGCGTCAGCGGGTGGGGCGCGGGAGGAACCGGAGGGCCAGCGCCACCGCCACGGCGGCGACGCCCGCCCACCGCAGCCACGGGAGCCCCAACCGCAGCGCGGTGGTGAAGGCGATCACCCCGAGCACGATCAGCAGCACCCGCAGCTGCAGGCGGCTCACGGCGCCGCCGTCACGCCCAGGGAGCGCGCCTCGTCGTCGGGGAGCTCCAGCACGAGCCGCAGGAGCGCCGTGGAAAACACCTTGCCCTGCGCATCCGTCTTGAGCGACAACGTGCCCCCGCCATCGAGGGCGCCATGCAGCAGGAAGTTGAGCGCTCCCAGGTTGGGGAGCTCGAAGCGCTCGACCGGGCCGGTGAGCTGGCCGTCGAAATGGGCGGCCACTGCGGCGGCGGTGACGTGCGACACGAGGAGGGGATACCACT
>JBILKP010000164.1:0-6065 GCA_044376625.1 Gemmatimonas sp. | reverse complement strand
GACCCGGTGGGGATCGGCATGCTGCTCGAGCCGCTGGGGCTGGCCGCCGGGCCGGTGGTCCCCACGCGCGAGTGGCGCGAGCTGTACGCGGCGCTGGACGGCGTCGTGGTGGCCGGGATCCACCCCTTCTACGTGGCCAGCTTCCGGGAGTTCGCCGCCGCCGGGCGCCCCGTGGTGGGGTCCGCCCCCGTAGGCTACGAGGGGACCGCGGCGTGGCTGGAGGCGATCGGCGCCGCGGCCGGCGTCCCCGAGGCGCGCGTGGGCACCGCCAAGCAGAAGGTCCTCCCGGCCATCCAGGGCGCGCTGGCCGCGCGCCCCATTCGCGGACGCATCACCTTGTCGGGGTACGAGGGGTCGGAGCTGCTGGTGGCGCGGCTGCTGGTGGAGAGCGGCGCCGACGTGCGCTACGTGGGCACCGCCTGCCCGCGCACCCCCGTGGCCGAGGCCGACCGGGCGTGGCTGGCGGCGCGCGGCGTGCACGTGCAGTTCCGCGCCTCGCTGGAGCAGGACCTGGCGGCGATGGAGGAGTTCCGCCCCGACCTGGCCATCGGCACCACCCCGGTGGTGCAGGCCGCCAAGGAGCGCACCATCCCCGGGCTCTACTTCACCAACCTCATCTCGGCGCGCCCCCTCATGGGCCCCGCCGGCGCGGGGTCGCTGGCCCAGGTGATCACCACGGCCATGGGGAACAAGGCGCGCTTCGACGCCATGCGCGCCTTCTTCGGCGAGACGGGCCAGGGATACCGCGCCGGGGTGTGGGAAGCCGTGCCGGAGGACCGCCCCGAGTTCCGGGAGCACTACAAGCGCCACCTGGCCAAGCTGGCGCGCCAGCGCAAGGCGGAGGAGATGGCCTGATGCTCGTCCTCGACCACGACCGCGCCGGGGGGTACTGGGGCGCCGTCTACGCGTTCACCGCCATCAAGGGGCTGCAGGTCGTCATCGACGGCCCCGTGGGGTGCGAGAACCTGCCCGTGACGTCGGTGCTGCACTACACCGACGCGCTGCCGCCGCACGAGCTCCCCATCGTGGTGACCGGGCTGGGGGAGGAGGAGCTGGGGCAGCACGGCACCGAGGGGGCGATGAAGCGCGCGCACGCGGTGCTGGACCCGGAGCTCCCCGCCGTGGTGGTGACCGGGAGCATCGCCGAGATGATCGGCGGCGGCGTCACGCCGGAGGGGACCAACATCCAGCGCTTCCTCCCGCGCACCATCGACGAGGACCAGTGGCAGGCGGCCAATCGCGCGCTGTACTGGCTGTGGACCGAGTACGGGCTCAAGCGCGGCGTGCGCCCCAAGCGGCGCGAGCGCGCCGCGGGGGAGAAGCCGCGCGTGAACCTCATCGGCGCCATCTACGGCACGTTCAACACCTGGAGCGACCTGGCCGAGATGCGGCGGCTCGTGGAGGGGATCGGTGCCGAGGTGAACTGCGTGTTCCCGCTGGGGAGCCACCTGCAGGACGTGCCGCGGCTGGTGGACGCCGATGCGAACGTGTGCCTCTATCGCGAGTTCGGGCGGATGCTGTGCGAGGACCTCGAGGTCCCGTACCTGCAGGCGCCCATCGGGCTGCACAGCACCACGGCGTTCCTGCGCACGCTGGGGGGGATCCTGGGGCTCGACCCCGAGCCGTTCATCGAGCGGGAGCGGCACACCACCATCAAGCCGCTGTGGGACCTGTGGCGGTCGGTGACGCAGGACTTCTTCGGCACGGCGAGCTTCGGGATCGTGGCCACCGAGACGTACGCCCGCGGGGTGCGGCACTTCCTCGAGGACGAGCTGGGGCTCCCCTGCACCTTCGCCATCGCGCGGAAGGCGGGCGTCAAGCCCGACAACGAGGCGGTGCGCACGGCAATCAAGGAGCGGCCGCCGCTGATCCTCTTCGGCAGCTACAACGAGCGCATGTACCTGGCCGAGCTGGGGGCGCGCACGATGTACGTGCCGGCGTCGTTCCCCGGGGCCATCGTGCGCCGGCACATCGGGACGCCGTTCATGGGGTACAGCGGCGCCACGTACCTCGTGCAGGAGGTGTGCAACCAGCTGTTCGACGCGCTGTTCCACATCCTCCCGCTGGGGACCGAGCTGGACCGCATCGACGCCACCCCGGCGCGGCTCCACCAGGAGCTGCCGTGGGACGACGAGGCCAAGGCCGCGATGGACGAGATCGTGGACGCGCTGCCGGTGCTGATCCGGATCAGCGCGGCCAAGCGGCTACGCGACCTCGCGGAGCGGGACGCGCGCGACCTGGGGGACACGCTGGTCACGCGCGACCACGTGCTGGCGTCGCGGCGGGGGCTGGCGAGCAGCCTGGCGTAGGCCGCTCGGCGGGGCCCCCGCTCAGGGGGGGGCCCCGCCCGCCCCCACCAGCAGGGCTGCCACCGCCGCGGGCGCCTCCTCGGGGAGGAGGTGCCCCCCCGGCCACTCGCGCAGGGCGGCCTGCGGCAGGTAGTGCAGCACGGCGCGGCGCAGCGCCGGCAGCGGCACCCACGTGTCCCGGGTGCCCGCCAGCAGGGTGATCGGGGCGCGCACCGCATGCGCCGCCTCCAGCAGTGGGCGCAGCGTCCAGCGCGCCATCATGGCGAGCGCCGCCTGCACATGGGCCGGATCGGCGCACAGCGCCGCGTAGTGGGCCGCCACCTGGGCCTCCACCTCCGGCGGCAGGACCGATCCGGTGGAGGCCAGCAGCGCGGGGACCACGCCGGTGTGGCGGGCCAACCAGGCCCCGCCCCGCGCCACCGTGCCGGTGGTGGCCAGCGCGGCCAAGGGCACCCCCAGGGTGGCGGCCAGCAGCGCCGGCGGGGGGACCAGCGCCGGGCAGATCCCCACCAGCCGCTGCGGGGCGATGACGCCGTCCAGCACGAGGCGGAGCGCCAGCGGGAATCCGGCGGAATGCCCCGCCACCACCACCGGCCGTGCGTCCATCGCCGCCAGCAGGGCGCCCACCGCGTCGGCCATGCCGGACAGGGTGAAGGGATCGGGGCGCGGGGCGGGACCGCCGTGGGCGGTGGGGGCCAGGCGTGAGCCCCCGTGCCCGGGGAGGTCCAGGCGGAGCACGGTGTGGTGCGGAGCGACCAGCGGGAGGCACCGATCCCAGCCGTGCAGGCTCCCCCCGGTGCCGTGGAGGAGGAGCAGCAGGGGCCCCTGCCCTTCCACGCGGAGGTTCCAGCGGATGCCATCGGGGGTGGCGGGGGGCGGGGCGCTGGGGGGGGCGGTCATGGGGAGGGGGTCCGGGGCGTGGGACGGGTGGAAAGGGACGAAACGGACCACTGAGGGACGAAATGCACCTGCTGGGGACTGAAGGCCGGGTGCCGGGGACACGGGAACGAAAAAAAGTTGTCCAAGGTTCTTGACGTGTAAGACTGTCAGGTCCAAGTTACACCCGTAGCCTGAACGATCCGCTGCCCCCCGGTGGGGGCAGCATCCCCGCCACGCGGGATGAGCGTGGCAGCATCGCACTTCGGAGGCACGATGTCGGACAAGGGCGGAATGACCGAGGAGGAGGCGCGCCGCTTCCACGGTTACATGGTGACCTACACGCTGGCGTGGGTGGCCGTCGCGGTGGGCGCGCACATGCTGGCGTGGCAGTGGCGTCCCTGGTTCTAACCCTCTGACCTCGGCAGGAGAGACCATGCACAGAGTCTGGGTTGGGCTGGATCCGCATCAGGCGTTGATGGGGGTCGGCGCGTTCGTGGTGGGCGCGGTGCTGTTCATGCACATGTGGGCATTCAGCCAGTTCAACTGGCCGTCGTCCCTCAAGGCCAAGTACGCCAACACGGCGACCCCGGCCGCCGTCAAGTAAGGAGCCCTCATGCATCGCATCTGGTTGATGTTCGACCCTCGCCGCGTGCTGGTGGCCCTCACGGGCTTCCTGGCGGTGCTGGCGTTGACCATCCACTTCATCCTGCTGAGCTCGCAGCGCTACTCGTGGATCGAGAACGGGACGCTGTCGGCCACGCAGGCGCCAGTTGGAGCCGGGATGCCGTCGTCGGCAGCCCCGGAGATGGCCCCGCTTCCGCCGGGCCGGTAAGTCGCGGTACTGCGCCGCCGGGGATGGTGGCCCGCCCGTGTCTGGGCGGGGCCATCCCCGGCCGGCACCCCTCCGGCTGGGCCCCCCGGCCGTTCCCCCCGCTGCTCGTCCTTCTCTAGCGTGACCGGAGATATCGCCCATGGCGATGCTGAGCTTTGAACGGAAGTACCGTGTCCGTGGCGGCACGCTGATCGGCGGAGATCTCTTCGATTTCTGGTTCGGTCCCTTCTATGTCGGGTTCTTCGGGGTCACCACGATCTTCTTCGTGGCCCTGGGCACGCTGCTGTGCATCTGGGGCGCGGCGATGGGCCCCACGTGGAACCTCTGGCAGATCAACATCGCCCCGCCCGATCTCAAGTATGGGCTGGGGTTGGCCCCCCTGCGGGAAGGGGGGCTTTGGCAGGTCATCACGCTGTGCGCGCTCGGGGCCTTCGGGAGCTGGGCGCTGCGCCAGGCGGAGATCAGCCGCAAGCTGGGGATGGGGATGCACATCCCCTGGGCGTACGGGGCCGCGGTGGCCGCGTACGCGACGCTCGTGGTGGTGCGTCCCTTCCTGCTGGGGGCGTGGGGGCACGGCTTCCCCTACGGCATCTTCTCGCACCTCGACTGGGTGTCGAACGTCGGGTACCAGTACCTGCACTTCCATTACAACCCGGCGCACATGATCGCCGTGACGCTGTTCTTCACGAACTGCCTCGCGCTGGCCATGCACGGGTCGCTGATCCTGTCGGTGACGAACCCGCCCAAGGGGACGCCGGTGGGGACCAGCGAACAGGAGAACGTCTTCTTCCGCGACCTCCTCGGCTACTCGATCGGCGCCATCGGCATCCACCGGCTGGGGCTGTTCCTGGCCATGGGGGCCGGGCTCATGAGCGCCGTCTGCATCGTCATCTCCGGGCCCTTCTGGACCCAGGGGTGGCCCGAGTGGTGGAGCTGGTGGCTCAACCTGCCCATCTGGAAGTGAGGACCGGCCGCGATGCTTGAATACCAGAATCTCTTCACGCGCGTCCAGGTCCGCACCGTCCCCGAGCCGGGGCTCCCCATCGACGAGTCGACGGGGACGCGGGTGGGGACCGGGATGTTCAACTGGCTCGCCGGCAAGTTCGGCGACGCGCAGATCGGCCCCGTGTACCTGGGGTGGACGGGCACGCTGTCGCTGATCTTCGGCTTCATGGCCTTCGAGATCATCGGCTTCAACATGTGGGCGTCGGTGGGGTGGGACCCGGGGGAGTTCATCCGGCAGCTCCCCTGGCTGGCGCTGGAGCCGCCGCCGCCGCAGTACGGGTTGCGGATCCCGCCGCTGCAGCAGGGGGGGTGGTACCTGCTGGCCGGGTTCTTCCTCACGGTGGCGGTGCTCCTCTGGTGGGTGCGCACCTACCGGCGGGCGCGCGCGCTCAAGATGGGGACGCACCTCCCGTGGGCCTTCGCCTCGGCGATCTTCCTCTACCTCTGCTTCTTCATCCAGCCGCTGCTGGTGGGGAGCTGGAGCGAGATGGTCCCCTTCGGGCTCTTCCCGCACCTGGACTGGACCTCGGCGTTCTCCATACGCTACGGGAACCTGTACTACAACCCGTTCCACGCGCTCTCCATCGTCTTCCTGTACGGCAGCGCGGTGCTCTTCGCGATGCACGGCGCCACCATCCTGGCCACCTCCCGCATGGGGGGGGAGCGGGAGATCGAGCAGATCACCGACCGCGGCACGGCGGCCGAGCGCTCGATGCTCTTCTGGCGCTGGACGATGGGGTTCAACGCCACGATGGAGTCGATCCACCGGTGGGCGTGGTGGTTCGCCGTCCTCACCACCTTCACCGGCGGCATCGGCATCCTGCTCACCGGCACGGTGGTGGACAACTGGTACCTCTGGGGGGTGAAACACGGGATCGTCTCGCCGTACCCCGCCCAGAACGTGCTCACGCCGGCACAGCAGGAGCTGCTGCGCGGGCGCTACCAGGGCGCGGCCCCCGACACCTTCCCGGTGTACCAGCCCGCCCAGCCGGCGGTGATGGCCGACAGCGCGGCCGCCCCGGCCGACTCCGCCGCCACCG
>JBILKP010000002.1:0-49736 GCA_044376625.1 Gemmatimonas sp. | reverse complement strand
CGCGTCACCATCCACCTGCTCGGCCAACAGCCGCCGCGCCTCCGGCGCGATGGTCAGCAGGCGCCGGCCCACCCCGCGCTCGTGGTCGGCCAAGGCACGATCCACCAGCAGTTCCAGGGCGGGCACGGGAATCGCCTCCAGCACCAGCACGCGCACCCGCGAGAGGAGCGCCCCCGTGAGTGCGAAGGAGGGGTTCTCGGTGGTGGCGCCGACCAGCACCAGCGTGCCGTCCTCCACGTGTGGCAGGAAGGCATCCTGTTGCGCGCGATTGAAGCGGTGGATCTCATCCACGAAGAGGAGTGTCCGTCCCCCCGCCAGGCGCCGCGCGGCGGCCGCCTGGACGACCTCCCGCACCCGAGCCACCCCGTCGGTGACCGCGGAGAACGCCACGAAGGTGGCGTCGGTGGCCTGGGCGATCAGCTGGGCCAGGGTGGTCTTCCCCACCCCGGGCGGCCCCCACAACACCAGCGAGTCCACCACGCCGCGGTTGAGCGCCTCGCGGAAGGGGCGCCCCACGGCGAGCAGGTGCCCCTGCCCCACCACCTCATCCAGCGTGCGCGGGCGCATGCGGGCCGCGAGGGGGGCATCGGCCCGCTCCGCGGCGGGGGCTGGCGGGCGCGTCACGGACCCGACCCGGACAGCCTCTGCTGCTCGCGCACCCGGGCCATCAGCCACTCGCGCCGGTTGCGCCCCGGCTCCTCGAGGACATCGGACAGCAAGGCGCGCAACCACTGCCCCATCAGCGGACCGGCGGGGACCCCCAGGGCCCGCAGGTCCTCGCCATCGATGGCCAGGTCCCCCAACTCCACCGGATCACGGAAGGCCACCCGCAGTGCCCGGCGGTACAATCGCCGAACCCTGGCCCCGGTTGGCGCTCCGGATGCCGCGCCCTCGGCCGCCCAGCGGGCAGCCACCAGCCGCAGCGTACCGGCCACCCGCAGCCGCCCCATCTGCGAGACGGCCATACGGAGCCCCTGCGCGTCCGGCTCGCCATCCGCCACGGCCAATGGCCGGAGCGCGTCCCCATGCCGGTGCCACCCTGCCACCAACGCCGACACCGTGGCCACCTCCTGATTGGAGGCGCGCAATCCACGCAAGGCACGCTCGGCCTCCTTGGCGTCCAGGGCGGACAGCAGCGCGGCCAGGCGCAGGCTCCGGCGCAGCGGTCGTGTGCGCGCCCCGGGACGGGGCAGACAGTCCACCGCCGCGAGCACCGTGTCGGGGACCTCCGCCAAGGCCGGCACCAGCGAGGCGAAGGCCCCAGCCTCGCGCCACAACCGGAAGGCCTCGGACGGCCGCACCACCTGCTCCAGCGTCTTCTCGATCTCCTGCCGCACCCGCTCAGGGGAGAGGCGGGGGAGGTGCGGGGCGCTGCCGCGGATGGCCTCCCAGGTGGCCGGCTCGATGGTGAGGGCGAACCGGGCGGCAAAGCGGATGGCCCGCAGCGCCCGGAGGCGGTCCTCGGTCAGCCGGGCCTCGGGGTCACCCACCGCTCGTACGGTGCGCGCCGCCAGGTCCTCCTGGCCGCCGAAGGGATCGGCCAACTGCCGGGCCAGCGGATCCCAGGCGATGGCGTTAATGGTGAAGTCGCGACGGGCGAGGTCCTCGGTGAGCGACGCCCCGAACTCCACCACCGCGTGCCTCCCGTCGGTGTGGACATCCCGGCGGAAGGTGGTGACCTCATGCATGCGTCCATCACGTCCGAACACCCCGACGGTCCCGAACTCGATCCCCACCGGCACCGTCCGCCGGAACAGCCGCCGGACTTCGGGGGGGGTAGCCGAGGTGGCGAGATCCCAGTCGAGGTTCTCGACCCCCAGCAGGGCGTCACGCACCGCCCCCCCCACGCACCATGCGGCGTGCCCGGCCTGCTGCAGGGTGCGGGCGATGTCGACCACCGCCCCCGGGGGGCGGAGGCGCAATCCCGCGGGGGAGCCGGGGCCCGCGGTCATCCGCAGAGCACACTCCCCC
The DNA here is from genome assembly GCA_044376625.1 of Gemmatimonas sp. Lineage (GTDB taxonomy): Bacteria > Gemmatimonadota > Gemmatimonadetes > Gemmatimonadales > Gemmatimonadaceae > Gemmatimonas. The sequence continues at coordinate 47,765 of JBILKP010000002.1, read as the reverse complement.
CGTTGACGTTCAGGATCTCGCCGGTGATGTGGCGGGCCAGCGGGCTGGCCAGGAACAGCACCGGCCCGGCAATGTCGTCCGGGGCCGCCACCCGCCCCAGCGGGATGGCCCGCTCGATGCGCGCGCGTCCCTCGCCGGCAAAGGGCCGCGCCACCGCCTCGGTATCGACCCACCCGGGGGCCACCGCATTGACGGTGACATCCCGCGGCCCGAGTTCCACGGCCAGCGACTTCACGAAGGAGATCATGGCCCCCTTGGTGGCCGCGTAGTCCGCGTGTCCGGCCTCACCACGCTGGCCGGCGGTGCTGGCGATGAAGATCATGCGCCCCCCACGCGGCAGCACGCGCGCCGCAGCGGCCGCTCCATAGAACATGCCGTTGAGGTTGACGTCCATGACATCGTGCCAGCGCTGCGGATCCAGGTTTTCCACAGCCACCGGTTGGTCAGGCCACACACCGGAGTTTCCCACATAGATATCCACACCACCCCACATCGAGCAGGCTTTGTCCACAAAGTTGGCGTTCACTGCCAATGTGGAAAAGTCTCCCCCAAGCGCGAAGGCCCGACGGCCGGCACGTTCCAGACCGGATACCAGCGCCGACGCGTCGGCGTTGCGGGTTCGATAGCCGATGCCCACATCGGCCCCCGCCGCCGCCAGGAGGCGGGCAATGGCCGCCCCAATGCCGCGAGAACCGCCGGTGACCAGCGCTCGCTTGCCGGTAAGGTCGATCATCTGTCTAGAATCCGGATGAAATGGATAACCCGAACCTTCAATCAGGCAACACGTTTCACGGTTATCAACGCCAACGTGCTCACGTGAGCAACGGCTCAATGGCATCGCAGATGGCGTGCTGGATGCACAGGTGCATCTCCTGCGCCCGATCGGTCCGGTCGGTGGGGACGACGACGGCCACATCCGCCAGAGCCCGCAGCGCCCCGCCATCCTTGGAGAGCATCGCCAAGACCGGAACCCCCTTGGCCCGCGCCGCCTCGGCGGCCCGGAGCACATTGGGCGAGTTACCGCTGGTGCTGTGGATCACCAACAGGTCGGCGGGAGTTGCCAACGCTTCGACTTGACGAGAAAAAATGTGATCAAAGCCGATATCATTGCCAGCGGCGGTTAACAAGGAACTGTCCGTGGTGAGCGCGATGGCCGGGTAGGCCCTCCGGTTGAGCCGGTAGCGCACCACATACTCGGTGGCCAGATGCTGGGAATCGGCGGCTGAGCCGCCATTGCCGCAGAAGAACAGGGTGCCCCCGCGCTGCACCGTGGCCAGCACCAGCGCATGCGCACGCGCGATCTCGGGGGCCAGGCGCGCCAAGGTACGAGTCGCCGTGTCCGCCAGCTCTTCCAGGGCCGCGGCGATTGACGGGGACAGGTCGGCAGGCTCCATCATGATACCACCGGGAGATGAGGGTGAACCGCCCTACCGGCGGCGACGCCAGCGGCCCAACCACCGCTGTAGGCGGTGAGCCACCGACGGACGAAGAGGGGGAACGGGGAGCGGATCCTGATCGGCCAGCAGCCGCTGGGGGTTGAGCTGGGTGAGCAGCGGCAGCTGCTCCTCCCCCCCGTTGGCGGCCAGCCAGTGGACACTGGCCGCCAAGGACCGCCGGTCTCCGTGATTGTCGGAGGCCAGCAGGTCGATGAAGCCGTGGGCCAGCATGGCCTGCCCCAAGGCGCTCCCCCGTCCCCGACCGACCAGCGCCATGGCATCGGACTGGATGAGGGCCCCGGCGTGGCGCCATGCCCGCACCTGCTCCAAGGTACACCCGGCATACCGGTCCGGGTGCGCCACAACGGGGCGCACCCCATGGCGCACCAGCCGGTGCAACTCGTCGGTGGCGCGCACTGGCACGCCGCCGCGCGGGAACTCCACCAGCACGGCCCGCGACCCGCCAAGCCCAAGCTCGGGGCGTGCCAGGTCGGTCCCCGGCTCATCCAGCATGATCTCCCACCCGCCAATCAGGCGAGGCCCCTGCGCCACCGCCAACTGCAAGGCCTCCAGCAGCCGGCGATGCGCCTCCACGGGAGCGCGGTCGGCTTCGGACGCCCGCAGATGCGGAGTACAGGCCACCGTGGTGACCCCCTCGGCGGCAAACCGCTCCAGGACGGCCCGCGATCCCTCCACCGACCGGGAGCCGTCATCCACTCCGGGGAGCAGGTGCGTGTGCAGGTCGATCATGTGCCGACGCGACCCCGCCCCACGACACGATGCACCGTCAGGAGGGCTCCCGTCCCGGGATGGCGGCGATACGCTCCATGGCGCGAGACGCCCGCGCCTCCAGCCGCTCCGGCTCGCCCGCCGCCTCCTGAAAGGCATAGGTGATGAGGGCGTCAACGGTCAGCAGATCCAGGGCGGTGTCACGCGAGGTGGACCCCGACGCCAGGATGGCGTCCAGCAACCCCTCACCCGCGTCCAGGCAGCACTCGGGGACCTCGTTCGCGGGCCGGTCCGCAAAGGGCTCCAGCACGGCGGCCAACCGTGACGCCAGCGACGGTGGCGGCGGCGGGGTGACCGCAGCCAACCAGCTCCGAAGCGTCCCGGACTGCCCCGCCGCTCCCGTCGTCGCGTCTGTCATTGCGCTCCCCCCTGAAGGATCAGGCCCCAGCCACCAGGCGCCCCACGACGGTGGGCACGGCCTCCAGCGCCTGAGCCAGCTGGGCCGGCTCAACGCCCGCCTGCGCCATGTGTGGCTTCCCGCCGCCACGGCCACCCACGGTGGCCGCTACCTCGCGCACCAGCGCATCGGCCCGCACCCCGCGGTCACGCAGGTCATCGGTGACCACCGCCAACAGCGCCCCCTTGCCGTCCACCGCCGCCGCCAGCACGGCCGCCCCGCTGCCGATGCCCTCGCGAATGGCGTCGCCAAGCGCCTGCAGCCCCTTGGTGTCCGGGACCTCGACCTGGGCGATCACGACGCGCACCCCGCCAAGCTCCCGAGCCCCCTCAATGAGGCGCGCCGCCATCCCGCCCCCCCCCGCGCCTCCGCGCATGGCCTCGTCCAGCTTCTTCTCCAGCTGCCGGCGCTCGTCCAGCAGGGCGTCCAGCTTGCGCTCCACCTGCTCCAGCGACGCCGGCGCCGCGGTAAGCGGCACCTTGAGCCGGGTGGCCAGCTGCTGCAGCGCGCGCTCCCGGTCCGTCAGGAATTGAAACGCCCGCGGCCCGGTGACCGCCTCGAGACGACGCACCCCCGCCGCCACGCCGCTTTCCGCCACAACCCGGATGCAGCCGATTTCGGCGGTGTTCCGCACATGGGTGCCCCCGCACAGCTCCACCGACCAGTCGGGGATGTCGACGACGCGCACGACGTCGCCGTACTTCTCCCCGAACAGCGCCATGGCCCCGGAGGCCACGGCGTCGGCATAGGCCTCCTCCCGCGTGTGCACGGGCGCCGCGGCCCACACCCCCGCGTTGGCGTGCGCCTCGATGGCCGCCAACTGGGTCGCCGTGACGGGGCCGTGGTGCGTGAAGTCGAAGCGCAGCCGGTCGGGGGCCACCAGCGACCCGGCCTGATGCACATGGTCCCCCAGCACCCGCCGGAGGGCGGCATGGAGCAGGTGGGTGGCCGTGTGGTGCCGTGCGGTGTCCTGCCGTCGGTCGCGGGGCACCTCCGCGTGGGCGGCCCCGAAGGTGATCTCGCCGACGGGCACACCGATGGCCGCAATGCGCCCGTCGATCTTGCGCACCTCGCTGACCTCCACCCGCCACCCGGCGCCGGTAATGGTGCCCTGATCGGACACCTGCCCCCCCGACTCGGCATAGAACGGGGTCTCCCCCAGCATGACCGCCACCCGCCCATCCGGGAGGGTGCGCACGGCGGTGACCACGGTGTCCACGGCCGTGCGCTCGTAGCCGACGAACCGCCCCAGGGCGGCCCGGTGCTGCTGATCGTGCGACCACTGCGTGGGATCGCCAAAGTCATCGGCGCTGACGGACAGCTGCCGGGCCTTCCGCTCCTCCTGCGACTGCCGCCGCTGGGCGGAGAGCGCCTCCTCGAATCCCGCAATGTCGACCAGGTAGCCGCGCTCCCGCGCCATCAGCTCGGTGAGGTCGATGGGGAAGCCGAAGGTGTCGTACAACCGGAAGGCGTCCGCCCCGTCGATCGTGCCGCGCACGGCCGTGGATCCCTGCGTGGAGCCCAAGGGCGCCAGCTCGTCAAAGCGCGACATCCCGGCGTCGATGGTGGCCAGGAACCGCTCCTCCTCGGCCCGCGTGGTCTCCAGCAGGTGCGCGCGGCGCGCCTGCAGTTCGGGGTACTGGCCCTGCATGCTGTCGATGACCGCCTCCACGACGTGCACCAGCGTGGGCGCGCGCCGCCCGAGCAGCCAGGCATGCCGCACCGCCCGGCGCAGGATACGCCGCAGCACGTAACCACGCCCCTCGTTGCTGGGAAACACCCCGTCGGCCAGGAGGAACGCCACGGCCCGGCCATGGTCGGCCAGCACCCGGAACGACGCCGGATCGATCTCGCGCCCCTCCCGGTCGTGCGCCACCCCCACCCCCACGCCGGGACGGTACGGGTACGCAATCCCCACCACCTCCTCGACCCGCGCAATGAGCGGGGCGAAGGCATCGGTGTGGAAGTTGTTGGTCACCCCCTGCATCACGGCCGCGATGCGCTCGAGCCCGGCCCCGGTGTCCACCGAGGGCTTGGGGAGCGGCACCAACGTGCCGTCCGCCTGCCGGTCATACTGCATGAACACGAGGTTCCAGATCTCCAGGAACCGCCCCGCCTCCGCCCCCTCGACGAACGCGTCCAGCGAGTAGTCCTCCAGCTCCGTGTTGGTCCACTCGCCCGTGGCATCCTTGGGGAACGCCCAGTCGGCCGCCACCCGCGCGAGGTCCACGTAGATCTCGGTGCAGGGCCCGCAGGGCCCGGTGTCGGCCATCTGCCAGAAATTGTCCTTGGCCCCCAGCCCGTACACCCGGTGCGGCGGCACGCCAGCCACCTCCTGCCACAGCTGCCGCGCCTCGTCGTCCTCGTGATACACGGTGACGCGCAGATGCTCCCGCGGAATCTTCAACTCTTCGGTGATGAACGCCCACGCGAAGCGGATGGCCTCCCGCTTGAAATAGTCGCCGAACGAGAAGTTCCCCAACATCTCGAAAAAGGTGTGGTGCCGGGCCGTGTGCCCCACCTGTTCGAGGTCGTTGTGCTTCCCGCCCGCGCGCACGCACTTCTGCGCCGTCACGGCCCGCGGATTGCCCTCGGGCACGGCATCCATGCCCAGGAAGACTTTCTTGAACTGCACCATCCCCGCGTTGGTGAACAGCAGGGTGGGATCGTCGGCCGGGACGAGGGTCGAGCTGGGGCGGACAGCGTGCCCCTGCGCGGCAAAGTAGGCCAGGAATCGGGCGCGGATTTCGGAGGCGAGCATAAGCCCGGAAATATAGGGGGATCAGGCGCCGAACGGCTCCCCTTCCCCCTCGTCCATCTCCGTGAAGCCGTCTCCCGCCCGCGGCCCCTCCCGTTCGAGCCGACGCACGACCCGCTGCACCTCCCCGCCGGAAAACCCGCGGCGCAACAGGAACCCGGTAAGTCGACGCCGACGCACCTCAGGGGGCAGCGCGGACACGGCCGCCCACCGGCGCACGGCCAGCGCCTCGCAGGCGGCCCCCTCGTCAAACCCCTCCTCCTCCACGGACTGGCGCAGTGCCTCCGCCACGACCGGGGCCTCCACCCCCTTCTGCCGCAGCCGCTGGCGTACCCGCGCTGGCGCCTCCCCCCGCCGAAGCCGCGCCGCCGCCTCCGCCTCGGCCATCCCCCTATCGTCCAACACGCCAGACGCCGCCAACCGGTCCAGCGCCTCGGCCACCACCCCGGCGTCCGCCCCGCGCCGCCGAGCCGCCCCCTCGAGCTGGCGACGACTGCGACGCTGCCGCGCCAAGGAGGCCACCGCACGGTCCACCTCCGCCGTGACCGCGTCCTCGTGCGCCAGCCGCGCCACCTGCGCCAGCGTCAGCACGACCCCCGCCCGCATGGCCCCGGTCTCGGCCAACCCCGCCGCCGACACCAGATACCGCGCGCCCCCCTCCAGCTGCACGCGATACCGCCCGGGCCGGCGCGGCGACTCCACCACCCCACGCACCCGCTGCGCCCCCTCCGGAATGACCGAGGGGGTACTCACGATGAGCCGTGGTGATCCGGGCACCACGTCAAACCGCAAGCCCCCCTCGGCGCTCTCATCCGATCCCCCGCGACGCGGCACGCGCGCGCTCAGTCGTCCGCGTCGTCCCCGCCCGCGGCCGTCTCCGCAACCTTCACCCCCAGCACCGCCTTCACCTTCTCCTCCACCTCGGCCATCAGCTTGGGGTTGTCCCGCAGGAACAGCTTGGCGTTCTCCCGCCCCTGCCCGATCCGCTGCGTACCGTAGCTGTACCAAGCCCCGGCCTTGTCGATGATGCCAGCCTCCACCCCGATATCCACCAGCAACGACGTGTGGCTGATCCCCTCGGCATACATGATGTCGAACTCCGCCTGCTTGAACGGCGGCGCCACCTTGTTCTTCACCACCTTCACCCGCACGTGGGACCCGATCACGTCCTCCTTTTCCTTCACCGGCCCGATGCGCCGAATGTCCAGCCGCAGCGACGCGTAGAACTTGAGCGCCTTGCCCCCCGTGGTGGTCTCCGGGTTGCCGAACATGACGCCGATCTTCTCACGCAGCTGGTTGATGAACACCACCGAAACCTTGGACCGGGCAATGGCGCCGGTGAGCTTGCGCAGCGCCTGGCTCATCAGGCGCGCCTGCAAGCCCACGTGGGAATCCCCCATCTCCCCCTCGATTTCCGCCTTGGGCACCAGCGCAGCCACCGAGTCCACCACCACCACGTCCACCGCCCCGGACCGCACCAGGATCTCGCAGATCTCCAGCGCCTGCTCCCCGGTGTCCGGCTGCGAAATGAGCAGATTCTCGACATCCACCCCGAGCTTCTTGGCATACTCGGTGTCCAACGCATGCTCGGCGTCGATGTACGCCGCCACCCCACCCGCCCGCTGCGCGTTGGCCACCACATGCAGGCAGAGCGTGGTCTTGCCGCTGGACTCCGGGCCGTAGATCTCCGTGATGCGCCCGCGCGGGATTCCCCCCACGCCAATCGCCGCATCCAGGTTGATCGCCCCAGTAGGGATCGCCTCCACCCGCACCTTGGAGTCCATCCCCAGTCGCATGATGGACCCCTTGCCGCAGCTCTTCTCGATCTGCGCCACCGCCAGCGCCAAGGCCTTGCGCTTGTCGTCCGAAATCACCGAGCCCGCCATAGATCCACCGTGGATAAGGGGTGAAGCTGCCATGCCTTGGCCCGCGAGAATCTACGATTCACCAGAACCGAACCAAGACCCGAAGAAAATACGAAGTTCCGCCCGCGTGTACAACTCCCCCCATTACGCGGACTTTTCCACACCAAAGGCGTTCGGGATGTGCTCTATTCGGGCTTTTTGACCGATAAGCTGCACGCCAATCACGTCAAACCGGTAGGACAGCCCGGAATGGCCATGGCGATCCACCCACACCGCGGCGCTGATGCTGAGTTCCCGCCGCTTGCGCCACCCCACGGCCGCCACGGCCGGACCGAACTGCTCCCCGCGCCGCGCCTTGACCTCCACGAACGCCACCAGCGCGTCCCGGCGCACGATCAGGTCGATGTCCCGATGTCCCGTGCGAAACCGGTGCGCCACCAGCGTCCATCCCTGCGCCCGCAGCCACCGGAAGGCCAGCCGTTCTCCCAACAGTCCCAGCGCCTGGCGTTCCCGTGACATGTGGCCATGGTAGCACCACGCGGATGCGACCCGGTAACCCGGGCTCCGCAGGCGGGACCTTGGCAACGCACCGGATACGTCCCGGAGCGTCAAGGCCCCCCGCCCCCCCTCGCGTGCGGAGGGGTGGGCCGAGGGGCGTGCGTCAGCGCACGGCGTCGCGGGCGGCCAGGATGGCGACGGGATCGTCGGTGATGATGCCATGCACGCCATTGGCCCAGTGGCGGTGCGCGTCGCGGGCGGTGTTGATCGTCCAGAGATGCAGCAGCATCCCGGCCGCGCGAGCCGAGCGGGCGAGGGCGCGGATGGGCACCGGCAGGCCGTTCCACTGCGGCGGAATGCACAGCGCCTGGAAGGGCTGTGGCGCCAGCGGGCGACGCAACAGCGCCGGCAGCAGCAGGCGCGCCACCTCGGGGGTGCTGGCGCCCAGCATCCACGGGGCGCCTCGCATGGGGGCCGTGCTGGCGGGATCGAAGCCGGCAACGATGACGCGATGGGCCAGGGCGCGTCGACGGATCGTGTCGGCCACCGCCGCCGAGGCGCGCGGCGTCTTGAGCTCGAGGATCAGCGGGAGCGTCGCGGGGAGCGTATCCAGCAGTTCATCGAGGGTGGGGATGCGCACACCGCGCCCCCGCCAGGGAAAGGTCTTGCCTCCGTCCGGGGTGAAGCGTGCGCCAGCGTCCACTTCGCGCAGCGCCGCCAGCGGAAGGCTGGCAATCGTCCCGCGGCCGTCGGTGGTGCGCTCGAGGGTGGGATCATGGAACACCACCGGCACGCCGTCGGCGGAGAGATGGACGTCGAACTCGACCGCGTCCACGCCGGCCTCGACCGCCTGTTGGAAGGCGGGGAGGGTGTTCTCCGGGGCGGTGACGCGGTTGCCGCGGTGTCCGATCACCGGGCGGGCGTGGGGGTCGCTGAGGATCATGGCGCAATACTACCCCGGAACGGCGTGACGGGGCGACGCCCGATGGGCGCCCCCCCGTCACGACCGTGCGTGGATCTGGTCACCGGGGCGCCACCGCGCCCCGGCGCCTTCCTGCCCGTGGTGCCTTAGAAGGCGTACGACAGGCGGGTCATCACCATCCGCCCGATCTCCGGCGCGCCCGGGAAGGTCCGGACGCGGTTGTCGAAGATGTTCTGGGCGTTGAGCGACCAGGTGAGCTTCTGGTCGCCCAGGTCGAACTTCTTGGTCAGCTGCACGTCGAAGATGAACGCCGAGGGCACCGTCTCGTAGCAGAACGTGCCGGCGGGCGCCGGCGAGCAGCGGTTGGCGCCCCCCGAGGCGTTGGTGGCCGCGCCGGGCTGCCCCGCCGCGATGGGGAAGGCGAAGTTGGTCGCGTACACGCCCGAGTTCACCGGGTAGGCCTCGTTGTAGCGCATGCGCAGCTCGGAGCCGAAGCCGTTGGACTCATTGCTGTAGCGCCCGCCCAGCGAGCCGCGGGACATGGCCGAGTTGGACATGAGCGGGAGGGCGTTCCCGCCGTTGATCTGCGGGAAGACGTTGTCGCTCTGCCAGCTGTAGTTCACATCGAAGGTCAGGCGGTCAGTGGCCACGATGTCGGCGGCCAGGTCGATGCCGCGGACCCACAGCTTCCCCTTGGACGACTGGTAGGTGGCGTAGATGGCGTTGGGAGCGGTGTTGCCGTTGGCCCAGGTCACCACGCCCAGCGGCACCGCGGCGACGCTCGGGGTGAGGGCGCCGGCCACGCCCGCGGCGAGCGCGGCGGCGGTGGCCGGGATCTGCGCCGGCGGGAGCACTCCGGCCAGCGCCTGGGCGAAGTAGGCGCCCAGCTGCTGCCCCAGGTAGCCGCCCAGCTGCTGCGGGTTGCCGAAGAAGACGTTGGGGGTGTTGAGCGCCGCCGAGACGCCCACGTCCCCGCGCTCCTGCCCCCAATAGGCCACGTCAAAACGGAACCGGTTCCCGATGATCCCCTTGTAACCCAGCTCGTACGTGTTGTTGAACGCGGCGGCGAGCGGGTCGATGTCGGGGAGGTCGTTCGCCGTGAGCGGCACCGTGGCCGTGGTCAGGTACGAGACGCGCGTGGCCAGGTCGGCGTTGGTGGGGGTGCGGGTGCCGAGGAACTGCACCGCGCCGGCCGCCAGCTGCTGGGCCACGGCCGCCGGGAAGTTGGCGGACAGGGCCTGCGCGATGCCGGGGACCAGGCGCGACGAGAGGGCATTGATGGCGCCCGGGAACGCCGCCGCCGCGCTGGTGCCCACGAAGTTGCCGGCACCGGCGTACACCGAACGCATGCAGTAGCCGCCGAAGGCGCTGGACGAGCCGCAGCTCCGGTTGAACTGCCACCCCTCCTTGGGGGGGTTGCCGCGCGCCTTCACGTCAAAGCCCGACCCGCCCACATTGGGCGACTGGATCAGGTCGAGGAAGAACGAGAAGTTGGCCGGCGTGTTGAACGACCGGTTGTAGGTGACGCGGATGTTCTGCGTCTCGGTGGGCTTGAAGATGATCGCGGCGCGCGGCGAGAAGAAGCGCCCGTCGATCAGGTTGTTGCCGTCCAGGCGCGCCGCGGCCAGGAGCTCCAGCTGCTTGACCGGCTTGGTGGACGACTGGATGTAGCCGCCGTACTCGGTCATGTCGTCCACGTCCTCGTTGACCCCGTTGATCGTCCCGCCGGTGCGCGGGTTGGTCATGATGTAGTCGAGGCCGTACGTGAACGTCTGCTTGCTGCCGAGGTCGAAGCCGTGCTGCAGCTGGGCCGCCATCACGCGCGACTGGTCGACGATGGGCTGCCCGGAGCGGAGCAGATAGGTGCCCACGTCGGAGCCGGCGTTGGGGTTGCCGGCGTCGGAGTTGTTGTAGAAGACCTGCGCGAACAGTCGGTTCCAGCGGAGGCGCTGCTGCAGCGACAGGTAGGTCCAGTTGCGGATCTGCGAGGAGCCGTTGGCGCCGGTGAGCTCGATGCCGTTGCCCACCTTGGTGTAGCCGATGGTGGTGATCGCCTCGGTGTTGGCCGACGGCCGGATGTCGAGGCGCCCCTCGCCCGTGAGCTTCTGCAGGTCGAAGTCGCGCTGGTTGGCCGCGCCGCGCCGCGAGGCCGGGACGTTGGCCGTGGTGGGGAAGGTCCGCGGCTCGGCCGGGTCGGTGTACTCCCAGTCGCGCCCCTGCATGTACTCACCCGACAGCTTGAAGGCCACCTTCTCGGAGAGCTTGGTGGAGTGGCGCAGGCTGGTGCGGATGACCGACCGCTCGCCGCCGTCCACGGACAGGGTGGTCCCCTGCGAGGAGAAGGGGGACTTGGTGATCAGGTGCAGCACGCCGGCGCCGCTGTTGGGCCCGTACAGCGCCGAGGCGGGGCCGAGGAGCACCTCCATGCGGTCGATGTCGTCCATGGTGCCCGTGAACAGGAAGGGCACGTTGACGCGCAGCGACGGGACCCCGGCGAAGCGGTAGTCCTGGAGCATCAGCATGGAGCCGCTGAAGGCGTTGTTGAAGCCGCGGGCCACCACGTTGGCCTGCACGAGGCCGCCGCGGTTGATGTCCACGCCGGGGGTGGCGCGCAGGTGATCCGTGACCGTGAGCGCCGGGCGCTCGGCGATGCGCTCGCTGGAGATCACCGAGATCTGGGCGGGGGCGTCCAGCGCCTTTTCCGGGCGGCTGCGGCTGGCGGTGACGACCGTCTCGGAGAGCTGCGTGGGGCGCTCGGTGAGCGCCGCGGTGACCGTGGCGCCCGGGGCGATCCCCGGGAAGCTGCGCTGGGCGTAGCCCAGCGCGCGCACCGTGACGGTGTAGGAACCGGCCGGGAGGTTGACCACGCGGAAGCTGCCGTCGGCACCGGAGATGGCGCCATACGAGGGGCCGCTGGCGGCCTGCGCCTGCACCTGCGCGTTCTCAATGGGGCGGCCGGAGGCCGCGTCGGTGACCTTGCCGGTGATGATCCCCCCCTGGGCGGCGGCCGGGGACGCCGACAGCAGGGCGGCTCCAAGCACGGCCAGGGTGGACAGGCACCAACGGCGGACGCGAGAAAAGACCATCGCACACCTCGGATGGGGATGAAGGTCCGCGGCCAGGCGGGAACAGCGGAGGCCGACGGATGAACGGCGGTGGGACTGCTGCCGGGCCCTGTGCAAGCTGCCTCGTCAATTGCCGCTTCTATAGTCGCCGGGGCGCCCGGGTCCGTCAATACGCCGCGGGCGCGATTTCCCGGTCCGGGGAGGGGGGTGGCCCACCCGCCACGCGTCAGTCGCCGCAGACGCGGTCGAGGTCCTCCACCCCGATCAGCACTTCCCGGGGGCGGGAGGGGCCCTCGGAGGGGGACAGGACCCCGGCCGCCTCCAGCTGGTCGACCAGCCGGGCGGCGCGCCCGTACCCCACCTTGAGCCGTCGCTGCAGCAGCGACGTGGACCCCTGCCGATGCTGCAGCACGACCTCGCACGCCTCGCGGAAGCGCGGGTCCCGGGCGCCGTCCCCTCCGCCGTCCGGCTCCTCCTCCTCTCCACGCGCCTTGGCCTCGGCGGCCCGCACCGCCTCCAGGATGTCCGGCTCGACAGACGCCGCCGCTGCCGCCGGTGCCTCCGCCGCCGGACGCGCCCCGTACCACGCCAGCAGCTGCGCCGTTTCCTCGCTGGACAGGTAGGCGCCCTGGAGCCGGGCCGCCTCCGACTTCCCGGGCGGGATGAACAGCATGTCGCCATTGCCGAGCAGCGATTCCGCGCCGGCTCCGTCGATGATGGTCCGGCTGTCAACCTGCGAGGCCACCCGGAAGGCGATGCGGCAGGGGAAATTGGCCTTGATGAGCCCCGTGATGACGTTCACGCTGGGGCGCTGGGTGGCCAGGATGAGGTGGATGCCGATGGCCCGCGCCTTCTGGGCCAGCATGGCAATGGGCGTCTCCACCTCGGCCTGCACGGTCATCATGAGGTCCGCCATCTCGTCGATGACCACCACCAGGTACGGCAGGATGCCCCCCTCGTACGTGCGGGCCTCGAAGGCCACGTCGGGAGCGCGCGGGCGCAGGAGCGGCGCCCCCGTCCCCTCCTCCTGCTGCTGCGCCCGCCGGTTGAACTCCTGCAGGTTTCGGCAGCCGTTGGCCTCCAGCAGCCGGTAGCGGTCCTGCATTTCCATGACCGCCCACTTGAGCACGGCCGCCGCGTCGCGGTTGTCGGTGATGACCTTGTGCCGCAGGTGGGGGAGGGCGTTGTAGACGCTGAGCTCCACCATCTTGGGGTCCACCATGAGAAACCGGAGCGTGCGCGGGGTGTGCCGGTAGACCAGGCTGGTGATGATGGTGTTCACGCACACCGACTTCCCCGACCCGGTGGCGCCGGCGATGAGGAGATGGGGCATGCGGGCCAGGTCGGCCACCACCGGTCGTCCCTCGAGGTCCTTGCCGAGGGCAATGGGGAGGGCGGCGCGGGCCCCCCGGAACTCCGCGGCGTCGAGGACCTCCCGCAGCACGACCATCTCCGGGGTGGGATTGGGCACCTCCACGCCCACGGCGCCACGCCCGGGGATGGGGGCCACGATCCGGATGCTGGGGGCCCGCATGGCAAGCGCCAGGTCGTCAGCGAGCGCCGCGATCTGGCGCACCTTCACGCCGGCGGCCGGCTCGATCTCGAACTGCGTCACCGTGGGGCCGGTCGTGCGCCCCACGAGCTCGCCATCCACCTTGAACGTGCGCAGCGTGGCCAGCAGCCGCTCGCCAGCGGCGTCCAACTCCCGCCGGCCGGCCTCGACCTGGCGCCGCGGTGGTGGGGTGAGGAGGTCGGTGGGCGGCAGGGACTCCCCCACATGCGCGGGGAGGTCCTCGAGCTCGACCGCGGCGGGGAGCGACGGGGCGGTGTCCCGCTCGCGCGGCCGCCGGCCCTTGGCCACCGGCGCGGCGGTCCCCTGGGGAACGGCCCCGGAGATGGGCTCCGGGGATGCCGCGGCCGGTGCGGGGGAGGCGGCGCCTCGCTCTGCGGCGGCCAGAGCCTCGCGGGCGAGGCGCGGATCCACGGCGGGAAGCTCGCCTGGCTCCGGCTCGAGCACCCGGGCCAGCAGCGGCGCCCCGCCGGGGGGGCGCGGCGCCTCGGCCGATGCGGTCTGGTTCGCGCGCCCCAGTACCAGGCGCAGCGGATTCCAGCGGAGGGTCACCACGGTGACCGTGCTGAACACCAGCAGCCACGCCAACCAGGCGCCCGCCGCCCCCAACGCCTTCCGGAGGTAGTGGGCCGCCATGCCGCCAACCAGGCCGGTGGCGTCACCGGCCTCGGGTGGCGCCCCCAGCGCCAGCCCGATGGCCACGGGGACCAGCACCACGAGCCCAGCCCAGAACAGGGCGGCCCGCCGCCCATCCAGCGCGGCGGTGACGCGCCCGAACAACACCAGGGCCGTGCCCACCAGGCCGATGGACAACAGCAGCGCACCCGGGAGCCCGACGGCCCCGATCAGGACACACCGCAGCCAGCTCCCCAGCGGACCGAAGGGCCCGCGGGCCTCGACACAGCGTGCCCCCACCTCGGGCACCTGCAGGAGCAGCGCCCCCAGCAGGAAGGCGCCGGCAAGCAGCAGCCCGATGCCGGCGAACTCGCGCCGCAGGGCCGAGGTGGTCACGGGGCTACGCCGGGTCCTTGAGCAGGTCCCCGCCCTCCTGCTCCAGCCACTTGGTGTGCACCGCGCCCGCCTGGAAGGCGGGGTGCTGCATGACCCGGGCGAGGAACGGCATGGTGGTCTTGACCCCCTCCACCACGAAGCTCTCCAGGGCAATCTGCATGCGCTTGAGCGCCTCCTCGCGCGTGGCCCCCTGCACGATGAGCTTGGCGATCATGCTGTCGTAGTACGGCGGCACCGTGTAGCCGGCGTAGGCGTGGGTGTCGATCCGCACCCCGGGGCCGCCGGGCTGGTGGAACACGTCGAGGCGTCCCGGGCAGGGCTGGAAGTTCCGGGACGGATCCTCGGCGTTGACGCGGCACTCGATGACATGGCCGCGGAACGGGGGCAGCGCGGTGACCGACAGCGGCAGGCCGGCCGCCACGCGGATCTGCTCCTTCACCAGGTCCACGCCGGTGAGCATTTCGGTGACCGGGTGCTCCACCTGGATGCGGGTGTTCATCTCCATGAAGAAGAACGACCCGTCGGCATCCAGCAGCATCTCCACGGTGCCGGCGCCCACGTAGCCAATCGCCTTGGCCCCCCGCACGGCGGCCTCCCCCATCCGCTCGCGCAGCTCGGGGGTCATCACCGGGCACGGCGCCTCCTCGATGAGCTTCTGGTGGCGCCGCTGCACGGAGCAGTCGCGCTCGCCCAGGTGGATCACGTTCCCGTGGGTGTCGCCCAGCACCTGGAACTCCACGTGCCGGGGGCGCTCGAGGAACTTCTCCACGTACACGTCGCCGTTGCCGAAGGCCGAGAGCGCCTCGGAGCGGGCCAGCTGGAAGGAGCGCAGGAAGTCGTCGGGATCGCGCGCCACGCGCATCCCCTTGCCCCCCCCGCCGGCGGCGGCCTTGATGATGACCGGGAAGCCGATCTGCTGGGCGAAGGCCAGCGCCTCCTCGGGATCGTCCACGGGGCCCGGGGTGCCGGGCACGATGGGGACGCCGCAGTCGGCCATGGCGCGCCGCGCGGACGCCTTGTCCCCCATCACGCGGATCTGGTCGGGGGTGGGGCCGATGAAGGTGATGCCGGAGGCGCGGCAGGTTTCCGCGAACTCGGCGTTCTCGGCCAGGAAGCCGTAGCCGGGGTGGATGGCGTCGGCGCCGGTGATCTCGGCGGCGGCGATGAGGCGCGGGATGCGCAGGTAGGATTCGCGCCCCGGGGGCGGACCGACGCAGACGTCATCGTCGGCGAAGCGCACATGGAGCGACTCGCGGTCGGCCTCGGAGTAGACGGCGACCGTCTGGATGTCGAGCTCGCGGCAGGCGCGGATGACGCGCAGCGCGATCTCGCCGCGATTGGCGATGAGGACCTTGCGGAACATGGCGGGGGGCTGAAGGGGCCGATCGTCAGGGCGGGGGGCGGCTCAGTGCCCGGGAGGCACACCGAAGCCGTCCCACGAATTGTCGCTGGAGCCGTCCACCCCCTGGAGCTTGAGGGCGAACTCGGCCGGGTTGGTGGCGTTGAGGAGCGCCTGGTCGTGACTGATGACCCCCTGCCCATACCAGCGCATGAGCGACTGGTCGAAGCTCTGCATGCCGTACGCGACGCTCCCCTCCTTGATCAGGTCGGGGATGTTGAGGGTGGAGTGCATGTCGCGGATCTGGTCGCGGACCGCCTCGGTGTTCACCAGCACCTCGCACGCCGGCACCCGCCCGGGGCGATCGATGCGGGGGACCAGCCGCAGCGAGACCACCGCCGAGAGGGCGTGGGCCAGCGCGAAACGCACCTCGTTCTGCTGGTGGGGGGGGAAGAACGACAGGACGCGGTTGATGGTGCTGGTGGCGTCGATGGTGTGCAGCGTGGAGAACACCAGGTGGCCGGTACCCGCCGCCTTGAGCGCCACCTCGAGCGACTCCAGGTCGCGGATCTCGCCGATCATCAGCACGTCGGGGTCCTGCCGGAGCACCCGGCGGAGCGCCTGCGAGAACGTGCCGGTGTCCGTCCCCACCTCGCGCTGGTTGATGTGGCTGCGCACGTCCCGGTGGACGAACTCGATGGGGTCCTCCACCGTGATGATGTTGCAGCGCTGGTGCTCGTTGATGTGGTGCAGCATCGCGGCCAGCGCGGTGCTCTTCCCCGAGCCGGTCACCCCGGTGACCAGCACGAGCCCGCGCGGGCGCATGGCGATCTCCTCGAGGACCGGAGGGAGGTTGAGCTCCCGCACCGTGGAGACCGCCTGGGGAATGGCGCGAATCGCGAACGCCACGGTGCCCCGCTGCTGGTAGGCGTTGATCCGGAAGCGCCCCACCCCCGACAGGCTGGCGGCAAAGTCGGCCTCGCGCGATTCGGCGAACTCCCGCAGCTGCACGGGGGGGAGCAGGACCTCCACCAACCGCCGGAGCTCCTCCTGCCGGAGCGCGGGCTGATCCAGCGGCAGCAAGTCGCCGTGGAGCCGGATGGTGGGTGGGCGCCCGACCTTGAGGTGGAGATCGGAGGCGC
This sequence comes from Gemmatimonas sp., assembly GCA_044376625.1. Taxonomy (GTDB): domain Bacteria; phylum Gemmatimonadota; class Gemmatimonadetes; order Gemmatimonadales; family Gemmatimonadaceae; genus Gemmatimonas. Next base: position 30,973 of record JBILKP010000002.1, on the reverse strand, counting down.
CCAGCCGCACCATGTGCAGCAGGATGGCCTTGAGATCGATCGGGGCTGGTGGGGTGCCGCCCCCCGCCCCCGCCGGGGCGGGTACCGTGGTCACCAGCTCAGCCGGTGGGGTCGATGCGGAACAGCACCTGCCCGTACTCGACCGGCTGGGCGTCGCTGACGCCGATCTCGCGGACAACCCCGTCGAACTCGGCTTCCAGCTCGTTCATGATCTTCATCGCCTCGATGATGCAGACGACCTTGCCCTTGGTCACCCGGTCGCCCACCGCGACGTACGGGCGCGCGCCCGGCTCGGGGCACCCGTAGAAGGTCCCGACCATGGGGGACTTGAGCTCCAGCAGCGGGGACTTGGGGGCCGCCGGCGCCGCCGCGGCGGCCGGCTCCGGGGCCGAGGGCGCCGCGACGGCTGGCGCCGGCGCCGGTGCCGCGGGGAGCATCGGGGCCGCCATCGCCACCGCCGCCCGCTGCATCGCGCTCTTCGCGATGCGGAGCTTCATCCCCTTGTCCGAGGAAATCTCGATGGAGTCCACCGTGGAGCCGTCGAGCATCTCGATCAGCTTCTTCACGTATCGCAGGTCGATCATGGCAGGGGAGAAGAGGGGGCAATGCGTCGGGCAACCGGACACACCGGCGCCGGTGGCAGGGAGGTCAGGGCACTTCGAGGAGCGACCGGGACGCCGACGTCAGCACGTGCGCGCCGTCGTCCGCCAGCCACACATCATCCTCGATCCGCACCCCGCCCCACCCGGCCAGGTAGATCCCCGGTTCTATGGTGACCACCGCCCCGACCGGGAGCGGCGCGGCGGCCGAGCTGGCCAGGCGGGGCGCCTCATGCACCTCCAGGCCGATCCCGTGGCCCAGCGAGTGCCCGAACGCCTCCCCCCAGCCTGCGGCCGCAATGTAGTCGCGGGCGAGCGCATCCGCATCCTTTCCGGCCATTCCGCCCCGAACCGCACCCGAAGCCAGTCGGTTGGCCTCCAACACCACGGCATGAATCTCCTGCTGCTGCAGGGTGGCCGGTCCCAGCACCACGGTGCGGGTCATGTCGGAGCAATAGCCGTCAGCGATGGCCCCGAAATCCAGCAGCACGAGGTCGCCGAGCGACAGGACACGGTCGCCGGCACGCGCGTGCGGCAGCGCCGACTGGGGACCGGACGCGACAATGGAGGGGAATGGGAATCCCTCGCTCCCCGCCTCCCGAAGCGCCCGTTCCAACAGGCCGGCCACCTGCAGCTCGGTGAGTCCCGGGCGCAAGGCCGCGGCTGTGGCCTCCCACGCCGCCTCGGCCATGGATACCGCCCGCCGGATCGAGGCCACCTCCCCCGCGTCCTTGATGACGCGCAACCCCTCCACGAGATCGACGGTGGGGCGCCACTGCCAGCGGGCACCCTGCTCGAGCAGCCGAGCGAAGTCCTGGTGGAGCAGATGGGCCGACTCGAACCCCACCCGCGCCACCGCGGTGACCCCGGGCAGATGGCGCCACAGCCCCGCCCACAGGCTGGCGGTCTCGATGCGCACCGTCACCCCGTCGACCACCTCCCGCTCCACCTGCGTGGCGTACCGGAAGTCGGTGAACAGGTGGCAGGCCAGCGGGGTGACCAGCACCAGCGCATTGCTGCCGGTGAAGCCGGTCAGGTACCGGATGTTGGGGAGCGCCGTGACCAGCAGGGCGTCCAGGTCGGCACGCCCGAGCGCCTCGCGCACCCCCGCCAGGCGGGCGACCTGTGGAGCCCCGGTGCCCGGCACGGTCACGGGCGCGCCCGGAGCCAGCGCACCAGCCCCTCCAGCGCCACCTCGTACCCGAACGCCCCCAGCCCCGTCACCATCCCGATGGCGGCAGGGGCGAGCATCGAGCGGTGCCGCTCGGGCTCGCGGGCGTGGATGTTGGACAGGTGTACTTCAATAAACGGCAGCGCGGTGGCGGCAAAGGCGTCGCGCAGCGCCAGGCTGGTGTGCGCGTAGGCGCCGGCGTTCACCACCACCCCCTGCACGACGCCGCGCCAATCGTGGAGGTGGTCGATGAGGGTGCCCTCCCCGTTGGCCTGGGCACACCGGATCCCCACCCCGAGGCCGCGGCCGACGTCCGCCAGGCGGGCCTCGATCTCCGCCAGCGTCGTGGTGCCGTAGACGGCGGGCTCGCGAATGCCCAGCAGGTTGAGGTTGGGACCGTTGAGGATGCCGATGTTCATCGCGCCCCCCAGGGGGTGGGCCGATCGGGGATGGCCGCGACGGACGGGGGGGTGCCCACGGCAAAGACGTCCTCCAAGGCCAGCCCCTCGTCGTCCGCCGGGGGGACGGACCACAGCCGCCCCACGGGATCCGTGGCGGGCGTCCCGCCGCCCTGAGGCGCCGGACGCATCGCGTCGTGCCATCCCGTGGCCATGCGCTCGTCAGCGGCGCGTCCGACGCCGCCGAAGAGCGGATGCGGCGCGGTCAACGGCTCGGAGGGGCCGGCGGCATCGGACGCCCTGGCGCCTTGCGCCAACCGCCCGGCGGGTGCCGGCTGCAGCAGCTGGGCCAGCGCCTGGCGGGCCGTGGTCGCGCCTGCGACGCGGGCGACCGACTCCGGCGAGCCGACTGCGGCGGGTGCCGCGTGTTCCGGCGCGCGCTCGGGGGGCTGGCGCAGGGTGGCCACGCGGCTGGCCAGCGCCGCGTCTCCAGGGCGTTCGGCGGCCAGCGTCTCGAACACCTCCAGGGCCTGCGCCACAAACCCCTGGGCCAGGAGCAACTCGGCCATCGTCTCCGTTCGGAACGCGGTGGCCGACTCGGCGGCCACCGGCGGCGGGTCGTCGTCTTCATCGGGCGGCGGGGGGGGCTCCACCGCCACCTGGCCCGGCCCAACAGGGGTCGCCGCGACAGGCTCCGGCGCCACCCAGAACGCCTCCGTCCGGCTCGGCGCCACGGCCCCCGAGGGGGCTGCCGGCACGCCAAACAACAGGTCGACGGCAGCGTCCGCCTCATCCACGGCCCCCGGCTCGACCACCCCGGCCGCCAACCGCGTCGGCTCCGACGCGTCGGACGCCACCACCACCCCCGGGCGCCCTGCCGCTTCCTCACCGGCATCAAGGAACGCGGCCATGACATCCTCCTGGCGCGGCGGGGCGGGAGGATCGTAGCGCTCCCGCCCGAAGGCGGCGATCGTCTCGTCATCGACCGGCATGGGGAACGCCGGCAGCGCGCGCGGGGTGAGCCTGCGCGCAACCAGGTCGGCCGTGTCCGGCCAGGCCATCGGGGCCAACAACCCCTCCTCGAACTCCGCCTCGGCCCCCTCCGCGTCGGTCGCGCCCGCCATCCCTTCCGCAGGGGTCACCGCCGGGGGCTCCGCAACCCAATCACCCGCCGCCACCTCGAGCAGGGGGGGGCCGTCCGCGGCATCGATGGTCGCCGGAAAGGCAAACGGGTCGTCCTCGTCTGGCGGCGGCAGGTCGGGCATGCGGTCGCGCACGGCTGCGCCGGCCGCCGCCGCGTTGGCCAGCCTGGCGCCGGCCTCCAGCGTCGGTGGCCGGAAGGGACGCGGCTCCGAGGACGGCAGGGCCAGGTCCTTGAGCTGCGAGGCGATGTCGTCGTTGCGCGGATCGGCCTCGAGGACCCGCTCGTACCACCGGCGCGCGGCGGCCGGATCACCGCGACGCTTGGCGATGTCCCCGAGCACCCGCAGCGCCACCAGGTTCTCGGGGTCGGCGCGCAACGCCTGTTCGAACACCGCCCGGGCCTCGGTCAGCTCCCCCAGGTCGTACAGCGCCTGGCCGTAGACAATGGCCCCGCTGAGATGATCGGGGAGCTGCGGCAGGTGCGCGCGACAGAGGGCCACCGCCTCCTCCAGTCGCCCTGCCCGGCGCAACTCACTGGCCAACGGTGCGAAGAACCGTCGCGGATTGTCCCGGAACTTGCGCCGGAGTTCGTCGAGGCGCGGACTGTCGGACATGGGGGTGCGGACCCTCGGCAGGTGCGGTACGGACGGGTCTCGGGAGATCCCCCCGCCCCTCCCCGGCAACCTAGCGCGAGCCGCTTTCCCAAGTCAAATGGCGCCGCCGGCAGAAGTCGTGGCGCGCCTTGCCTTTAGGATGATGCGCGGACTAGGTTACCCGGCTTCCCCGCCGACCGGGCGGCGGACCCGGCCCGGTGCGGGTCTGCCGGCGCACGTCTTCCGTTCCCCCATCCGTTTCCCTCCAAGGAGTCCCGCCCCGTGCTGCAATCGATGCGGAGCGCCGCGAAGTACATCTGGATCGTCCTCATCGTCACCTTCATCGGCGGCTTCCTGCTGTACGAGACGTCCGGGCTGGTGGGACGGGCGCCGGTCACGACCACCACCACGGTGGCGACGGTGGACGGCGAGGAGATCCTGTACACGGCCTGGCAGAACGCCGTGGCCACCCTGGAGCAGCAGCAGCAGCAGCGGCTGGGGCGCGCCATCACGCTGGACGAGCGCCGGACGCTCGAGGACCAGGCGTTCGACGAGTTGGTCAACGAGGTGCTCCTGCAGCGCGAGTACCGTCGCCGCGGGATCTCGGTGAGCGACGAGGAGATCGTGCAGGCCGCGCGGCTGGCGCCGCCGCCGCAGGCGATGCAGTCCCCCGACCTCCAGACGGACGGGCGCTTCGACCTGCAGAAGTACCAGCGGCTGCTGGCCAGCCCGGTGGCGCGGCAGTCGGGGATGCTGGTGGGGCTGGAGCAGTACTACCGCACCGAGATCCCAAAGCAGAAGCTGTTCGACCAGGTGGCGTCGGGCGCCTACCTCTCCGACGAGCGGCTGTGGCAGGTGTACCGGGACCGGAATGACAGCGTGGAGGTGAGCGCGGTGGTGATGCGCCCGGAGCTGCTGACGGACACGGCGGTGAGCGTGCCGGACAGCGAGCTGTCGGCGTTCTATGCGCGCAACAAGAAGCTGTTCGAGCGTCCGGGGCGCGCGGTGGTCTCGCTGCTGTTCGTGCCGCGGACGGTCACCGCCGCCGATTCGGCGGCTGCCCGCGCGCGGATCGACGGGCTGCGCGCCGAGATCGCGGGGGGCGCGGCGTTTGACGCCGTGGCCAAGCGCGCCTCGGACGACAGCGTATCGGGGGCCAACGGCGGGGCGCTGGGGAAGGGTGGGCGCGGCCGCTTCACGCCGCTGTTCGAGGAGGCGGCCTACGCACTCAAGGTTGGGGAGCTGTCGCAGCCGGTGCTGACCCCCTTCGGCTGGCACCTCATCCGCGTGGAGGGGAAGACGGGGGACACGCTGGACGTGCGCCACCTCCTGGTGGCCATCGGGCAGACGGACTCGAGCGCGGTGCGCACCGACCGCCGGGCCGATTCCCTGGCCACCAAGGCGGCCAACCAGACCGAGGCGTCGGCGTTTGACGCGGGCGCCGCGGCGCTGGGGCTCACCCCGGCCCAGGCGGTGGCCTTCGACAAGGAGCCGATGACCTTCGCCGGCCGGTACGTGCCGTCGGTGAGCGCGTGGGCGTTCTCCGGCGTGCGCCCCGGCGAGTCCAGCGACCTGTTCGACAGCCCGGAGGCGTACTTCGTGGCCCGCCTCGACTCGCTGGTGGCTGGCGGCATTGCGCCGCTGGCGGACGTGAAGGAGGAGATCCGCCGTCGGCTCACCCGCGACCGCCGGCTGGAGAAGCTGCGCCCCGTGGCCGAGCAGTTGGTGGCGACCGCGCGCGGCGGGTCGCTGGAGGCGGCGGCCACGCAGCGGAACCTCACCGTGGAGCGCACCCGCCGGTTCGTGCGCGTGGACGCGGTCCCCGGGCTGGGTCAGTTCACCGAGGCGGTCGGCGCCGCGTTTACGGCCCCGGTGGGGCAGGTGGCGGGCCCGTTCCGCGGGGCCGACGCACTGGTGGTGTTCCGCGTGGAGTCGCGGACCGAGGCTAGCAAGGCCACCTTCGAGGCCGGGAAGGCCACGCAGCGCGCAGAGCTGCTGCAGTCGCTTCGCCAGCAGAAGGTGGAGGAGTTCCTCGCCAACCTGCGCGAGAAGGCGTCGATCAAGGACCGTCGCGCCGAGGTGAACGCGGCGCTGCGGCGGCAGTCCGACATCTGACCGCGTGCCCCCGTCGTCTCCGGCCGCTCACCCGGCCGGAGACGTGCAAAGGCCCCGGCTGCACGAGCAGCCGGGGCCTTGTTCGTTCAGGAACCCGCGGTGGCGTCAGCCCAGCAGGCGCTTGGGCTCGGGGCGCTCCTCTTCCTCCTGCCGCGCCGGCGCCCCCTGCCCCACCGAGGGCGGTGGCGGCGGCGGCGCGGTAACCTGCCGCTGGGCATCGCTGAGGTTGCGCTTGAACTCGTTGATCCCCTTCCCCAGGGAGCCCGCGATCTCCGGGATGCGCTTGGCCCCGAACAGGAGCAAAACGATGACGAGGATGATGAGGATCTCGCCGAAACCGAAGTTGCCGAAATTCATGGTGGGCTCCTAGAAAAGCGATCGCGCGATGAGGTAGGCGATCAGGACCCCCAGGAGGCTCAGGAGCGAGACATCGAGGGCAACGGGTCCCAGCGCAAACTTCAATATAACCAGATCCACCGGGATGGGGCCGACCGCGGGGGTGACGCCGGTGGTGAGGAACTCCTTGACCGCGCCCGCCGGCATGAACCGGCGCGCCACCTGCGTGAGCAGGCCACCGGCGACGAACCCGGCCGCCAGCACGAACAGGTGAAATCCCGGGCGGTGCCGCGCCGTGCCGCGCGCCATCACCAGCGCCGCTCCACGACGTACGCGATGCCGTCGAGCAGGGCGGTGCGGGCGGGCGTGTCGGGGAGCGACACCAGCGCCTCCTCCGCCTCCCGCGTGAACTGGTCGGCCCGCCGGCGGGCGTACTCGATGCCACCGTGCTGCTGGACGATCGCGATGACCTCGGCAATCTGCTCGTCCGGTGGTTCAGGATTGGCGAACAGCGCCTCGACCCGGGCCCGCGACGCCGATCCCATCTCTCGCAGGGCGGCAATGAGGGGGAGGGTGACCTTGTGCTCCCGGAGGTCCAGCCCGGTGGGCTTGCCCGTGACCGTCGATTCCTCGGTGTAGTCGAGGAGGTCGTCGGCCACCTGGAACGCCATCCCCAGCCGCTCCGCGTAGCGGACCAGCGGCACCCGGTGCGCCGGGGCGCCGCACAGGGCCCCCACCTCGCAGGCCGCCATGAACAGCGAAGCAGTCTTCGCGCGGATGAGCGTCTCGTAGTCCTGTTCGCTGAAGGCCAGGGCATCGTAGGCGCCCAGCTGGCGGATCTCCCCCAGGGTCATCTCGTTGGACGCCCGGGTGATCACGCGCATGGCCTCGAGGTCTTCCAGCGTGACCAATTCGTTGAGCGCGCGGAGATACAGGAAGTCCCCCATGATCACCGACAGCTGGTGACTGAAGAGGGCGTTCACGGTGGGCATGCCGCGCCGCAGCGCCGAATGGTCCACGGCGTCGTCGTGCACCAGGGTGGCCAGGTGGATCAGCTCGATGACGGCGGCGTAGGTCACGGCGCGCGGCGGCGAGCGCTCCTCGAGGGCACTGGCCAGCAGGAGCAGCGTGGGGCGGAACAGCTTGCCCTTCATCGCCATGAGGTGCGCCTGCACATCCTGCACCAGCGGCACGTCGGTGGAGACGATGCGCCACAGCTCAGCCGACACGGCCTCCAGCGGCCCCTGGACCGGGGCCTGGATGTCCCGGAGCGCCGCCGACAGGGAGGTGGGCGTGCGGTCGGTGACGGTCACGTCGGGCGCCGTGAAAGCGCAGCCAGTCGGGCGGCCACGTCGCGGAAGCTGCTGTCGGTCTGGAACACGCGCTGGTAGTGGATTCGAGCCTCGTCCCGCCGCTGCAGGGCCTCGTTCGCATACGCGAGGAGGTAGAGCATCCCGATCCGCTGCCGGTCATCCTGCCCGACCGATGGCGACTCGTGCAACGCCCGCGACAGGAGGGTGATCGCCACCTGGTGGCGTCCCTGCTCCACGAAACATTGCCCCAAAGCCTCGTATGCCGGTAGTCTGTGGAGCGGACTCCGCACGGCTTTCTGGAATTCGGCCACGGCGTCGTCGAGGAGCCCCATCTCCTTGTAGGCCACCCCGAGGTCGTACCGGCTCCCGGCGTCCTCCTCACCCAGGCTGCGCGCCACCCCGTCCTTGAACAGGCGGAGCACGACCTCGAAGTCCACGGCGTCGTCCCCGGTGGCCTCCGGCTCGGCCACGCGGATGCGCGTGGCCGCGCCGTCGCCGACGCGCCCTGGGGCCGCGCTCCCCTCGCGCGGGGCCCCCGGGGCGTCGCCGGCCGGCCCGTCGCCGGGGAACAGCGCCAGCACCCGTGCCGACACCGCACGAGCCGCCGCGTCGTCGCCGCGGCGGGCCAGCACGGCGCCGAGCGCCAGGTAGGCGTCGCGCAGGGGGGGGCCCCCTCCCAACCGCAAGGCGACCTCCACCCGGCGTTGGTGGGCCCAGAGCCGATCGGGGGCCGCCGCGACCAACTGCTCCAGGGTGGCGGCGGCGTCCGACCAGCGCCCCAACACGCAGCATTCCTCGACAGCCGCCTGGAGCGCGTCCGCCGGGTCTTCCCACACTTCGGTCCGCGGCCGCTCCTCCGGCTGCGGTGGCGCATCCGCCGGCTCCGGGGCGTCCGCCGCCGGTGGTGCCACCGCCGTCTCCGCGTCCGCCGTCTCCAGTCCACGACCGGTGCCCGCGAGCGCCCCATCGACGTGGGCATCGTCCAGCAGCAGCGGCGGGAGCTCGCCCGGCAGGATGAAATCGTGCGGATTGACGCGGAACGGGGGGAGCGGCGTCATCGCCGCCTCGACCGCCACCAACACCGAGAGCACCGACTGCGACTCCGCCGTGGCCACCAGCCGCTCCCCTTCGGCAATGGCCTGCGCCATCCCCGGCATGGCGATGTCGCGCGGTGTGGGGATCACGACGGGGGCTGGCGACTCGGGCTGGGGGCTGCTGAGCGAGTCCGCCAGGGTCTCCTCGACCAGCAAGGCGTCCAGCGACGGCACCGACTCGCCGGATCCCAGCCCCTCCGCCTCGGGCTCCATCCCCTCCAACGGGATGACCAGCGGCGGAAGCTCCCACGCGGCGTCGGCGCCGGCGGCCAGCCCCACGCCGTAGGGGTCTCCCCCGAGGGACGCCGGGTCCAGCAGGGATGCGCCAGGTGGCTCGTCCGCACGCGCGGCCGCCGCTGCGTCAGGCTCCGGCTGGGGGAGCGCCTGGGGGCGCTCCGTCCTCAGGGGGATGGGCGACGGCGGGGGCGCATCGCGGCGATCCACCGCCGGATCAAACAGCAGGTGCTCCTCCAGCGACGCGCCGATGGTTTCCCGCACCGGCGGGGAGGACCGCTCCGGGATGACGGGGGAGCTGATGGGGGTGGGGACCCTGGCATTGCGCATCTCCCGGTCGGACAGCGGGGCGACCGGCGCGTCCACATCCAGAAACACCAGGCCTCCGCCTCCCCCGGGCAGCTTCCGCTCGGCGCCAGGGGGCGTTGGTGTCACCGGCGGTACCGGCACCGGTGCCGACGCCTGCGTGGGGGCCCCCTCCGCCGCCGCGGAGCCATCCCCCAGCTCCATCACCAAGCGCTGGAGCTCGGGAATGTCGGGGAAGAGTGCGGCCACCTCCACGAGCGCACGGCGCGCCTCATCCGTGCGCCCGTCCTGCTGCATGCGGGTGGCGTAATCCAGGAAGTTGCTCGAGGCGTCGCCGCGCAGCCCCTTGCGGGCGCAGATACGCCCCAGCGTCAGGTAGATCCCCGTCCGGTTCGGGGTCGTCCGCTTGATCTTGTTGCAGAGCGCGATGGCATTGTTGAAGCGCCCGCTGGCCGAGTATTGGTCGACCGCGCGCTCGTAGTGGGTCATGGCCTCCGGGATGCGTCCGAGCCGGAGCGCCAGGTCTCCCACCTTGTTGAACAGGGCGACGTCCACTTCCTCCCGCGCCTGATCGCTCTCCTGGATCGCCGCCGTGTAGGCGGTCAGGGCGCGTTCGAAGTCCTGCTGCTTCTCGTATTCAGCCGCCTGCTTGCGGTGCTTTGCGGCAAGGGACATGCGATCGGGAGCCCGGCGTGAGAGAAGGCGGTCAGGGGCGAGCCGCCGGGGGAGGCGCCGTTCCGGCGGAAGCTAGGGCGGAAGCCCACGGGTGACAAGGACGGCCGCCGGCCCACGCCATCACGCAGAGACGCTCACCGAACCAGTAGGGCAACGCCCGGTAGTCGTCCACGGCATGCACGGCGACATCGGCCCGGAACCCGGGGGCAAGCTGCCCAGTTTCACCGGCGAGCCCCAAGGCCGCCGCGCCGTTGACGGTGGCTGCCACCCAGGCCTCGGAAGCCGAGAGGCGCAGCGACGAGACCGCCAGGGTGAGCAGCAGGGGGAACGACTGGAGTGGCGCGGTGCCAGGGTTGAGGTCGGTGGCCAGGGCCACGGCGCAGCCGGCGTCCACCAGGGCCCGCGCCGGCGCCTGTCGCCGGTCGAGAAAGAGCATGGTGGCCGGCAACAGGGTGGCCACGGTGGGCGCCTCGGCCAGTGCCCGCACACCTTCCGGGGAGATGGCGGCGAGGTGGTCGGCGCTCACGGCCGCCTGCTCGGCGGCGAGCGCCGCCCCCCCGCCATCATGCAACTCGTCGGCGTGGAGCTTGGCCCGCATCCCCAGTCCGGCCCCGGCCACCAACAGCTGCCGGGCCTCGGCGACCGTGAACACCCCAGGCTCGCAGAAGACATCGACAAAGGCCGCCAACCGCTCGCGCGCCACCACCGGGTAGAGCTCCTCACAGAGGAGGCGCAGCCACGCCGCGCGCCCGCCGGGCGCATCCCGATGTTCCAACGGCACCTCGTGCGCCCCCAGGCAGGTGGGCACCACGTGCATCGGCACCTGGGCGGCCACCTGGGCGATGCCCCGCAGCGAGCGCAGCTCCTCGTCGACGGACAGGCCGTACCCCGACTTGATCTCCACGGTGGTCACCCCCCCGGCCGCCAACCGGGCCAGCCGCGGCAGCGTGCGTGCGACCAGCTCGGCGGTACTCCGGGCGCGCAGGTCGCGCACGGAGCTGTGGATCCCGCCGCCCTGCCGCGCGATCTCCAGATAGGGGACCCCCGTGGCGCGCAACTCGTGCTCCGCCACCCGCGGCGCGCCGAAGAAGGCATGGGTGTGCGCATCCACGAAGCCTGGCGCCACCAGCCCCCGCTGGCAATCCACCTCAATCGCGCCGGGGTGGCGGCGGCGCAACTGGTCCTCCGGTTCCACCGCCACCACCCGGCCGTCGCACAGCGCGACCCCGACGCCCTCGCGCACGCCGGCGTCCGCCATGGCTGCGCCCCGTCGCGCGTGCGGTGGCCCCGCGCAGGTGACGACCTGCGCGGCATTGACCAGCAACAGCGGCACGGGGCCGGTGGCGTCGGGGAGCGGCGCGGCGGGGCTCATGCCATCACGTCCCGCACGCGGGAGCGCAACCGGAGCGGCGCCTGGGCCTCGCCACGGCAGGCGTAGAAGCACGCATCGCAGCTGATGGGCTGGTAGCCGGCGTACGCCTCCCACGGTCCGTCGGGGGGGAAGTCCGGGCACCGACGCACGCGCCCCTGGGGATCGATGTGGATGGTGGACTCGCCGCTGCGGCAGGGCTCCTGGGCCAGCTCCCCGCGCACGTAGCGCGGGATCTGCTCCAGGTAGTGCTCCGAGTTGGTGATCACCCCGGGATGACGGTGCTTGTAGTCCAGCAGCCCGGCCACCGCCTCGTCCAGGTCGGCGTGCTGGTCGCCCGTGAGCAGGTGATCCCGGTTGCCGTTCTTGAAGTCGGTGTACAGCGAGAAGTTGACGCCCCCCCCCAGGGCGCGGGCGCGCTGGGCGATGGGGAGCAGCTGGTCGAGGTTGTCGCGCTTGATCACCGTGTTGAAGCGCACGCCCCCGATGCCGACGTCGCGCATGGCGGGGACCAGCGCCTGCAGGCGGGCGGCCAGCCCCGGGATGCCGCGCGCCTGATCGTGCCGCTCGTCGAGGTAATCCAGCGACAGGTTGAACTGGTCCAGCCCGGCGTCCCACAGCGCCTTGGCGCGCTCCACCGTGAGCATGCCGCCGTGGGTGATGAGCTGCAGGTACGTGAACCGGGAGGCCTGGCGGACCGCCCGCACGATGTCCTCCAGGTCGCGGCGCAGCGTGGGCTCCCCACCGGTGAAGGTGGCGAGCATGGGGGAGAAGTGCCGGACGATGGCGGCATAGTCTGCGACCTCCTGGTGCCGCGCGTCGGCGGGGGTCTTCCAGTAGTCGCAAAAGCCGCAGCGGGCGTTGCAGCGCATGGTGACCTCGAGGTTGAGGAGCACCGGGCGCCGTCGGGCGCGCAGCCACGCGTACTTGGCCAGGAACACCGGCACGTGCCAGGGCCGGTAGCGGCTGGAGAGCATCAGTCCTCGAGGCGGGGGAGGCGGATCCCCTCGCGGGCCGCGGTGGCCCGCGCGAGGTCGTAGCCGGCCTCGGCATGGCGCGCCACACCGATCCCCGGGTCGTTGGTGAGCACGCGCTCCAGGCGCCGCCGCATCCGGTCGGAGCCGTCGGCCACGATCACCTGCCCGGCGTGCAGCGAGTTGCCGATCCCCACCCCACCGCCGTGGTGGAACGACACCCACGACGCGCCGCTGGCGGTGTTGAGCAGGGCGTTGAGGATGGCCCAGTCGGCGATGGCGTCGCTGCCGTCGCGCATCCCCTCGGTCTCCCGGAAGGGGGAGGCCACGCTGCCGGTGTCGAGGTGGTCGCGCCCGATGACGATGGGGGCGGAGAGCTCCCCGGAGGCGACCAGGGCATTGAGCGCCAGCGCGAAGCGGGCGCGGTCCCCCTGGCCCAGCCAGCAGATGCGGGCGGGAAGTCCCTGGAAGGCGATGCGCGCCTGGGCCAGGGTGATCCAGCGACGCAGCGACGCGTCGTGCGGGAACAGCTCCAGCGCCAGGGCGTCGGTGCGGGCGATGTCGGCCGGATCGCCGGAGAGGGCCACCCAGCGAAACGGCCCCTTCCCCTCGCAGAAGAGGGGACGGATGTACTCCGGCACGAAGCCCGGAATCTCGAACGCATCGCGCACCCCGGCATCGAAGGCCACGGTGCGGAGGTTGTTGCCGTAGTCGAAGGTGACGGCCCCCCGCTGCTGCAGCGTGCGCATGGCGCGCACGTGGGCCACCACGGAGTCGGTGGCGCGCGCCACGTACGCCGCGGGATCGGCGGCGCGCAGCGCCGCCGCACCGGCCAGCGAGAGCCCTGCCGGGACGTAGCCCACCAGCATGTCGTGCGCGCTGGTCTGGTCGGTGAGGACATCGGGGGTCACGCCGCGGGCCACCAGCTCCGGCAGCTGCTCGGCCACGTTCCCCTCCAGCGCCACCGACAGCCCCGTGCCGGCCGCCTGCGCCTCACGGAGCCACGCCAGCGCCTCGTCGAGGCTGGCTGTGGCCTGGTCGCAGTAGCGGGTCTCAAGCCGCTTGGCGATGCGGGCCGGATCCACCTCGATGGCCAGCACAGCCGCCCCGTGCATGGCCGCGGCCAACGGCTGCGCGCCCCCCATGCCACCGAGCCCCGCCGTGACCACCAGGCGCCCCGCCAGGGTGCCCCCGAAGTGGCGCGCGGCCACCGCCCCGAAGGTCTCGTACGTCCCCTGCACGATCCCCTGGGAGCCAATGTAGATCCATGAGCCCGCCGTCATCTGCCCGTACATGGTGAGCCCCAGCGCCTCCAGCCGCCGGAACTCGTCCCAGGTGGCCCAGCGGCCCACGAGGTTGCCATTGGCCAACAGCACCCGGGGCGCATCCTCGTGCGTGCGGAAGACCGCCACGGGGCGGCCACTCTGCACCAGCAGCGTCTCGTCGTCCGCCAGCGTGCGCAGGGTGCGCACGATGGCGTCGAAGTCCGGCCAGCTGCGGGCGGCCCGCCCGGTGCCGCCATACACCACCAGGTCATCCGGGCGCTCGGCCACCTCAGGGTCGAGGTTGTTCATGAGCATGCGCAGCGCGGCCTCCTGCTCCCAACCGCGGCAGCTCAGGACAGGGCCGCGCGGCGCGCGCACCGGGCGGGGGCCGTGGCCGACAGCGGCGGCGGGGTGGTCCGTCATGCGGTGACCTCCGGAACCAGGGACTCGAGGGCGCCGGCCGCCAGCGCGTCGGCCAGCCGCGTAATGGCGGGTGCGGGGGGACGATCGCCGTCGCGCGGGGGCACCAGCGCCCGGATGCGGGCATGGGCCGCCTCGACCGGGTGGCTGCTCCGCAAGGGGCGGCGGCAGTCCAACGCATCGGCACCGCACAGCAGCTCGATGGCCAGCACATGGCGGAGGTTGCGCACGCTGCGGCGCAGCTTGACGGCAGCTCCCATCGCCATGGGGACCACGTCTTCCTTGCTCCCGTCGGTGGGGATGGAATCGACGCTGGCCGGGTGGGCCAGCTGCTTGCACTCGCTGGCCAGCGCCGCCGCGGTCACCTGCGAGATCATGTGCCCCGACTCCAGCCCCGGCTCGGCCGCCAGGAACGGGGGCAGCCCCTGATTGAGGTCGGGGTGCACCAGGCGGTCGGTGCGCCGCTCGCTGATCACGGCGAGGTTGGCGGTGACCACCGCCAACAGGTCGGCGGCCAACGCCACCGCCTGCCCGTGGAAGTTGCCGCCGCTCAGCAATTCGCCCGATGGAAACACCAGCGGGTTGTCCGTGGCGGCGTTGAGCTCCCGCTCCACGAGGCCGGTGGCGAACCGCAACGCATCCAGCGCGGGGCCGTGCACCTGCGGCACACAGCGCAGCGCGTACGCGTCCTGCACGCGCGGATCGCCGTGGCGGTGCGACTCGCGCAGCGGACTGCCAGCCAGCAGCGCGCGCAGCAGCGCGGCGGAGTCGGCCTGTCCCACCTGCCCGCGGACGGCCTGGATGCGGGCGTCGTAGGCGTCGGGGGTGCCCAGCAGCGCCTCCAGCGACAGGGCGGCCGCCACGTGGGCCGCGCGCCACAGCCGCCACAACTCGGCCAGCGCCAGCACCGCCACGGCGGTGTGGGCCTGCGTGCCATTGATGAGGGCCAGCCCTTCCTTCGCCTCGAGCACCACGGGGGCGAGCCCCGCGGCGGTCAGCAGCGCGCCGGCCTGGTCCCGCACGCCATGCCGCTCCGCCTCGCCCTCGCCGATGAGCGCGAGCGCCAGGTGGGCGAGCGGGGCCAGGTCGCCGCTGGCCCCCACGCTCCCCTGCTCCGGGATGACCGGATGGATGCCGGCCTCAAGCATGGCCAGCAGCGTCTGCACCACCACCGGCCGCACGCCGGCGTGCCCCGTGGCCAGCACATTGGCGCGCAGGAGCATCATGGCACGCACCTCGGCGACCGGGAGCGGGTCCCCCACCCCGGCGGCGTGCGAGCGCACCAGGTTCCGCTGGAGCGACGCCAGCTGGTGCGGCGGGATGGACACTTCGGAGAGCTTGCCGAACCCGGTGTTGATCCCGTACACCGGGGTGCCGCCCTGCAGGGCGTGGTCCACGACCGCCCGCGTGGCGTCCATGCGGGCACGCGCCTCGGGAGCCAGGCGGACCGGGGCCGCGTGCCGGGCCACCGCCTCCACATCGGCGAGCCGCAGGGCGCCTCCCGTGAGCTCCACCACGCCGGTCACGGCGTCGGCTCCGGCGTCAGAAGCTGCTTCCCCGGTAGGTCTGCCGGTCATAGTTGAACTTGAGCTCGGGCTGCGCCTTGAGGGCAATGAAGAAATTGAAGGCGAAGTTGCCGTTGGGCGTCTGCGACACGGAGAACACCGCGTTCCAGTCGTGCAGCTGGCGCTGCAGCCCCACCTGCTGGCTGGCGAAGCGGGCCCGGACCACGTCGTACTGGGTGGACCATTGCACCGACCAGTTGGGGGTGAGGGTGAAGGAGGTGTTGGCGGTGACGTTCTGGGTGGGGGGCTGCAGGAACACCGGCGCGCCGATGGCGCTCTGCCCCGAGGTGAGCCCGGCCGCCGGGGCGTTCTGGGCGTTGTACACGCACTGGTCGTAGGCCAGCAAGCCGAATGCCTTCTGCGGTTCGCACAGGCGCACCGGGTCGTTGAGAATCTGGGTGCCGCCGCGCGGGGGGCGCTGCCGCGTGGCGTTGTACTGGATGCTCAGGTTCCACCCCTCGCCCGCCGGGAGCGCCATCTGCATGCCGCGCATGGCGCCGCCGCCGGCGGCATTCATCTGCCGGGCGGTGCGGTCCACGTCCTGCCGCGCCGAGGGGACCTGCCCGCTGCTGTCAGCGGCCTCCAGCTCCCCGCGCCGCCCCAGGAGCCGCCCCAGCAGCACGAAGATCCCCGACTTGCCGTTGAGCGCAAAGCTCACCCCCAGGTCGGCCCGGAAGGGCTTGAAGGTGGCGGTGTCCGACATCGGGTCCCCCTGGAACAGGTCGTACGAGGTGCGGAAGTCGAGCCCGGGGAGGAGGTCGGTGCGCGCCGAGATCGCGAAGGTCCGGTCGGTGAAGCCGTTCCCGGTGGTGTCCGCGCGGACGAAGTCGTAGGTGAGCGGCGAGAAGTTCACCGACAGCAGCTTGATCTTGCGCCCCGATTCGGGGGCGGAGTCGTTGTCAGCGCGCAGCTTGGCTTCGAGGTTGGTGGCGAGGTTGAGCGACACCCGGTTCTGGGCCAGCGCCCCGAGGTAGCCCACGCGGGAGCGCCCGAGGGCGGCCAGGTAGTCGTCCGTCACCGAGGCCGCGGGGGAGTAGCTGTAGCTGATCGCCGGCGAGATGGAGTGGCGCAGCCGCGCCACCGGGCCGAGGCCGGGGAGCATGGCGTAGAGGGTGGGCGAGGCGCTGACCGCGTAGCTGAGGCGCTTGGATTGCATGACCCACTGCCCGCCGCTCCGCTCGGTGCGCACGAACAGCCCCGACGCCGGGTCGACGTTGGCGACGGTCACCGAGGGGGACAGGTTCCAGGTGCCCTGGAAGAAGCGGGGCAGGTTGAAGGCGGTGGTCCAGTCGAGGTTGCTCTCGAAGGTGCGCGCGAAGATGCGGGTGGTGCGCTGGCTGGTGTCGCGCACGCCCACGATGAGCCGCTCCTCGGGGAAGTCGCGCAGCTGCTCCGTGAAGGCGATGCTGTTGGTCCACTGGAAGTCGAAGATCTTGAGGGGGGTGTCGAAGCTGAGCTGGGTGCTGCGGCGCCCGGCGTTGAAGCGCGCGCTGTCCACGCCCCCCCCGGGGCGGCCGTTGTACACGAAGGGGAACTGCAGCCCCTGGTCGATGCGCTGCTGGGTGGACACGGCCAGGCGCAGCGACGGCGTCCATGACACGGGCCCCGCCTCAAGCGTCCCGGTGGTGACGTTGAGCGACGGGAACTCCATGTCCACCTGGGTCCGGCCGGGGTACTGCACCCGGCCGCCGCCCAGGTTGATGGAGGCCGGGCCGATCTTCGTCTGGTAGTTGAGCTGCGAGCGGATGGTGGCGTTGGCCGCCACGGGGTTCACCGTGGTGGCGCGCTGCACCAGGGTGTTCTGGACCCAGTTGAGGCGCGCGGTGAGGCGCGTGTCCCGCGAGAAGTCCTGGTTGTGGTTCCAGGTGATGGAGGTGTTGCTGACCCCGTTGCGCTGCCCCATGTAGGAGACCGCCATCTCCCCGCCCACGAACCGGTCCAGCCAGCGGTAGCGCCACTCGGCGTTGCCGCGGATGAAGCCGGGGTCCTGCTCGGAGCCGCGGGACCCGCTGCGCCAATCCATCGACACTTCCGCGTTCATGAAGTCGTTGAGCGCGAAGAAGTAGCCGATGTTCTGGACGCTGCGTCGGTAGGACGGGCTGTTCCGGAACAGCTCCGCGATGCCGAAGTTGGGGGTGAGCAGGCCGCTGCGGCGCCCCTTGCGGACGTCCTGGAAGAAGAACGGGATCCAGAACACCGGCACCTCGCCGATGTACAGGACGCCCGGGCGCGCCACCATGACGTTCTCGGAGACGAACTTCATCTCGCGGGTGGCGAAGTGGAAATGCGGCTCGGCGTGTTCGCAGTAGGTGAAGGAGCCGTCGCGCGCGAAGACCAGGTGGCGCCCCGGCACGAGGCTGTCGGCCACGAGCGTCCCCTGCTTCGCACTCAGGAAGAGCCGCTGCCCGCTGACCACGGAGGTGGAGAAGGCGCCGGTGACCCCCTGCCGCCCCTCCAGGTCGTACTCGATGCGGCCGCGCCCGACGAAATCGTCGGCGTCGGGCTGCGTGCTGTCGCGCAGCCACACGGTGTCGCCGGTGGCGATCACCCGCTTGGTGCTGTCGCCATAGGCGATGGTGTCCCCGACCAGGGTGGTCTCGTCGCGCCGCACCGCGGCGGGGAGGCCGGTCATGCGGAGTTCGCGGGTGCGCGCGTCGAAGCGGACCGTGTCCCCCTGGAACTGCACGGCACGGTACCCCGGCCGGTCGAGGAGCGCGCGCATGAGCGAATCGGGAGGCGTCCAGCTGACGAGGTCGCGATCCTTGCTGAGGGCGCGGAGGGAGTCGCCGCCGGCGGCCTGCCCCCGGGTGGCGGCCGCGCCCCGCTGGGGGCGCGCCTCCCGCCCCTGCGCCGCGGCGTCGGTCGCGGCCCCGCCCAGCGCCAGCGCGACCAGCACTGCGCCGCCCGCCGCCCTGACCGCGCGGAGGCTCATTCCCCCTCGGCGAGGACCCGGCGCTCGCGGCGCCGGGCGATCACCCGCGACAGCGTGATCGACACCTCGTACAGGAAGTACAGCGGGATGGTGAGCGCGACGAGGCTGGTGGGATCGCTCCCCGGGGTGATGAGTGCCGCCGTCAGCAGGCACCCCACCACGGCATGCCGGCGGAAGCGCGCCAGGAACTCCGGCTGCACGAGCCCCAGCGCGGAGAGCAGCGCGATGAGGACGGGGAGCTCGAAGACCGCGCCGAACGCGAGGCACATCGCCATGACGAAGCCGACGTACTCGCGCACCGTGGGCAGCACCTCCACCGACGCGCTCTGGAAGCTCATGAAGAAGCCGAGCGTGACGGGAAGCACGTAGAAATAGGCCAGCGCCATCCCGGCCGCGAAGAGGAGTGCGGCCCCCACCAGCGCGGGGATGACCACGCGCCGCTCATGCTGGTACAGCGCCGGCGAGAGGAAGCCCCACACCTGCCAGGCGATCACCGGCGAGGCGGCGATGAGTCCCAGCGCGATGGAGGCGTCCATGACGATGTCGAACAGGTCGCCGGGGTGCGTGACGATCAGCTTGCGCGTCAGGAACGGCTGGATGGGGGCGGCGAGGATGCCGACGATGTCGACCTGCTTGGTGAGCAGCAGCGCGAACGCCACCCCGACCCCGAGAAAGAGGGCGAGGGCGACCTTGAACAGGCGGACCCGCAGCTCCTCGAGGTGGTCGAGGAACGGCATCTCCGCGGACGGGGGCGTGACCATGGGGCGGGGCGAACCCGGCGCTAGCGCAGCGTCTTGAGCTGGTCGGCGGCCAACACCGCCTCGTCGCTGCGCGGGTAGCGCGCGATCACCTGCTGGAGCAGCTGCCGGGCCTGGGGAAGGTTCCCCTGCCCCACCGCCAGCTGCGCCCGCTTGTACAGCGCGTTGGGCGCGACCTTGTCGTTGGGATAGGCGGCCACCACGGCGGCGTAGGCCGCATCGGCGGCCGCCGGCTTCTTCTCCTTGGCCAGCGACTCGGCGATCCAGTACTGCGCCTCCCCGGCCAGTTCATGGTCGGGATAAGTGGTGAGCAGCTCCTGGAACAGCGTGCGCGCCGTGGACGTGCTGCCACGGTTGAGCTGGTCGCGCCCGGCGGTGAACAGCTGGTTGGGACCGGGGGTGGGGGCGGGCGGAGGAGCAACCGAATCCGCGGTGCTCCCCTTGCCGGCCTCCTTCGCCCCCTCCTTGCCGCCCTTGGCGGGCGGCTTGTCGGCGGCCTTGTCGGACGCCCGGCTCCCGTCCCGGTCGGGAGCCCGGTCCGTGGGACGGGTGGCCGGATCGGCCGGCGGCACCGGCGTCCACACGGGGACGGCGTTGCGCGCCTCCTCGATGTCGGCGCGGAGGCGGGCGATGGTGGCGGTGGACTGCCCCAGCAGTGTCTGCACCTGCAGCAGCTGCTCCCGCACCGCGCGCACGTCGCCGCGCTGCTCCCCCTGCATGGCCACCGTGCGCACGCTCAGGCGCGCCAGCGAGTCGCCCACCACCCCCAACTGCTGGAGGACGCGGGTGAAGGCCTCCTGCTGCCCCTGCTGCGCACGGGCCAGCTCGGTGCGCAGGGTGGCGATGTCCCCCTGCAGCACCCGCATGTCGCCGCGGGAGGCGAAACACCCGCTCGCGGCGACCAGCGCCGCGAGCGGGACCAGCCGGCGGGCGCGCCCGCCGAGACCGGGGGCGCGACCGGTCACGGAGCGCGCAGCTGGTCGCCGCCGGCGATGATCTCGAACTCATCGCGACGGTTCTGGCTGTAGGCCTCCTCGGAGGCTCCGGTCACGGCCGGGCGCTCGCGCCCGAACGAGGCCGTCTCGATGCGGGCCGCGTCCACCCCGCGATCCAGCAGGTAGCGCTTGGCCGCCTCGGCGCGGCGCCGGCCGAGCGCGATGTTGTACTCGTCGCTCCCCCGCTCGTCGCAGTGGCCGGCGATGCGGAGGCGCAGCTGCGGGTTGGCGTTGAGCACCACCAGCTTGGCGTCGAGCGACGCCCGGGCGTCGTCGCGCAGCTCGTCCATGTCGTACTCGAAGTAGATCGTCTCCAGCAGCCGCGCCCGGGTGACCGCCACCTTTGCCCGGTACTCTTCCATCGTGTCGCGCGGGGCGACTGGCGCCGGCGTGGGACGCACCGGCTCCGCCGCGGCCGGCGGCACGGGGATGGGGACCGGCGTCGGCTCGGGCTTCTTGCGGCACGCCCCCAGCAGCAGGGCGGGGGCGACAGCGAGGAGGCGCAAGCGGGTCGAGCGGGACATGTCCAGGGGCTCCAGTGGAAGGGTGAACGACCGGGATGGCACGCGGGGCACTACGGGGCCAGACGAGGCGACCACGCCGCCAGCCGACATTCCGACCCGCAGGGCAGCTGGCGCGTGCGCCCGGTCTCGATGTCGGTGATCCACAGCTGGCGCGCGCCCGACCGTGAGGAGGTGAACACCAGGTGCCGGGAATCGGGCGCCCACGAAGGGTCGTCATTGCGCCCGACATCGGTGACCTGGCGCACGGTCTGGTCGCGCAGGTTGATGGTCATGATCTGGAAGGTGCCGCCGTTCCGCGACTGGAAGGCCACCAACCGACCATCCGGAGACCAGTCAGGGCTGGCCCGATAGTCCCGGTCGCCAAACGCCGCCGCCGTGAGCAGCTCGGCGTTGGCACCATCCACGTCGGCAATATACACCTCGGGGTGGCCGGAACGATCGGACATGTACGCCAGCCGAGCTCCATCAGGGCTGAAGGTGGGCTGCGTGCTGGCGCGCCCGCGCCCCACGGTGATGCGACGTCCCTCGCCCCCGCCCAGGGGCAGGGCCACCAGATCCGTCCCCGCATCCGTGCCGCGCGCATACACCAGGAGCCGCCCGTCCGGCGACACCGCCGGCGTCATGTGCTCCACCCCGGAGCCGGCCACCACCGTGCGCTGCCCGCCGGTGGCCAGGTCCTTCACGAGGATCGGGTTCCGGCCGCCGTCGAGGACACTGTAGACGATCCCCCGTCCCGCGGGCAGCCATTGGGGGGACATCCCGGCCGGGGTGACGG
Source organism: Gemmatimonas sp. (assembly GCA_044376625.1). GTDB lineage: Bacteria > Gemmatimonadota > Gemmatimonadetes > Gemmatimonadales > Gemmatimonadaceae > Gemmatimonas. The sequence goes on along the minus strand of JBILKP010000002.1, from coordinate 9,419 downwards.
GGGTGATGTTCGCCCCGTCGCTGTCCACGGTCCATACCCGACCGTCCCGCGTGAAGGCGATCCGCGTCTGGGCGATCCCGCGCTGTCCGGTGATCCACTCCTCGACCACGTCGGCGATGCCATGCACCGCCTGCCGCCACGTCGCGCCGTAGACCGGGGTGGGGAGGGGGAAGTCCCGCGTGGTGACCACGACCTTGCGGGTGACGTCGTGCAGGGCCACCCGCACGCCACCGGACGCCAGCGGCACCGCATGCACCGCCGCATCCACGCCAACCTTGGCGAGCACCGGGTACCCCGGTGGTGCCGACGCCGGACCACCAAACCGCGCGGTGATCACGGTAAAGCGGTCGCTGAAGTCCAGGTCACGCCCCAGCATGGTCCCGATCGAGTCCCCGTGCGCCCCCCCCACGGGGAGCACGGTCACGGCCACTTTCTGCCCGGGACGGTACTGGAGCCCGAGGCGGACCCCCGGCGGCTGCTCCGGCTCGGCGCCGCGCTGGGCGAAGGCCGGGCGGACGCCGCCCAAGGCCAGCAGGCCGGCCATCACCCACCACCCGGCCTGGCGCGCGCGCCGGCGGGGACTCGGGGACGGGAGCAAGGGCAACGGAGGGCTACTCGGGGCGGAGGGCATAATCGAAGGTGAAGTAGACCACGAGCACGTCGTCCGTCCAGCCGGCCGGCAGTCGCCCGAAGCCCCGCGTGGCCCCGACGGCTTCCACCGCGCCGACGGCGTCCAGGTCGTACAAGCGGTCGCCCGACCGTCGCACGACCTCGATCGCCGACACCGATCCATCACGGTGGATGGCAAACCGCAGCTCAGCCACCAGGGCGGCGGCCGTGCGCCGTGGCGACCAGCCCAAGGCCAGCTGACGCACGATGTTGTTCAGGTACCCGGGATAAGGGAAGGCGATCCCGGCCGTGCGCACATTCGCCACATCCGCCCCCTTCGCGCCAGTCGCGCCTGCGCCGGCGCGCGGCGGGGCCTTGGCCTTGGCCTTGGCGTCCGGTGCCGCCTTGGCACCGGCGGCCCGGGTCCGGGAGGGCGACGGAGTGGCCTTGGGCGCCGGCATCTCCTTGGCCTTGGGTGGCTTGGCCGGCGCCGCGGGCGGCGGAGGCACCCGTTCGGCCCCTCCGAGTGCGGGCGCCTCGGCCGCCGGTTCGGGCATGGGGGGCGCCACGATGCCCGCCTGTCGCATTCCCGCCGGCGCGCCAATCAGCTCCACCCGATACACGGGCGGGCGGACCGGGGCGGGGCGGCTGCCGATCCAGAGGGCCAGCCCCACCAGCGCCACGTGCACGCCCGCCGAGGCCACCAGCCCGCCACCAAGGGAGCCGGCGCCCTGGCGGGACGCCCGCGGGGTGCGCGCCGCCGCCGTCATGCGCCGCCGGCGGGTACCCTGGCGGGCCGCGCGACGGTCACTGCGGAGACTCCGGCTCGGCCACCAATCCCACCTCGGTGATGCCCTGCGCCTTCATCGCCGCCACCACCCGCACCACCGTGCCATAGGGCACCCCCGCATCCGCCCGCAGGTACACGCCACCGCCCCCCTTGCGGTCCACCAGCGCCTTCACCCCGCCAGCGAACTCCTCGAAGGTGAAGCGGACATCGTCCACGAACAGCTGCCCCGCACGGTCCACCGACACGACCACCCCGCTCTTGGGCTCCAGCGGCTGCACGTCCGCCCGCGGCAACGCGATGTCCACCCCGCCCTGCATGATGGGCGCGGTGATCATGAAGATGACCATCAGGAGCATCATCACGTCGATCAGCGAGACGACGTTGATCTCGCCGTTGACGGCCATCCGCTCGCCCCGACGCCGCGCGCGCACGGCTCAGATCCGCCCGTCGCGCGCCATCAGCGCGATCAGCTCGGAGCCGAACCCGTCCAGCACGGTGTCCATGCGGTTGAGGCGCGCGGCGAAGAGGTTGTAGGCGAAGGAGGCGGGGATGGCCACCGCCAGGGCGGCCGCGGTGGCGACCAGGGCGATGGCGATCCCCGGGGCGACGGCACCGATATTGCCCGTCCCCTTGGAGGCGATCCCCGTGAACGCCTCGATCACCCCGAGCACCGTCCCGAGGAGCCCGATCAGCGGACTCACGCTCCCGACCGTGGCGAGCCACGGGATGTAGCGCGCCAGCTGCTCCCGCTCATGGGCACTCTCCGCGTCGAGCACCAGGCGCAGCGCTTCCACCTGGGCCGCGGAGAGCCGCGCCGAGCGGTCGGCGGTACCGGCCAGGGCGGGGCGGGTGTCGTTCAGGAACTGGGTCGCGCGCGCAAACACCACGGTGAACGGGCTGGCCGGGGAGCGGGCGGCCACGGCCATCGCCTGCTCCAGCGAGTCCGCTCGCGCGAAGTCGCCCAGGAAGCGGCGTGCCGTGGCCTCGGCCCGGGCAAAAGCCCGCCACTTGGCGAACATGACGCCCAACGAGAGCAGCGACAGGGCGCCCAGCAGCCCGAGCACGGCCTTGGTGACCGGATCGCTGCCGACGATCATGGCCACCAGCGACGGGGAGGCCGTCGGGGTCACCCCGGCCTGGAGCAGGGGCGACAGCGCCCCCAGGGTTCCAACCAGCGGCATCACACCTCCACGCCGCGGCGCTGCGCCGCGGCAAAGTGCCCGAAGGTCGCCGCCAGCCCCTCGGCCAGCGGCACCGTTGGCGTCCACCCCAGCAGGGCGCCGGCCTTCGCGATGTCCAGCGCCGAGCGCGCGATCTCGCCCGCACGCGCCGGCGCGTGGCGCACGGCCACCGCGACGCCGGCGCCCTGCATGAGCGCCGTGGCCAGCGCCAGCACCGACGTTTCCACGCCCGTCCCGATGTTGAACGCGCGCGCCTCCAACGCCCCCACGGGCGGGAGCCCCCGCGTGGCGGCCGCCAGGTTGGCCGCCGCCACATCGCCCACGAACACGTAGTCGCGCGTCTGCTCGCCCGTGCCGTAGACGGTCAGCGGCTCCCCGGCCAGCAGGCGCTGGCAGAAGATCGCCACCACACCGGCCTCCCCGTGCGGGTCCTGCCGAGGCCCGTACACGTTGCCGTAGCGCAGCACCACCGTCTCGATCCCGTGCACCCGGCCATAGTAGGCGAGGTAGTGCTCGGCAGCCAGCTTGCCGATGCCGTAGGGGGCTTCCGGATTGGTGGCAGTGGCCTCGGGGGACGGGGGCTCGGCGAAGGCGCCGTACAGCGCGCCGCCCGTGGAGGAGAACACCACGCGCGTGCGGTGCCCGCTGCGGCGGATCGCCTCCATCAGGTTGAGCGTCCCGAGGATGTTGCGGGTGGCATCGGCCGCGGGGTCGGCCACACTGCGGCGCACGTCGATCTGGGCGGCCAGATGGCACACCACGTCGAACCGCCCCGCCTCGACCAGGGCGGCGGCATCCGCCGATCCGATGTCGGCCCGCACAAATCGCGCGGCAGCCGGGACCTGCGCCTGGTGTCCGCTGGACAGGTCGTCCAGCACCGTCACCTCCCACCCCTCCGCGACGAAGCGATCGGCCACATGCGACCCGATGAACCCTGCTCCGCCCGTCACCAGCACCCGCTGTGGCATCCCGTCCCCTCCGTCCGGTGTCCCGACTCCGCGCCGCGCATTCCGCCCACAATGTATACGCAGGAGGGAGGCCGGTGGCTCACGGCGTCATGGCAGCAGGCCGACGCGCCTCCGGGCTGCACCACCCGGAGGCGCCACGCGGATGCTACCAGCTGCGGAGGGGGGTCGGGCGCACGCGGCCCGGACGCACGCGGCTGGTGCTAGGGGGTGGGGGCGACCGCCCCGGCGACAGGACGCGCGATGCGGTGGGCCACCAAGTCCGTCGGAAAGGCCGGCTGGTTGATATAGGTGACCTTGGCGCTGCTGGTGCCGCGATCCACCCGCACGACCCGCACCTGGGCCACGATCTCCTGCGGCCCCGCCGAGGGGGTGGTCCGGCTCCGCAAGGCGAAGCGGTCACCCGCCTGCACGCCCTGAGCCTCGCCGACGCCCAGGATCACAAACCCCTGCGGCGCGGGGAGCCGGGGGGCGTCCGCCGTCCACTGGACAGGAGCGCTCAGGGGCTCGCCCTCCGTGGACATCGCCCACTGCCAGGGGGCGGCCTCACCCACCACCGGGAGCAGGGGCTGCCCCTCGGTAATGGTGCCCGACTGGCTGCGCACCACGGCGCGGGCCATCCGGGGCGCCACGTGCACGACCTCCAGGACCCCGGCCGGTGCCGCGACGCGCACCGTGGCGCTGATGGCTCCCACCACGTCCACGGGCGCCAGGCGATCCCCGACCGCCACGGTCACCCCGGTGGGCAGGAACAGCGGCACCTCGTCGTCCACGCGATAGCGGCGCGGAAACGGCTCCCCTTGCGCGCGTGAGACCTGGCCGGTCCCCACCACCGGCGCCCTGGCGATCCGTGCCCCCTCGACCGGAAACGGCGCCGCCTGGTACTCCCCATGACGGGGGGCGGGGACATTGGGGGTGAGCAGGGCGCGCGTCCGCCGCTCCGCTTCCACCGGATCGGGGAGATCGCGGTGAAAGACGGTGAATCCCTCCGTGGCCAGCCGCGAGGCCCGCTGCTCATCGCCGGTGACCAAGCCGATGGTCCCACCCACCCGGGGGGCCAGCTCCTTGCCCACCTGCGGGCGGAAATTCAGGCGCGCCGTGTCCCCCTGTCCCTCCGTCGTGGGTGAGGTGACAAGCAAGGCGCCGCGATACGGGACCGTGGTGGCCGCATTGCGGTCGCCGGCCGTGGGAGTCCGCACCACCACCGCGGGCGCCGATGGCGCTGACGCCGCCCCTGCTGCCGGGGCTGCGGGCGTTGGCGGCGCGCTGGCCACCCCGGTGGTTTGGGTGGCCAGCGAACCGGCCTTGGCACCACCAGAAACCGACACCATCCCCGGACGCCCCTGCGCCCGCACGATGGTGGGGCGCCAGAGGGTGAGGAGCAGCGTCACGGCCAGCACCGCCAGCAGGAGGCGAACCAGGAGGGCGCGACGCGCCACCACCAGGTCATCCACGGGGGCCACCGCGACGGTGACCGCTGCAGGGGACGGGTACGCGGGAGCCCCGACGGACGGGCGCATGCTCATCTGGCTCACCTCGAGACAACCGGTAGGAGACGCCGCGCCGGTGACACCGGGCGGGTGAAGGTGGACCCCCACCTCCGACTCACGGTGGACGCCCCACGCGGGGCGAGGTCACGCGGGGACGACAACGGGGGGCAAGGCGCAGGCGCCCCACCCCCCGCCGTGCGCATGGGCGCAGGGGCTCAGAACGGGAGGTCGTCGTCGGGCGTGTCGAAGTCCGCCACATCGAAGCTGCTGCCACCGGCTGCGGGAGCCGCCTTCGGGCGCGACGCCGGCGCCGCCTGGCGGCGCGGCGCCATCTCTCCCCCCTCGTCCCCGCCACCGCCACCGCGGCCGCCCAGGAGCATGAGTTCGCGCACGCGGATCTCGGTCACGTAGCGCGTCTGCCCCTCCTTGTCCTGGTACTGGCGGTACTCGATTTCCCCCTCGACGTAGACCTTTTCCCCCTTCCGGACGTACTTCTCGACCACGTCCGCCAGCCCCGATCCGCGGGTGCTGTTGTTCCACGCGATGCACTTGTGCCACTCGGTCTTTTCCTGCTTGGCGCCACCCTGGTCGTTCCAGCTGCGGCTGGTGGCCAGGGAGAAGCTGGCCACACGCCCGCCGTTGCTGGTGGTGCGGATCTCGGGATCTCCCCCGATGTTGCCGATCAGGATGGCCTTGTTCAGGCTGCGACTCACGGTACCTCCTTGCTGGACGATGGGTGGTGGGGACGACGGAAAGCTAGGATCGCGGGGCCGCGACGCCAAACCACGGCGTTGCCCGCGGGATCATGACACCGCAGACGGCGCGGCCTCGGGAGCGACGGGGGACGTGGTTCCCCCGTCGGCCAGTGACCGGCGCAGGACCAGGGCATCCTCGACGGGGTCGCGATAGTAGGCGCGACGGCGCCCCACCGGCTGGAATCCATGGCGGGCGTAGAGGGCCCGAGCGGGGACGTTCCCCTCCCGCACCTCCAGGAAGAGCGCCTCCCCGCCCCGCTGACGGGCTGTCCGACAGGCCTCCGCGAGGAGCAGGTGGGCCACCCCGCGCCCCCGCCAGCCCGGAGCCGTGGCGATGTTGGCCACATCCCCCTCGCTCCCCGCCAGCAGCAGGATGCAGTAGCCCACCACGGAGCCGTCCGACGCGGCCGCCACGGTCCACGCCACCTGTGGCTTGCCCAGGAGCGCCTGAAACGCCTCCGGAGACCACGGATCGGAGAACGCCGCAGCCTCGATGGCCCCCACGGTGGCGAGGTCGGCCGCCGTGGCGGGGCGCACCTCCACCCCCGTCACCTCGCGGGGCGTCATGCGCCTGGCGTGCGCGGGTCCACGTCTGGCAGGGGGACGCCATGCCGCGCCTCCCACTGCACCTGGGCCTCGGCCAGCCGGCCATAGCTGGGTTCCCACTGGTCCAGCGGGACGGGGGAGGCAAGCCAATGCGGCGCCAGACGATCCAGTCGCACCCCAGCGGGGGACAGCACCATGTCCTCCAGGGCCGGCTCCGGAGACCCCACCAGCGCCACCCGACGTCGTCCGGTCGCGGCCTCGTCCAGGCGTGCCATCGGCAGGCGGGCCGCCGGCCCATCGATGTCCACCAGGCCATCGGCCGCGCAGCGCACCGGGAGCACGTAGCGCTCACCACGGATGGCATCCGCATGCACGAGGTACGAGCCGGGCGCCTCCACCGCCGTGGCGGCGAGCAGCAGGGAGGGGACGGCCAGGAGGGGACATCCGGCGCCGTGGGCCACGCCCTTGGCGAGTGCGGCCGCAATGCGGAGCGACGTGAAGCTGCCGGGACCGGCGCCGCAGACCACCGCCGCCAGCGCCGCCGCCGGACAGCCGGCCTCGTCCAGCGCCGCGACGGCGGCGGCCCACAGGACATCCTCGCGCCCCGCCCCGAGGGTCACGGCCACGGGAGTCCCGACCCCGTCAATCAGGAGTGCGACCACCCCGACCGCCGTGCTCGCCTCCAGCAGCAGCACGGGCCCGGTCAGGCGCCCGGTCATGCCGACCCCGCCGGGGGCGTCACGGTGAGGCGCCGGCGGTCTGGATGGGCGGGATCGTGATCCAGCCGCAGGTGCATCGCATGAGGCGGCAGGGTGTCGGCGGCGATCTCCGGCCATTCAATGAGCAGGACCGGGGCCGTCGCGACCAGTTCGTCCCACCCCAACATGGCCAGCTCCGCGGGGGAGCGCAGCCGGTAGAGATCGGCATGCCACACCTCGCCGACCGGGCTGGGGTACCCCTGGAGGATGGCAAAGGTGGGGCTGGTGACGGCGTCGAGGTCGGTCACCCCGAGCCCCTCGCACAGCGCCCGGACCAGGGTGGTCTTGCCGGCACCCACGTCGCCGGCCAGGGTCACGAGGGCGGGCGGACGGAGGGCCGCCCCCAGCGCACGTCCCCAGCGCTGCAACGCCGCGCGATCCGGGGTGCCGGGCGCCGCGTCGCCGAGCAGGGCCTCAACGTCCACGGCGTCCGCCTCCGCGGCGGGGAGCGCCGGGGGCGCCGGGGGCGCTCCCGGGCGGGCGCACCGGCGCGGCGGCATTGCCGCGTGCGAGCGCGGCCGTGTCCCCCAGGGCGGTGCGGACCTCGAACAGCTGGTCCCGCAGGCGGGCGGCAGCCTCGAAGTCCAGCGCCACCGCGGCCTCGCGCATGGCCCCCTCCAGCACCGGGACGAGCGCCTCGAGCTCCTCCCGGGTGCGGGGCGCCGCCTCGCCGGAGAGCCGGCGCTCCACCGGGCGGGCGGCCGCGCGGGCGCCGCGCTCCGCCTCGCGCTCCTGGCGCGCATCCGCCACGCGCGTGATGAACTTCACCTCGTCCACGCTGCGCCGGACGCCGGCTGGCACGATGCCATGGGCCCGGTTGTGGGCGTCCTGCGTGGCGCGGCGCCGGGACGTCTCCTCCAGGGCGCGGGCCATGGAGCCCGTGATGCGGTCGGCGTACAGGATGGCCCGCCCCTCGAGGTGGCGCGCCGCCCGGCCGATGGTCTGGATCAGCGACCGGTCGCTGCGCAGGAACCCCTCCTGGTCGGCATCGAGGATGGCCACCAGCGACACCTCCGGCATGTCGAGCCCCTCGCGCAGGAGGTTGATCCCCACCAGCACGTCGAACTCCCCCAGGCGCAACCCGCGCACGATCTCCATCCGCTCGATGGCGTCGATGTCCGAGTGCATGTAGCGCACCCGCACCCCCACCTGCTGCAGATAGTCGGTGAGGTCCTCCGCCATCCGCTTGGTGAGCGTGGTGACGAGCACGCGCTCCCCGCGCCGCTCCCGCAGGCGCACCTCGTGCAGCAGGTCGTCCACCTGCCCCTTCACCGGGCGGATCTCGACCACCGGGTCGAGCAGGCCGGTGGGGCGGATGACCTGCTCGACGACGGCCCCCTCGGAGAGCTGGAGCTCCAGCTCGCCGGGGGTGGCCGACACGCTCACCAGCCGGGGGACGAGGGCGAGGAACTCGTCGAACAGCAGCGGCCGGTTGTCGAGGGCGCTGGGGAGGCGGAAGCCGAAGTCGACGAGGGTGAGCTTCCGGGCGCGGTCGCCGTTGTACATGGCGCGCACCTGCGGGAGCGACACGTGGGACTCGTCGACCACCACGAGGTAGTCGTCGGGGAAGTAGTCGAGGAGGCAGGCCGGGCGCTCGCCGGCCTGCCGGCCGCTCAGGTGGCGCGAGTAGTTCTCCACGCCGGCGCAGGTGCCGATCTCGAGGAGCATCTCGAGGTCGAACTGCGTGCGCTGCTCGAGTCGCTGCGCCTCCAGCAGCTTGCCGGCGCCGCGCAGCTCCTCCAGGCGCGCGGCCAGCTCGCCCCGGATGGCGGCGGACGCGCGCTCGATCGTGGGGCGGCTGGTGATGAAGTGCTTGGCGGGGTAGACCGCCATCCGGTCGAGGGGGGCGATGGTGGCGCCGGTGAGCGGGTCCACCTTGGAGATGCGCTCCACCTCGTCCCCCCACAGCTCCAGCCGGACCGCCTGCTCCTCGTAGGCGGGGAACACTTCGACCGTGTCGCCGCGGACGCGGAAGGTGCCGCGGTCGAAGGCGACGTCGTTGCGCAGGTACTGGATGCCCACGAGGGCGCGCAGCAGGTCGTCGCGCGCGATGCGCTGACCGCGGGTCACCGACACCATCCGCTCGCGGTAGGCGACCGGGTCGCCGAGGCCGTAGATGGCCGACACGGTGGCCACGATGACCACGTCGTCGCGCTCCATCAGCGACGAGGTGGCGCGCAGGCGGAGCCGGTCGATGTCCTCGTTGATGCTGGCGTCCTTCTCGATGTAGGTGTCGCTGGCGGGGACGTACGCCTCGGGCTGGTAGTAGTCGTAGTACGAGATGAAGTACTCGACCGCGTTGGCAGGGAAGAACGCCTTGAGCTC
>JBILKP010000163.1:0-6103 GCA_044376625.1 Gemmatimonas sp. | reverse complement strand
GAAGGCGTCCACCACCAGCGCGTTGGGGACGCGCGTCACCCAGGTGGCCGTGGTCCCCGGAACGATGAGGGTGTCCAGCGCGGCCACGTTGTCGCTGCGGAAGAGCACGATCCCGGGGCCGAACACCGGCACCAACCAGTCAAACCCGCCCCGATGCACCACGCGCGTGAGGTTGGGCACCGTGGGCGAGTCGAGGTCGCGCCCGTCGGGGCGTTCGTTGAAGGTCTCCCAGTTGGCCGTGCCGAGGTTCACCGGGGACGCCGGATTGCCATTGGGATCGTCCCGGTGGTTGATGCCGTCCTGTGCGATGACCACGGACTGCCCCGGGGCGAGGGGATGCTGACGTCCGGTCCCCGGCACCCGCCAGATGCTGCTCACGAACACCGAGCCGCTCTGCGCCTGCAGCGGGGTGGGGACCGTGGTCGGGTTGATCTGCCCCGCGGGGCCGAAGGCGTCGGCGATGAACAGGCCGTCGAGGTAGACGGTGTCGGTGGCGTTGTTGTACAGCTCCAGGAACTGGTCGCTGAAGTAGGTCCCGCCGCTCGGCGTGCGCGAGCCCGTGTAGTACATCTCCTTGATCACCAGGTCCCCCAGGCGCGAGCCCGCCAGGGTGAGGGTGAGGGGTACGGCCGGTGCGGCGAGGATCGCCTGCGCGGGGAGGTTGGCGTTGAGGGTGACGGCGCTCCGCTGCCCCGCCAGGGTGAAGGCCTGCTCGGCGGTCAGCGCCAGCGAGGCGGCCACCGTGTAGCTCCCCGGCAGCACCTGCGGGAAGCGGGCGATCCCCTGCACGTCGGTGGTGGCAGTGTCGGTGGTGTTGCGCTCCGTGCTGGTCAGGAGCACGCGCGCCCCCGCGGCGGCCGGCGCAGCGTACGTGGTGGGCATCGCCACCCGCACCTCCAGCGGAAAGGTCTGCACCGTGGTCCCCCCGTCGCCTCCGCAGGCGGCGAGTGTGGCGAGGGCTGTGAGGGCGGTCACGGGGAACGTCCGGCGGCGGGCGGGCGACGGGCGCGCACTGGCGAGCGGGGTCATGGCAACGGGGCGGGTGAGGGACGGAGGGTGCGGGCGGCGAGGAACTCGACACCGAAGAACAGCGGGTCATTGCGGCGCTCGAAACCGAGGGCGCGTTGCCGCTGGTACAGCGGGCGGTCAGCCAGGGCGTTGTGTGCAAACACCGCCACCTGGGTGCCGCCGGGAAGTGCCTTGGTCAGGCGCAGGTTGATCAGGTGCAGCGGCGGGCGGCGCTCCCAGCGATCGGCCAGGGGAATCGCACCGCGCACCAGCGGCGCGTACGCCGGGGTGAGCGCCTCGGCCCGCGTCAGCGGGGTCACCACGCCACGGCGGTCCACCACACCGACTGGCACCCCGTCCAGGCGCCCCACCGGGCGGTCATCCTCCACCCACGTCACTTGCCAGAGGAGGGAGACCACCAGCCCGGCCGTCGGGGCGCGATGCACCAGTCGGGCGCTGGTGAGCCCCCGCACCGCCTCGCTCCCGCGCCCGCCGGGGTAGACCCCCACCCGGTCGGGCTGCCGGTTGCCGCCAAGGAACTGCTCCACGGGGATGTCGACGTCGGCATCGGTGGCCACCGTGCGGAACCAGCCGCCCGTGACCAGGAGCTGCGTGCGCGTGGCGCGCCATTCCGGGGGCTCCACCGTGAGCTCCACCCCGTGGGTGCGGATGGCCCGGCTGTTGCGCGGCGCATCGTAGAGGGCCACCACGCTGTCCACCCGGAAGGGCGTGGCCTCCAGCCGCGGCGGGGCGCCGGCCGGGAACGCCGTCGCCCGGTACTGCGGGACCAGCACGCCCAGCGGCACGCGCGTCGTGCCGATCGCGCCCTCGGTGCGTTCGGTGAACAGCGTCAGCGAGGCGCGCGTCCCCCGCCCGCTCCAGTCCAGCGCCCCCTCGGTCTTGGTGGCCCGCATGGGCCCCAGCCCCGGGGTGCGCGGATCCACCACGCGGGTGGTGAACAGCACCAGCCGCTCCGCCGGCGTGGGCGGGTAGTGGTTGAAGGAGGTGAAGTCGAAGTAGCGGGGGAGCGGGTAGCGCTGGGCCAGCGCCGGCGCCTTGGCGGTCACGCCGTGGGCTGCCCGCACCGCCAGCCGAGAGGTGGCCTGCACCGTGGCCGCCAGCCGCGGCACGACCATGGTCGCCGCATCCTCGGGCACGCCGTTGGCCGCGAGGTGGTCCAGGCGGACGCCGCCGCGCAACACCACCGCCCGTCCCCACCCCATCCCCTGCAGCTGCTGCTCGGCGTACGCGGAGAGCTGCGTGAGCGCGGGGATGCGGCTGAAGTCGTCCGGGCGGTCCCCCGCCCCGTAGTTCTGGCGCGGGGGCGTCAGGGGATCGAAGAGCCGGCCGCGCCCGCGGTTCGCCTCGTGCCGCACCTCGAGCCCCACCAGCGGCTCGCTGCGCCATCCGCGCCGCGCCCCCAGGCGCCGCGCCTCCACCCGCAGGTAGCCTCCGCGCGGGCGCCCGTCCACGGTCAGGGCGGAGAGGTACTCGCTCCGGCCGTACACGCCGGGCGCGAGGGTGTCGCGGCGCGCGCCGCTGATCGGGAAGATGTCCCGCGTCACCAGCTCCTGGTGCGTCCCCACCTGCTCGGTGGCGTGCGCCGACGCCGTGACCTCCCCCTGCCATCCCGTGGCCGTGGTCGGCTGTCGGGTGAGCCGCCACTCGAGGCGTCCGCCCCGGTCACGCCCGCCCGTCTGCCGCTGGAGGCGGCGATCGTCCGGATCCTGGCGCAGCTCGTCCAGCACGTCGTGCGCGCGCAGTCGCAGGGTGCTGGCCCACCCGCTGGCGGAGCGGGTGCTCCACGCCAGCTGCAGCGTGGCCCGGGTAAAGCGGGCCAGCGTGCTGCGGGGATCGTCCTGGCTGCGTACCACATTGAGGTCGGCCGACACCCCCTCCCCCGGGGCCCGTCCCCACCCGGCAACCGAGCTGGCCTCCAGCGTGAGCGGATTGGCGCGCACGCGGACTTCGGGGCGCTGGGCGCCGGCGCGCGTGGTGACCAGGATGGCCCCGGCGGTCAGGTCCCCGTGGCGCGCACTGGGGACGCCTCGGATGACCTCCACCGATTCGATCTGGTCGGCGGGCACCAGCCGCAGGTCGAGGCCACGCCCGGCGGTGCTGGCAAAGGGCGGCAGGGTGTTCGGACCGCTGTTGAGGATGGTGACCGTGGTCTGGAGCGACGCGTTGGTGCCCATCGGCACCCCGTCCAGCACCACGCTGGTCCCCAGGGCATTGGCCCGTTCGGCGTCGGTCCCCGGACCGGGGTCTCGGGAGGTGGTGGTGGGCGCCTGTCGCAGCAGCGACTGCCGGACGGTGGCCAGCGACGGGACGGGGGCGCCCTGCCCCGGCAGGAGTTGCAGCAGGTCGGCCAGGCTGGAGGGCTGCAGGTGTTCGATGGCCTCGCGGCCGATGCGGGTGGTGCTGCTCCCTTCGTCCGACTGCGGCTGCTCCTCGGCGGTGATCACCACCTGATCGAGCTGCACGGCATGGGCCGCGAGGCGCACGAAGACGCGCGCGGTGTCCGGGCCGCACACGCGCAGGGGGAGGGTGCGGGGGGCCAGCCCCGGGGCGCGCACCGCGAGCTCCGCGTCACCCGCCGGGAGGGAGGGGAGCTGGGCGCGGCCGCGGCCGTCCGTCGCCGCCCGGTGGGTCCCGACCGTCAGCACCGCCCCCGGCACCGGCGCGCCACCCTGGGCGGCCGTCACCACCGCCACCAGCGGTGCGGGGACGGTGCAGGGTGTGGCGATCGCGCCCGCTTGGGCCGCGCCGACCGACGGCAGGAGCAGGGCGCCCATCCCTCCGACGGCACGCGGGGCCCAGCGCCTCACGGCACGGATCCGGGGAGCCGTGCGAAAGCCGGCACTGGCGCTGATCATTTGGTATTGATAACCTATACTCATATATCATGCAATCTCTGGAATACGCCTCGCGCGCCGCGTCCCGCACCCCACCCGCCCTCCACCGCCTCGGGGATCCCCTCCTCGACCTCCAGCTGTGGATGCTGGGGCAGGATCGCCTGCACCCCGAGGGGAACGCGCTCGCCCGCTACGGATTCCAACGGGGCCGCCACCCCGAGGGGCACGGCAGCAGCGGCTACCTGCTGCCGCTCAATGACCCGCCCGGCACGGGGCTCGTCTGCTGGGGATACGGCATCTACTTGGGCCCCGTGCGGCTGATCCCGCCGGGCGACGCGGCCCCCTCACGTGCCACGGGCAGCCCTCCTGGTGCGCCCCCGCTTGGCGTGGTGCTGGAGCGCCATGCCTTCGGTCCGCGGGTGCTGACGGCCCCGCTGGCGCTGCCGGTGCGTGCCAAGGCGGCGCTCGGCGCTCGGCACGTTCCCCGCGCGCCATTGGAACAGCAGGCCGCTGGGGATGGACTGCGACGGGTCGCCACCCTGCTGGCCGACTATGAGCGATGGGCGCTGCGCACCCTGGGCCATGCCCATCGTCTCCAGGCCCTGGCCCTCCTCCCCCGCCACAAGCGGCGGCGACTCCCGGCCACCCCCTCCCTGGCCGATGGGTGGGACGCGCTACGGGACGCGCTCCCCTGCACCATCGGCGCCGCGTGACGCCATCCACCGCGCCACCCCCCACCCCAGGCACGCCGCCACGACCACGTCGCTCAGGAAGTGCCCCACCGCCAGCACCCGGGTGAGCCCGCAGCCGGCGGCCAGCGCGTACCACAGCCACCGCAGCCGCGGAAACAGCACCGCCAGCGCCGACGCCCCGGCGAAGGCCACCAGCATATGGCTGCTGGGAAGCCCCATCCCCCGATTGGACCACGGCCCCTCGGCGAACGCGCGGAACGCATACCCGAACAGCTCGGGGTCCGGGCGCAGCCGCCGCGCCAGCAGCTTGCCCACCTCGGCCACCACCCCCCCCAGCAGCGGCGCCAGCAGCACCAGCCGCGCACGCGAGGCGCCCCGCGCGCGGTCGGCGCCCCCCTGCCACAGCGCCAGCGCCACGATCCCCCAGGTGGGGAGATATCCCAGGATGCGCAGCAGCCGCCCCCAGTCGCGCTCGTAGACCCGCGGGTCGCGCAGCATGCGCCACGCCCAGGCGTCCAGCAGGTGCGCCGCCACGATGGCCAGCACCGACACCGCGAGCCACCGCCCCCACGGCACCGCGCCGGCGCGGGGCGCCTCGGGGGCAACCGCAGGCTCGGCCGGGGGCGTGGGGACAGCCAGGGCGGGGGGCATCCCCCAAATCAACCGCCGCCCCGTCCGCGTCGCCACCGCCCGCCCGTGCCGCGTGCCCCTCACCCCACGCCGCACCCGTGCGTCCTGTTATCTTTCCCGCATGGAACGCAAGACCCGCCAGCGCGATGCCATCCGGCAGGTGTTCGAGGAGATCCCGCGCCCGCTGGGGCCGCAGGAGGTGCTGGACGCCGGGCGCCACCATGTGGCCGGGCTGGGGATTGCCACGGTGTACCGCACCATCAACTCGCTGGTGGACGCCGGGTGGCTGGTCCCCGTGGAGCTGCCGGGGGAGCCGCCGCGCTACGAGCGCGCCGGCGCGGCGCACCACCACCACTTCCACTGCCGCGGGTGCACGCGGGTGTTCGAGATTCCCGGCTGCCCCGGCGACCTGCACGACCTGGCCCCGGCGGGATTCCGCCTGGAAGGCCACGAAGTGGTGCTGTACGGGCGATGCGCCCAGTGCACCGCCGCGTGAGGCGCGGCGCCCTCCTGCTGGCCGCGCTGCTGGTGGCCGGGTGTGACGCCGTCACGCCCTGGCGCGGCCTCACCATCGACCCGCCGCGCCCGGTCCCCGCCTTCACCTTTGCGCAGGCGGACGGCCAGCCCTTCAGTACCGCCCCCCAGCCCGGGCGTCCGCTGGTGCTGTTCTTCGGCTACACGCACTGCCCCGACGTATGCCCCACCACGCTGGCCGACTGGCGCCGCGTGCAGCGCCAGCTGGGGGACGCCGCGGCGCGCGTGCGCTTCGTCTTCGTGTCGGTGGACCCCGGCCGCGACACCCCCGCCGTGGCCGCCGCCTACGCGGCGCGCTTCTCCCCCGCCTTCACCGGCGTGTCGGGGGACAGCGCCACCACCGCCAACATCCTGCGGGCCTTCGACGCCACCGCCACCCCGGAG
>JBILKP010000162.1:0-6112 GCA_044376625.1 Gemmatimonas sp. | reverse complement strand
ACGCCCCCGTCGGGCCCGAGGTCCACGATCCAGTCGGCGGTCTTGATGACGTCGAGGTTGTGCTCGATGACCAGCACCGTGTTCCCCTTGTCCACCAGCTTGTGCAGCACCTCCAGGAGCACGCGCACATCCTCGAAGTGGAGCCCGGTGGTGGGCTCGTCCAGGATGTACAGCGTGCGCCCGGTGTCGCGCTTGGCCAGCTCGGTGGCCAGCTTGACGCGCTGCGCCTCGCCGCCGGAGAGCGTGGTGGCGCTCTGCCCCAGGTGGATGTAGCCCAGCCCCACGTCACGCAGCGTCTCGAGGCGCTGCAGGATGCGCGGCTGGTGCTCGAAGATGCCGCAGGCGTCCTCCACGGTGAGGTCGAGCACCTCGGCGATGCTGAGGCCGCGGAAGCGCACCTCGAGCGTCTCGCGGTTGAAGCGCTTCCCCTTGCAGACGTCGCACGGCACGAAGACGTCGGGGAGGAAGTGCATCTCGATCTTCACCAGGCCGTCGCCCTGGCACGCCTCGCAGCGCCCGCCCTTGACGTTGAAGGAGAAGCGCCCGGGGCCGTAGCCGCGGATCTTGGCCTCGGGGAGCTCGGCGAACAGCTCGCGCACCGGGGTGAAGAGCCCGGTGTAGGTGGCAGGGTTGGAGCGCGGGGTGCGCCCGATGGGGCTCTGGTCGATGTCGATGATCTTGTCGACGTGCTCGAGCCCCGCGAGGCGGCGGTGCGCCCCGGGGATGACGCGCGCCCGGTTGAAGTGGCGCGCGAGCGCCTGCCAGAGGATGTCGGTGACCAGCGTGGACTTCCCGGAGCCGGAGACGCCGGTGACGGCGACGAAGAGCCCCAGGGGGAACTCGGCGGTCACGTCGCGGAGGTTGTGCTCGGTGGCCCCCTCCACGCGGAGCACGCGTCCCGGGACGACGGGGCGGCGCACGGCGGGGACGGTGATGGCGCGGGTGCCGCGCAGGTAGGCGCCGGTGAGCGACCCCTCGGTGGCCATGACGTCGGCGACGGTGCCCGCGGCCACCACCTCACCGCCGTGCTTGCCGGCGCCGGGGCCCAGGTCGAGGAGATGGTCGGCCTCGCGGATCGTCTCCTCGTCGTGCTCCACCACGATGACCGTGTTGCCCAGGTCGCGGAGCTGCTTGAGGGTGTCCAGCAGGCGGCCGTTGTCGCGCTGGTGCAGGCCGATGCTGGGCTCGTCGAGGATGTACAGCACCCCCACCAGGCGCGAGCCGATCTGCGTGGCCAGGCGGATGCGCTGCGCCTCGCCCCCGGACAGCGACTCGGCGCTGCGATTGAGGGTGAGGTAGTCGAGCCCCACGTCCACGAGGAAGCGGAGGCGCTCGCGCACCTCCTTGAGGATCGGCCCCGCGATCCCCGGGTCCAGCCCGGGATGCCCGTCGCCGCGCACGGGGACCGTGTCGAAGAAGGCGAGCGCGTCGACCACCGAGCGCTCGACCACCTCCCCCAGGTTGGCGCCGTGGATGGTGACCGCCAGCGACTCGGGGCGCAGGCGACGCCCGCGGCAGGCCGGACAGGGGGCGGCCACCATGTACTGCGCCAGCTCCAGCCGGATGGCGTCGGAGCTGGTCTCGTCGTGGCGGCGCTGCACGTGGGTGACAATCCCCTCCCAGCGCCCCCCCTCGAGCGACACCCCCGCCTTCTCCGCGGCCTTGGCCGCCGCCTTCGCGGCCACGGCCCCCTTGGCGACCTTCCGCACCCCCTGGCGCGCGGGCGGAGCGGCCTCGCCGAAGCCGTGCAGCAGCTGCCGGCGGGCGGCGGCGGGGATGCCCCCCCACGGGGCGTTGAGGTCGAAGCCCAGGGCGCGCGCCAGCGCCGGGAGGATCACCTTGCGCAGGTACCCGTCGGGCTCGCCCCAGGGGAGCACCACCCCCTCCAGGATGGAGATCGACGGGTCGCCCAGCACCAGCGATTCGCTGACCGTGCGGGTGGTCCCCAGCCCGCTGCAGGTCTCGCAGGCCCCGAACGGGGAGTTGAAGGAGAAGTGCCGCGGCTCGAGCTCGGGGAGCGACCGGCCGCAGGCGGGGCACCCGTACCGCTCGGAGAACAGCTCGGCCACCGGCTCGGGGCCGTCGTAGCGCGCCACCTCCACCAGCCCGTCGGCCAGCCGCAGCGCCGTCTCCACCGAGTCGGCCAGCCGCCCCCGGTCCTCGGCGCGCACCGCCAGCCGGTCGACGATGACGGCGATGGAGTGGTTGAGGCGCCGGTTGAGCTTGGGGGGATCGGCGAGCTCCACCACCTCGCCGTCCACCACCGCACGCACGAACCCCTGCTTGCGCGCCTGCTCGAACAGCTCGCGGAATTCCCCCTTGCGCTCCTGCACCAGCGGGGCGCGCACCTCCAGCCGCGTGCCCGCGGGCCAGGTGAGGATGGTGTCGGCGATCTGGGCGGGGCTCTGGCGCTGCACCGCGCGGCCGCACCCGGGGCAGTGCGGGGTGCCGGCGCGGGCGTAGAGCAGCCGCAGGTAGTCGTACACCTCCGTGACCGTCCCCACGGTGGAGCGCGGGTTGTGCCCCGCCGCCTTCTGCTCGATGGAGATCGCCGGGGAGAGCCCCTCGATGGCGTCCACGTCGGGCTTCTCCATGAGCCCGAGGAACTGCCGCGCGTAGGCGCTGAGCGACTCGACGTACCGGCGCTGCCCCTCGGCGTAGATGGTGTCGAAGGCCAGCGACGACTTCCCCGATCCCGACAGCCCGGTGATGACCGTGAGGCGGTCGCGGGGGATGGTGACCGTGACGTTGCGGAGGTTGTGCTCGCGGGCGCCCCGCACCACGAGCGCCTCGGAGGGCGGCACCGATTCGGGCATAGTCCCGGAAGCTCGCCCTCCCCGGGGCGGGAAACAACCCCGCCGGCGCCGGCGGCGGTGCCTCAGGGGGGGCTGGATCGTCCTTGCCGCATGATCGAGCTCACCGCCCTCTCCAAGCAGTACGGCGCCTTCACCGCCGTCCGGTCGCTGGACCTCACCGTCCCCGCCGGGGAGCTGTTCGGCTTCCTGGGGCCCAACGGCGCCGGCAAGACCACCACCATGCGCATGATCGCCGGGATCCTGCAGCCCACCGGCGGGACGGTGCGCATTGCCGGGCACGACCTGCGCACCGACCCGCTGGCGGCCAAGCGGGCGCTGGGGTTCATCCCCGACCGCCCGTTCATCTACGAGAAGCTCACCGGGATGGAGTTCCTGCGCTTCAGCGCCGGGCTGTACGGCGAGCACGGGGCCGGGGTGGAGCGGCGCGGACGGGAGCTGCTGGCGCTGTTCGACCTGGACGGGTGGCGCGACGAGCTGGTGGAGAGCTACAGCCACGGGATGCGGCAGAAGCTCATCATCGCCAGCGCCTTCGTGCACCGGCCGGCGGTGATCGTGGTGGACGAGCCGATGGTGGGGCTGGACCCCAAGTCGTCGAAGATCCTGAAGGACCTGTTCCGGGAATACACGCGGCGCGGGCACACCGTCATGATGTCCACGCACACCCTGGAGGTGGCCGAGGGGATGTGCGACCGGGTGGGGATCATGCAGCGGGGGGAGCTGGTGGCGTGCGGCACGGTGGACGCGCTGCGCGCGACCTCGGGGGGGGACGGGGCGCTGGAGGCGCTGTTCCTGCGCCTGACGGGCGACCAGGTGGCGCGCGAGCTGGTGGAGGTGCTGGATGCCTGAGGCGGCCGGCGGCGCGCCGCTGGCGGGGGCGTGGGACCTGCTGCGCCCCAAGGTGCAGATGGCGCGGCACCGGGTGCGCCGCCGCGAGCGCGGGACGCTGCGGCGGGTGGCGGTGGGCGTGCTGCTGGGCGGGGCGTTCTGGTACGCCGCGTTCCGGGTGGCGCTCCGGCTGCTGCGCTATTTCCGCAGCGCGGAGGACATCGGGACGCTGCTGGCGGTCAAGCTGCTGTCCATGATCCTGCTGTCGTTCGGGTCGATCCTGCTGCTGTCGAACACGGTGGCGGCGCTGTCGAACTTCTTCCTGGCACGCGACCTGGACCAGCTGGCGGCGGCGCCGGTGCGGGCGGGGGCGCTGTACCGGGCGCGGCTGGCGGAGACGCTGCTGCACTCCAGCTGGATGGTGGGGCTGCTGCTGGTCCCGCTGGTGGCGGCGTACGGCGTGGCGTATGCGGGGGGCTGGTGGTTTGGCGCGGTGGCGGTGCTGGTGCTGTTCCCCTTCCTGCTGCTGCCGGCAGCGCTGGGGAGCGCGGTGACGCTGGGGCTGGTGAACCTGTTCCCGGCGCGGCGCACCCGCGACCTCCTCAGCGTGATCTCGGCGCTGGCCGTGGCGGGGCTGGCGCTGCTGTTCCGCGCGGCGCGCCCCGAGCAGCTGGCGCGGCCGGAGGGCTTCCGGAATTTCATGGAGTTCGTGGCGTCGCTGGACGCCCCGTCATCGCCGTGGCTGCCCAGCGAGTGGGTGAGCGAGGCGCTGCTGGGGTTCCTCTCCGGTGCGCCCGCGTGGGGACTGGTGGCGCGGCTGTGGGTGGCGGCCCTGGGGCTGGCGGCGCTGGGGCAGTGGCTGCACGGCCGCGGGTGGGTGCGCGCATTCAGCCTGGCGCAGGAAGGGGGGCATCGGGCGCAGCAGGCCGCCAGCGAGCGCCCCGGCGCCCGGTGGCTGGCCTGGCTGGGACCGTTGCGGCGCGAGCTGGTGCTGAAGGAGCTGCGCGTCTTCGCGCGGGACAGCACGCAGTGGTCGCAGCTGGTGCTGGTGGGGGTGCTGCTGGTGGTGTACGTGGCCAACGTGCGCTACCTGCCGCTGTCCGGTGACGGGATGACGACGCTGCTGCGCAACCTGATCCCCTTCCTGAACCTGGCGCTGGCGGGGTTCGTGCTGGCGTCCATTGCGGCGCGGTTCGTGTTCCCGGGGGTGAGCCTGGAGGGGCGCGCGCTGTGGCTGCTGCGCTCGAGCCCCCTGCCGATGCGCGAGCTGCTGTGGGCCAAGTTCTGGGTGGGGGTGGTGCCGCTGCTGCTGCTGGCGCTGGTGCTGGTGGGGGCGACCAACCTGCTGCTGGGGGTGCAGCCGTTCGTGCACTGGGTGTCGCTGGCGGCGATCACGGGGCTGGTGTTCCCGCTGGCGGGGCTGGCGCTGGGATTTGGCGCGGCCTATCCGCGCTTCGACACCGAGAACGCGGCGCAGATCCCCACGTCGTACGGCGGGCTGCTGTACATGCTGTCGGCCATCGTGCTGATCGGGACGGTGGCCTACCTGACCGGGCGGCCGGCGGCGCGCGTGGTGCTGTCGCGGCACTTCGGGTGGGACTACGCGCCGGCGGAGGTGCTGTTGCCGTTCGCGGGGGCGGTGGCGGCGTGCGTGGTGGCCACGGTGCTGCCGCTGCGGGTGGCGCAGCGGCGGCTGGAGGCGCTGGAGCGGGGGTGAGGCGGCAGGGGTGGGGCGCGGCCCGTGGGGGTGCTAGCTTCCCCGCCCATGCCGCGATCCCCCGCCCCCTTGCCGGTGGTGCCCCCGGAAGAGGGACGGCGCTTCCGCCGGCGCCTGCATGCCTGGTACCGTCGCCATGCGCGCGACCTGCCGTGGCGCCGCACGCGCGACCCGTACCGGGTGCTGGTGTCGGAGCTGATGCTGCAGCAGACCCAGGTGTCGCGGGTGCTGGACTTCTACCACCGCTTCCTGGTGCGCTTTCCCGACCTGGGGGCGCTGGCGCAGTCGCGCCCCGGGCGGGTGCGGGAGGCGTGGGCGGGGCTGGGCTACTATGCGCGCGCGCGCAACCTGCATGCGCTGGCGCGGCAGGTGACCGCCGCGGGGGGCGCCATCCCCGACGACCCGGCGGCGCTGCGCGCCTTGCCGGGGGTGGGGGCGTACACGGCGGGGGCGGTGGCGTCGTTCGCCTATGAGAAGCGGGCCGCGCTGGTGGACACCAACGTGGCGCGCGTGCTGCACCGGGTGTTTGCGCCGGAGGTGGCGCCCAAGTCGGGGCGCGGGCTCAAGGCGCTGTGGGCGATTGCGGAGCAGCTGCTGCCACGGACGGGGCGGAGCACCTGGACGCACAACCAGGCCTTGATGGAGCTGGGGGCGCTGGTGTGCACGGCGCGGGCGCCCAAGTGCGGCGGGTGCCCGGTGCGGGCGGGGTGCCGGAGCGTGGACGCGGTGGCGCGGGGTGCCGCGGGAGACCGGG